>RFFU01000013.1 GCA_003697085.1 Candidatus Hydrogenedentota bacterium
AAGGGCAAGCACAACGGCAAAAAGGAGAAGGATCAAGCACGGGGGCGAAGGCAGGAGTAGGGGCGGAAAAAGACGCTACCGCGCTTGTTCTCGTCCGTGTTCGTCCCGTCGAGGACGCCGGGGCCTCCATCGGTGGACCAGCAATGGAGGGGCGGATGCCCTCGTCCGCCCTACCCCGCCGAGGCAACGCCTAAACGTCCATCCCTGGACGTCTCCAACGGCCCGCGAAGCCTTTCCAAGGCGATTGCGCCTGTCCAGCCCTACCTACAAAACAAATCCTCATCCGCCGCCTTTTTTCAAATTTGACCCCGAGAGAGGGGCTCGTTATAATGACGGCTCATTTTGTGCGTCGTTTCACAAATTGGAGATGTTTGAATTTTGAAGTCTTGGACGCGTTCCGGAATCTGGCTTTCCGGTTCCCGGCGGCTTCTCCGGTGATCGGCGAAACGGAGAAGGGTGAAATCGGAAAAAGGAAGAGGAGGAGGGTGCGAGAAGGATGGCGTTACGGATAGCGAAACGAGTGGGTGCGGTCGGAGCCTCGCCGACCCTGGCCATTACGGCGAAGGCGAAGGCTCTGAAGGCCGCGGGGAAGGATGTGATCGGTTTCGGGGCGGGGGAGCCGGATTTCGACACGCCGGAGCCGGTCAAGGAAGCGGCGATCGAGGCTCTGAGGGCAGGGTTTACGAAATACACGCCGGCGGGCGGCATTCCGGAACTGAAGGAAGAGATCGTCAAGAAACTTTCTCGAGAGAACGATTTAGAGTATTCCGCCGACGAGGTGGTCGTGACGACGGGAGCCAAACATGCTCTCTACGTCGCCACGATGGCGCTGGTGGATGACGGCGACGAGGTGATCATTCCGGCTCCGTATTGGGTCACGTATCCGGAGCAGGCGCGGCTGGCGGGTGGAGTTCCCGTGATCGTTCGGACGCGCGAAGAGGACGGGTTTCGGCTTCGCGTGGAGGATGTCGAGGCGGTTTTGACGGAGCGGTCTCGGATGTTGGTGTTGAATTCGCCGGCGAATCCTACCGGTGCCGTACTCGAGCGCGGCGATCTGGAGGCATTGGCGGAGTTGGCGTGTCGGAAAGACTTGATCGTGCTTTCGGACGAGATCTACGAACCGATGATCTACGATGGCCGGAAACATATTTCGATTGCGACCTTTCCCGGGATGCGCGAGCGGACGATCGTGGTCAACGGAGCCTCGAAGGGATTTTCGATGACGGGATGGCGGATCGGATGGGCGGCGGGACCGAAGGAAGTAATCAAGGCGATGAGTGCGCAATTGAGTCATTCGACATCGAACGCGACCTCGTTTTCGCAGAAAGGAGCGGTGGCGGCGTATCGCTTACCGAAGGACGTTGTGGCGGGAATGGTGGCGGAGTTCGAGAAGCGGCGGCGGGAGATCGTGCGCCTCCTGAATGAGATTCCCGGCGTTTCGTGTCTGATGCCCGGAGGAGCGTTTTACGTCTTTCCGAATGTGGCCGGGACTTATGGTGAGCACCGCGGGCGGAGGATCGATTCCTCGCTGGCCCTGACCGAATATCTTTTGGAAGAGGTCAATGTTGCTGTTGTTCACGGTGAGGCCTTCGGGACGCCGGGCTACGTTCGCCTCTCTTACGCGACCTCGATGGAGAAGATCCAGGAGGGGGTGAAGCGGATCAGCGAGGCGTTGGCGGGCTAGTTTATCGTGAGCCGCCTTCTTCTCTCGAACGTTTCTCCCTACTGGGGCCCCTTGTTGATGCTTCTGGGCGCCGTTTGTGTGGGTCTGGGCGCGGTGGTCATCGGGCGGTTTTTTCGGTCGAGCCGGCCGACCCGCGAAAAACTCGAGCCGTACGAATGCGGCAATCCCGCCATCGGAGACACCCGGGGTCGCTTCTCGGTGAAGTTTTATTCCGTCGCGATGCTTTTTCTTCTTTTCGACGCGGAGGCGTTGTTCCTCTGGCCCTGGGCGGCGCAATATCACGCCGAGGGGCTTTTCTTTCTCTTCGAAGCCTTGCTCTTCATCGTCATCGTGGGTATCGGCTATCTCTATGCGTGGCGCAAAGGAGCCTTCGAGTGGCGGTGAGAAGATGGCCTGTTCCGAATTGGGAGGAAGCCGTACCGCCGAAGATCGTCGTTCCGAGGGGCTTGACGATCGACGAAGCGGTCGCTTCGGCACTTGCGGAGGCCTTTTCGGGGAGGATCTACGAGCGTGGAGTCGTTGTACCGCCGGCGAAATGGAGCGATGCGGCCGCCGCACTCCGCGATGATTACGGGTACCGTTTCTTGAGGGACCTGACGGCGACGGACTGGTTGGAACGGCCCCACAGGGGCGAATGGCGTTTCGAACTGATCGGACAATTCGCCGCTGTTCCCGGCAAGACGACGATTTCGCTCAAGACGCATCTCGAGGAGGAGGAAGCCGCGCCGAGCCTCGTGTCGCTCTTTCCCGCGGCGGAGTTTCTCGAACGCGAAGTTTTCGATTTAATGGGGATCCGGTTCTCGGGCCATCCCAGTCTCGAACGGATTCTTCTTTCGGAGGACTGGGAGGGACACCCACTGCGGAAGGACTATCCCGTCACGGGGTATGAGAACTGGAATTGGGAAGGGCATCGATGAACCAAGCCGCGGTGGAAAAGAACACGGTGCGCCGGCATTCGGGAGAGCCTTCGGAGGGCCGTTCGGGAGGAGCGTTTCCCGCGGAGCGTATCGAGATCGTATCGGAGGAAGGGGCGGGGGGACGAAAGACGATGTATCTCCAGATGGGGCCCCAACATCCTTCGACGCACGGTGTGCTCAAACTGGAACTGGAATTGGACGGCGAGACGATCGAGCGGGTGGTTCCCCGTGTCGGGTATCTGCATCGTTGCGCGGAGAAATTAGGGGAACGGGATCGATACGTCCAGGCGATTCCCCACACGGATCGGATGGATTATGTCGCTTCGATGACGCAGAACCTGGCGTTGTGTGAGGCTGTCGAGGCGTTGTTGGGCTTGGAGATTCCGCTTCGCGCGCGCCTTCTGCGCGTTCTCTTGTGTGAGTTACAGCGGATCGCTTCGCATATGGTTTGGCTGGGCACGCACGCCCTCGATCTCGGAGCGATGTCACCGATCCTCTATTGTTTTCGGGATCGCGAGGAGATACAGGATCTTTTCGAGGAGGCCTGCGGTGCGAGGTTGACCTACTCCTACATCCGTATCGGCGGCTTTTACACTCCGCCTTCCCCGCGGTTCTTCTCGTGGTGCCGGGAGGTGTTGAACCGGTTACCGGAGAAGATCGATTCCTACGAAGCGCTCCTGACGGAGAATCCGATCTTCATCCGGCGATTGAAGGGGGTGGGATACATTTCGGCGGAGGATGCGATCGCGTACGGTCTTTCGGGGCCGGTCTTGCGGGGGTCGGGAGTGGCGCGGGACATTCGTGTGGACGAGCCGTACGCCGCCTACGATCAGATTCGACCGCGGGTGATTACACGGGACGAGGGAGACTGTTACGCGCGGTTCCTCGTTCGGATGGAGGAGATGCGGGAGTCCGTGCGCCTCTGCCGAGAGGCCTTGGAGGCATTGGAAGCGGCGGAGCCGGGACCGTACCTGGCTGAGAACGATCTTGTCGTTCCTCCCCCGAAGGAAGACATCTATCAAGATATGGCGGCGATGATCCGCCACTGGATTATTGCGATTCATGGATTCAAGGTCCCAGAGGGCGAAGTTTACCGGGCGGTGGAGACCCCGCGGGGAGAATTGGGGGTCTTCGTCTCTTCCGACGGCAGCGGAAGACCGTTTCGGCTCCATTATCGCAGTCCCTGTTTCGTGAGTCTGGGGGCGTTGGAGAGGATGGCGAAAGGCGGAATGTTGTCGGACCTGGTTGCGATCATCGGTTCGATCGACGTGGTATTGGGCGAGGTGGATCGATGAGCGCGGGGGAGAGAATGTCGCGGGAAGGGAAGGGAATGAGGACACCGGCGCGGGAGGAGGTTCGAGAGTTTCTTCGGGAAATACGGCCGGAGATAGAGGAACTGTGTTCGCGTTACGAGACGCGGCGCGCGGCGCTGATCCCTTTGCTTCACCGGTTGCGCCGGCGTTTCGGCTTTCTTCCCCCGGTCGTTCAGCGCGAGGCGGCGTTCGTTCTGGGGATCGCCCCCGGGGACGTCTCCCGCGTCGTGGGGTTTTACAGCCTCTTTCGCGAGAAGCCTTGCGGCCGCCAGGTGATTATGGTCTGCGGTACGTTGTCGTGTGCGTTGCGAGGCGCGAACAAAGTGATCGAAACCTTCAAGGAGGTTCTCGGTGTCGATCTGAGAGAACCGACTCCGGACGGAGAGTTTTCCATCGAGCGCGTGGAGTGTTTGGGGTGGTGCGACAAGGCCCCCGTCGTGCAGGTTAACGATTCGGATTACTACGACAACGTGAAACCCGAGGATGTCGCCGGTTTGGTGGAGCGTTGGAGGAAGGAGCCGCACGAATGAAGACGACGGTGTACCTTTCAGAACGCTTCGAATTGGGCCGAACGGCGAGACTGGCGGATTACGGGGAATACAGAGGTTTGAAGCGAGCGCGGGAGATGGCGCCGGCCGAAGTTGTTGCGTTGGTGAAGACGGCGGTGGTGGAGGGGCGCGGCGGAGCGGGCTTTCCGGCGGGAATGAAATGGGAGTTTGCGACGAAGGCGCCGCGGCCGCGGTATCTGGTCTGCAACGCGGACGAGTCGGAGCCGGGGACCTTCAAGGACGTGCAGATTATGGAGCGGGATCCGCACCGATTGATCGAGGGAATGGCGATCGCCGCGCACGCGCTCGAAGCGGAACGTGCATACATTTACATCCGCGGCGAGTTCGTGAGGGCGTGGAGGATTCTGGAAGAGGCCATTGCGGAGGCGAAGGAACTCATCGCTCCGCTGGAGATCTTCGTTCATCCGGGGGCGGGGGCCTACATCTGCGGCGAGGAGACGGCCTTGCTGGAATCGCTCGAGGGCAAGATCGGCCAACCGCGGTTGAAGCCTCCCTTCCCCGTTACGCACGGCGTCTTCGGTCGGCCGACCGTGGTGAACAATGTCGAGACACTCTCTTGTATTTCATTGATTTTGGAGCGCGGTGTGGAATGGTGGCATTCCCTGGGGACGGAGAACGCCCACGGAACGAAACTCTTCTGTGTTTCGGGGGATGTCGTGAACCCGGGCGTCGTCGAAGCGCCGATGGGAGTCACCTTGCGTGAGATCATCGAGGAGTTCGCCGGAGGATGCCGGCCGGGACGTTCTCTCCAAGCCGTCTTTCCCGGGGGGTCCTCGGCTCCGCCGCTTGCTCCGGACGAGATCGATGTTCCGATGGATTTCAAGTCGGTCGCGAAGCTCGACAGTATGTTCGGGTCCGCCGGGATCATCGTGGTTGACGATTCCCGGTGTATGGTGGACGTGGCCGAGAACGTCATCCATTTTTACGCGCACGAATCCTGCGGGAAGTGCACGCCGTGCCGAGACGGTACGACCACGGTTGAGGAGGCACTGAAGGCGATTCTCGACGGGAGAGGGTCGGAGGAAGACTTGAGATATTTCGAGGAAATGCCGAAGCGGATCTTCGCGGATTGTTTCTGTCCCTTGGCGAAGGGGTCTATGTGGTCCTTCGGCGCGATCTTCCGGAAATGGCGCGATGATTTCGAGGCGCACGTGCGGGGGGGCGGCTGCGGACGGGAGCGGATGTGATGGGGGAATCAGAGAAGGTGTCCGCCCCGGAGACGGTGAAACTCAGGATCGATGACCGCTTCGTCGCGGTTCCGGCCGGGACGGTCGTTCTGGAGGCGGCGCGGGCGGCGGGGATTACGATTCCGCGTTTCTGTTACCATCCCCGTTTGAAACCGGTCGCCGCTTGCCGATTGTGTCTTGTTGAGATCGAGGGGATGCGGGGACTTCAGCCGTCTTGCGCGACTCCGGTGAAGGAAGGGATGATCGTGCGGACGCAAGGAGACGCGGCGCTCGAGTCACATAAAGAGGTTCTCGACCACGTTTTGCGCTTCCATCCTCTGGATTGTCCGAAGTGCGAGGCGACGGGTCATTGCGAATTGGAGGATTTTACGTACGAGTTCGGGCCGCACCGAGTCTCCTATTACGAGCCCCCCGGTCTTTCCGGTGTCGACTACAACGAGAAACCGTGGAGTCCGTTAATTCGTTTCGACCGGTACAAGTGCGTGCAGTGCACGCGTTGTGTGCGGGTCTGCGCCGAGATTCACGACTGCTACGCATTGACGACGGATTATCGCGGTCACGAAACGGTCATCTCCACGTTCGCCGACGGGCCGTTGCATTGCGACCACTGTGGCTCCTGCGTCGATCTCTGTCCCACCGGGGCCATCACGCAGGAGCCGTCCCGATATTGGAAGAAGGATTGGGAATATGAGCACCGGGCGACGATTTGTGCTCATTGCGGCCATGGGTGCACGATCGTGGCGAGGACGTCCCGGAACCGGATCGCAAAGATCGAATCGGATCACGAGATCGGGAACAACGGAGGTCGGCTCTGTTCCCTCGGCCGTTTTGGTTTCGATATTCATGTCGGCGAAGAAAGAATCGAGAAACCGCGGGTGCGCCGGGAAGGAAGATTGGTCGAAGTTCCG
Organism: Candidatus Hydrogenedentota bacterium; assembly: GCA_003697085.1. Classification (GTDB taxonomy): domain Bacteria; phylum UBA8481; class UBA8481; order UBA8481; family J006; genus J006. Next base: position 6,579 of record RFFU01000013.1, read on the forward strand.
TGGCGGGAGGCGTTGGAGGAAGCGGAAACGATGCTTCGCGGGGCAAAGAACTCGAAGATGGTCGCGCTCGCCTCCGGATTCCTTTCGGTCCAAGATCTCTTTGCTTTCGAACGGCTTGCGAAGCGGATCGGTGCGGCGAAGGCGGCGGAGAGCCGCGAGGGCGACGTCTTGGAGAGATTATCCCGAGAATGCGGGATTTCGGGGAGTACGGTCGAGTTTGACGAGGTCACACGCGCTTCGGGCGTGGCGCTCATCGGAGCGGGAGCGTGGGAGCGCGATTATGTCCTCACGATTCTTCTGGCGGAGGCCCGAAAGGAACGGGGGCTTGCTCTGCGCGCCTTCGGCCGCCCGCCGTATCGCATCGCGCGGCACTGTGTCGAGGTTCGGGAATTGGAACCGGACGCGATCCGCGCGCTTCCCGTGGGCACCGTCTTGATTCCGGATGTCGAGGCGTTGTCGGAGGAAACGCTGAGTGCGGTGATGGAGATGGTTCGCGGGGGTGATTACCCGCTTCTTTTGCCCTCGGCTCAGGCGAACTCCCGGGGGTTGGGGCTTTTTGGATTCCGGAGGAGTGTATTGGATGAAAAATTATCGGAGGCGGAGATACTCTTGGCCGCCGGGCCGCTTCATTTGAACGCACGCCCCGGCGGATGCCAAGCGTTGATTGTCTCGAGTGCGCATCGAACGGCGCTTTCGGAAGAGGCGGAGATCGTGTTTCCGGCGGCGCTGCCTTACGAGAAGCCCGGCGCCTATCTCAACGCCGCACACCAGCTTCAGGAAGCCGAAGCGGTTTCACGCGTCGTGGGAGAGAATTGGCCGGATGCAGCGATCTGGGGAACGCTTGCGAATCTGCTCGGCGATTCGCTTCCGCTTACTCCGGAAGCGCTTCTCGAAGCTGCGCGGGAGGACTTTCCCGCGCTGAGTGATCCTCGTGTCAGAGTCGGAGGAGGGGGAGAGGAAGGCGGCCGGTTGCCGGGGGCCGGATTGCCCGGCTCCCGCGAGCACGAAGGATTATTGGCATCCCGCTCGGATTATCTGCGTCAACTGCGCGAACATCTCGAGCGGTCCCGTGACTTCTCGCCCTTTCCTCCGGAGGAGGCCTTCTCATGTTGATCCTGTTTCTCAAGACGGCGCTCCTTTTCGGAGTGCTTCTCACCGCGATTGCGTATGTGGTCTGGGTGGAGCGGAGGGTTTTGGGCGTGATGCAGGCGCGTCTTGGACCGAACCGCGTCGGATTCGGAATCCTGGCTACGCTTCCCGTCGTCGGGCGGCTTTTCCGTTTCACGAAGGAGACGCGGCTTTTCGGCTTGGGGCAGCCGATCGCCGACGGTCTGAAACTGTTCACGAAGGAGGGGATCGAGCCGGCGGGAGTGGATCCGTGGACCTATCGATTGGCTCCGATCCTGGGACTTCTTCCCGTCTTCCTGGGTTTTGCCGTGGTTCCGATCGGGCCGGACGTGCCGGTCTTGGGGCGCATCGTAACAACTCAGATCGCGGACCTGCCGGTCGGCGTGATTTATCTCCTCGCGGTCGGCTCGCTCGGGTCGTACAGCGTCGTGTTGGCGGGCTGGTCCTCGAACTCAAAGTTCAGTTTTCTGGGAGGATTGCGCGCGGCGGCTCAGATGATCTCCTACGAACTTCCGATGGGGATCGCGATTCTCACCGTCGTCATGCTTACGGGCACGTTGTCCCTTCGCGAGATCGTCGCGGCCCAAGGGGATATCTGGAACCTCTTTCGGTTTCCGCCGTTCTTGATTCTCGCGTTTGTGATTTCGACGATCTGTGCGGTGGCGGAAGCGAACCGGGCTCCGTTCGATCTTCCCGAGGCGGAATCGGAACTCGTGGGCGGATTCCACACGGAGTATTCGGGGATGAAATTCGCGCTCTTCTTCCTGGCGGAGTACGCGCATATCTTTCTCGGAGGATCGATCCTGGCCGTTCTCTTTCTCGGCGGATGGAACATTCCTTTTATCGGAACCCTAGCGAAGGTCCTGCCGGTTCTTCTGAATCCCTGGGTGTATTGGATTCTCGGAGTCCTTTCCTTCGCCCTGAAGGTTTTCGCCTATGTCTTCTTTTGCATCTGGCTGCGAGCGACGCTTCCCCGTTTTCGTTACGACCAGTTGATGAATTTCACCTGGAAGGTTCTGACGCCTCTGGCCGCGTTCAATCTTCTCGCCGTGGCCGTGTTGGGGAAACTGTTGTGATCGCGGCGGTGTTCCGCGGCCTCGCCGCGATCCTCGAGGGGCTCGGTGTCACCCTGCGCCACCTCGGGAAGAAACCGGTGACGGTGGAGTATCCTGATCGAAAACCGTTCACCGGAATCCGCTGGCGGGGGGTCCATGGACTCTTCTTCACGGACGACAAGGAAACCGAGCTTTGTGTCTCCTGCCATCTCTGCGCGCGCGTCTGCCCCGCCGCCTGCATCTCGATGGAGGGACACGTGGAAGAGGACCGAACGAAGAAACTTCACATCTTCGACGTCGATCTCGGCCGATGCATCTATTGCGGGTACTGCGAGGAGGTGTGTCCCGTCGATGCCATTCGCCTCACGACGTCGACCGATTACACCGTTCGGAACCGCGCCGACTTCGTTTTGCACAAGGAAGATCTTCTGGCGGTGGGACGGGCCGCGATGGAGCGCGGGGAGAAGGGAGCGCTGGGGGTCCGGCGGGGGCCGGACGAGGAGACGCTTTCGACGAAGGAGGGGATCGGTACGAAGGAGTTTGCTGCGCGGTTGACTTCGGAGATCCGCCGGCGGCCGTGGCCGGGGGCCGGATTTTTTGAGAAGAAGCCTGCGGGCCGAAGCGAAGAGGAACCCGGAGAGCGGAAGAAGGAGGAGAACGCGGTATGAGAGAGGCGGCGTTTCTTCTTTTCGGCGGCGCGATGATCATCTCCGCTTTGCTGGCGGTGACCCGGCGGAATCCCGTCCACGCGGCGCTCTGGCTTGTTTTGACGATGCTCTCTCTGGCGGGAGTTTACCTAGCTTTGGGCGCCGTCTTTCTCGCGATGGCGCAGATCTTCGTTTACGCCGGCGCGATTATGGTGCTCTTCCTCTTTGTCGTAATGTTGGTCGGAGCGCCGGTGGAGGAACTGAAGACTCCGTTTCGGAAGGGGAGTCTCTGGGGGGTCGTGGCGGCCGGTGCGGTCTTTGTGGCCTTCTTGACGCGCATGCCCGCGTTGGAGCGGGTTCGGGTTGTCGTCTTCGAAGTGACGGCGCGGGCGCTGGCTTCTCCTCTGATCGGCTCCGGGGGGAATTGGGGCCGCCACGCCCTCGCCTTCGAACTCGGCTCCGTCCTTGTCGTCGCGGCGATTCTCGGTGCGATCCTGATGGTGCGAACGGGACGCGAGGAGATTTCGGAGGAGGCGGACGATGATCGTTAATGCCTATTCCGTCGAGGCGCTTGCCGCGGCGCTCTTCTGCATCGGGCTGGCGGGAGTTCTCATCCGCCGCAATCTCATCGTCGTCTTCGTCTCGGTGGAACTGATGCTCAACGCCGTCAACCTCAACCTCGTTGCGCTGACGCGCCGCGCCGATCTGCTTGTGCCTGTCGAGGGCGATGCGGTGGCGCTCTTCGTGATCCTTCTGGCGGCCTGCGAGGTGGCGGTCGGCCTGGGGATCCTTGTGGCCTTGTATCGCCGCTTCGGTTCGGTGGCGATCGAGGATGTCGGGAGGTTGAAGGAATGAACGCCTCTTCCGCGATGCTTCTCGTTTTGGCGTTTCCGATCGCCGGAGCGCTTCTCAACGCCTTTTTCGGCCGGAGATTCGCGGCGGGAAGCGGTTGGTTGGCGACGGGGTGCGCGGCCGCGGCTCTGGCGACCGGGGCTCCTGCGGCGTTGCACGCCTTGCGCGGAACCGAACTGTCCGTCAAGGCCTGGACCTTCTTTGCAACGGAGGGGCTTTCCGTCGATGTCGCCTTCCGGCTCGACCGGTTGTCGGCGGTTATGTTCTTCGTCGTGCTCGGCGTGGGAACACTGATCCATCTCTATTCGATCGAGTATATGGCCGAGGACAGGAGCCGGCCGCGGTTCTTCGCGTATCTCAATATGTTCATCGCTTTTATGCTGGTTCTCGTTCTGGCGGACAACCTCTTTATGCTCTTCGTCGGTTGGGAGGGGGTCGGATTGGCCTCATACTGTCTCATCGGATTCTGGTATGAACGCCCGGAACCGCGAAAAGCCGCCGTGAAGGCCTTCATCACGAACCGGATCGGCGACGCCGCGTTTTTGCTCGGCCTCCTCTTCCTTGCACTTTTGACCGGCACCGCGTCCTTTCCCGACATCGGCCGCTTCTTCGCCCAGAGCGATCCGGATTTTCTGAGAGCGCCGGTCTCCTTCTTCGGGAGAGACCTTGTCTCGATGCCAAACCTCATAGCCCTTCTGCTTTTCCTGGGGGCCTGCGGGAAGTCGGCGCAGTTTCCGCTGCATGTCTGGCTTCCGGATGCGATGGAAGGCCCGACGCCTGTGTCCGCCTTGATTCACGCCGCGACGATGGTCACGGCGGGTGTCTATATGGTGGCGCGGTTGGATCCAGTCTTTGTTCGCGCGGAGGCGACGCGCGAACTGATGCTCGGAATCGCCGTCCTGACGGCCTGCGGCGCGGCCGTGGCGGCGTGGGCGCAGGTCGATCTCAAGAGGATCCTTGCGTATTCGACGATCAGCCAACTCGGGTATATGATGGCGGCGGTGGCGGTGGGAAGCCGCGGAACCGCGATTTTTCATCTTGCAACCCACGCCGTCTTCAAGGCGCTTTTGTTTCTCGGGGCCGGTTCCGTAATGCACGCGTTGCATGGAGAACTCGATATCCGTCGGATGGGACGTCTTGCAAAACGAATCCCGGGCACGACGGCGACGTTTATCATCGGCGCCGCGGGTCTCTCCGGCGTGGCCTTCACCGCCGGGTTCTATTCCAAGGACGCGATTCTCGTTTCCGTCGGAGATCATCATCCTTTCGCCGCCGCGCTGCTCTTTCTCGGCGCCCTCGTGACGGCGATCTACTCGACGAGAATGGTCGTGGTTGCCTTCTTCGGCGCGTCCGATCGGCTTGATCACCACACGGCGGAGAGGTGTCACGAATCGGGGGCGATCATTCTCATGCCGCTGATCCTCTTGGCGATCGGGACGCTGGTCGTAGGTCATCTTCCGATTCCGGGACTTCTGGGAGAGGAGATGAAGGAGCACGGGGGATGGATTGTTGCGGCCTCGACCTTCGGGCCGATCCTTGCGATTATCGCGGCCGCCTTCTTCTACTGGAAGCGGGTGCCCGAGGATTCCGCCGTGGCTCTCTTTGTTCGGTCCGGTTTCGGCCTCGATGCCCTCTACGAACGCCTCGTTTTGGAACCGGTGAGGGCTCTGGCGCGGTGGACGACCGTGATTCTCGATCGGACCGGCATCGATTCCGTGGCGCACGGTCTGGCCGCTGCGACGGCGGCTCTGGGAGACAGTATGCGCGTTTTTCAGACCGGTAATCTCGGGCATTACCTCGGCTACCTTGTGCTCGGAGTTGTCGTCTTGATTTGGGCGGTGCTCAAATGACGGTGACTCTGGCGCGTCTGGCCTTTCTTCTCCCCGCCGTCACTCTTCTCCTGTTGGGCTTTTTCCACCGGCGCGGCGAGGCTGCAAAGAGAGTCTCCGTCGTCTCGGCGGCACTCTCGCTGATCGCCGTCACCGCGTTGGGTCTTCACGTTCCGCAAAACGGAATGACGGTTCTCATCGATGCAAATTGGATTCCGGCGTTGGGAGCGCGGTGGAAGATGGTCTTGACGGCGCCCGGGTACCTGATGCTTTGGGTTACGGCCTTCTCGACACTTTTGGCCGTTGCGGCCTCCGTGCGGGAGATATCAGCCGAAAAAGGGCCCGCGTGCGCGCTCCACTTCGCGGCGCTCTTTCTCATCCAAACCGCGCTTTACGGCGTCTTCACCGCCCGCGATCTCCTTCTCTTCTTCCTCTCCTACGAGACGGTTCTGATTCCGATGTATCTGCTCATCCTCATCTGGGGGGGGAGAAAGAGGCGCTATGCCGCGCTGAAGTTTCTCCTCTTCACGATCTTCGGGTCGCTGCCGCTCTTCGTCTCCATCATGATACTCGGAGTCGTCTCCGCCCGCGTTTACGGAAATATGGTCTTCGATCTCGATATTCTCATCAAACTTCGACCGGACCTCCTTGCCACGACCTTGAAGATCTTCTCCCTTCCCGTCACGCTCAAGGGACTTCTCTTCGCCGGTTTTCTTTTGGCGTTTCTCGTGAAGATTCCGCTCTGGCCGCTGCACACGTGGCTGCCCGACGCGCACACGGAGGCCCCGACGGCGGGCTCGATCGTTCTCGCCGGCGTGCTCTTGAAGATGGGAACCTACGGGTTGGCGGTGATCGCCTTGCCGCTCTTTCCGTCATTGGCGCGGGAGTGGGCGCCGTTCTTCTCGGTGCTGGCCGTCTGCGGAATTCTCTTCGGAGCGCTGGCGTCCTATGCGCAGGACGACGCCAAGCGGCTCGTCGCGTATTCGTCCGTGAGCCATATGGGATTTGTCGTGTTGGGACTCTTCTCCTTCACGGTCGAAGGGTACCTCGGCGCGTTTCTCCAGATGGCCGCCCATGGCGTGGCGACCGGTGTTCTCTTTTATTTCGTCGGAGCGCTCTATCGGAGGCGGCATGAACGGAAACTGACCAGTTTCGGAGATCTTGCCACGATCGAACCGGCGCTTACGGGGTGGGCCGGCGTGGCCGCCTTCGCCTCGGCCGCGCTTCCCGGAACCGCCGGGTTCGCCGCCGAGATTTTGATCTTCTTCGGCGTCTTTTCGACACGGCCGCTTCTTGCGTTCCTCGTCGCCCCCGCCGTCATCCTCTCCGCTTCCTATATGCTCAAGTTCTTCCGCTTTGTCGCATTCGAGGAAGCGGATCCCGAGTTTCGGAGACGCTGGGACGGAATCCTTCCGGAAGAGTTGTTCTTCGTCGCTCTCTGCGCGATTCTTCTCGTGGTCGTAGGCGTCGCACCGCACGGAACCGTTTATTCCTGGATTCGCCCGGCGATCGAAGGGCTTCTCGGAGGGTTGCGGTGAACGGCGCGGTCGGATCCGGAATGGGTTGGCTTTCGAGCGTGGGGGTTCTCCCGGAGATCGTTTTGATTGGAACAGCGCTCTTTGTGATGAGCACCGAGATGTTGTTGGGACGGCGGCAGGCATCGCGGCTTCCGATGTTGGGGGCCTTGGGGGCGATCTTGGCCCTGCTTGCCGCCGGGCATACCTATCGAGCCGGGCCGTACTCGGTCTTTCTCGGGGCGATCGCCGTGGACGGCTGGACCGCCGTGATGCGCGGGATCGTTATCGGCGCGGGGGTTTTGGCCTTGATCTCCGGCCATCACTCGCATCCGCTGGCGGCGTGGGCCAGCCGTGCGACGAAGGGAGAAGAGGAGAAGGAATGCGAGCCGGAACGAGACGGAGGTTCGGGACGGGAGGAGGAATCGTTTCTCCCTCCGGAGGGAACGGCTCCCGGAGAATTCACCGGCCTGATTCTCTTGAGTCTGGCGGGGTTGACGTTTCTCGCCGCGTCGCGCGATCTTCTCATTACGGTGATCGCGCTCGAACTGGCCTCGCTGCCCCTCTATCCGCTCGTGGTCCGCGCTCGAACGCGTGCCGGCGTCGAGGCGGGCGTGAAGTATTTCCTTATGGGAGCGACCGCGTCCGCGGTGATGCTCTTCGGATTGTCATTGATCGTGGGAGTCAGCGGGACGACACGTTACGCCGCGGTGCGTTTCTCCAATACGGATGAGTTGCTTGGAATCCTGCTTTTTCTTTCAGGTCTCTTCTTCAAGATCGCGGCCGTGCCGTTCCACGCGTGGATGCCGGATGCCTACGAGGCGGCGCCGGCTCCGGTAGGAGCCTTTATGGCGGCGGCGGTGAAAGCGGGCGCCTTCGGAGCCCTCGGGCGAATCGTCATCTCAGGCGGGGCGGCTCCGCAGGTCCTGACGTTGGCCGTCATAGGACTTGCCGCTCCGACGCTCTTTTTGGGAAACGGCGCTGCGCTCTTTCAGCAACGCCTCGGTCGCCTCTGGGGGTATTCCTCCATTTCGCACACCGGTTTTCTTTTGATGGGAATTGCGGCTTCCTTGCAACTCTCGGCGACGGGGGGGCTGGTCGCCACGGCGGTTTATCTCGCGGCCTATGTGCCGGCGGTGATCGGAGGGTTCTGCATTCTGGGAATCATCGAGAATTCTTCCCCGGAGGACCCGCTGGCGGCGGGGAAGCGGTCCGTCGATCGGCTCAAGGGGTTCTTCACGAGGTCGCCGTTTTTGGCCGTGGCCTTCACGATTACGCTGGCCTCGATGGCCGGATTGCCGCCCACGGCGGGCTTCTGGGCGAAACTTTCGGTCTTCAAGGCGGCCTACGAGGCCGGACACATCGGACTCTTGCTCGTCGCCCTCTTCAATTCGTTGATGGCGGCGTATTATTATGTCAGAATGATTCGGATGACGTTTTCCGATCCAGAAACGGCGGGCGGGGAAGAAAAAGAGGCGGGTTGGAGGAAGCCGCCGATGCTGTATGGCATCGTCGCCGGTTTCTCGGCGATCGTCCTTTTGGCTCTTGGAATCTTTCCCGCGGCTCTTTTCGATCCGATCGTAACGGCGATGAAAAGGATCGTGCTATGAATGCTCCGCCGACTTCGCTGACGGGAGGAGCCCTCCGCGAGGTCACGGAAGAGGAAGTCCGAGAGGTGCTTCAACGCCTGCTTTCCCCGATAGCGGAACGCCTGCGGCGACTCGAGTCCGAGGTGGAACATCTGGTATGCAGCGAACTCGGTGAGTTCTTTCCCGACGCCGCGCGACTTATCGACGGGGGGAAGAGGCTGCGGGGAGCGATCTGCATCGGAGCCGCCGTGATGGCGGCGGGATCCTCCGGCGCGTCGGCGGAGGACGAGCGTATCTCAAAAGCGGTGCGCGTCGGAGCCTGCGTCGAGGGAATTCACTTCGCGTCGCTCCTTCACGACGATGTCATCGACGAGGCGCTCGAGCGACGCGGAGTGGCGACGCTTCACAGGTCCTATGGTTCGACCGGAGCGATCTTGGCGGGGGATCTGCTCTACGTTCGTATCATTAACCGCCTTCTGGAGATGAAGGATCCCGAACTTCTGCGAATCGTAACGACCGGGACGGCGTCGATGGTGGAGGGGGAGGCGTGGCAGACGCTGGGGGCCTTGAAGGGGGAGGAGGTCGATGCGCGGCGTTATGAGGAGATGATCACGAGGAAGACCGCGGCCTTCTTTTCCGCGTGCGCGCGGGCAGGGGCGCACATCGGGGCGGACGGGGAGAAGGGAAACGGCGGGAGGGAGCGGTATCGCGCTTTGCAACGGATTATGGATCGATTCGGGAGAGCCTTCGGCATTGCGTTTCAGATGATCGACGACATTCTGGATTGGTCCGGCGAGGAGGAACTCGTCGGAAAGGATCTTCTTCTGGACATTCGGGGCGGGAAACTGACGTTGCCGGTGATTCTTTTCCGAGAGGCGGAGCCGAAGAAGGCGAAAGGATTGTTGCGACGGGCCGAGGAAGGCGAGGTGCTTCCGCTGGTGGATGCGATCCGTCAAGGGGGATATGTCGAGAAGGCGCGGTTGCGGGCGCGTGAATTTGCGGAGGAAGCGCTCGAGGCTCTGGAGGAAGTGGAGGAGTACGCGTGTGATCCCGCGCTCTTCCGCAATCTGGTCAACTTCGCCGTGTACCGCGTCTTCTGAAAGCGCCTGTCCCTAGATCCGTACTTCTTCAGTACCCGCGTGTCATTTCAAGGCGCATCAGTGTCGCGGAATCTCCCTTGGCCCCGTATTCCGCCTCCGGTTCTGATCAGTCTTTTTCGGTTCAACTTCCGGAGCTGTCGCTCAGGAAAACGTGGCTTGATTTGCCACAAGATGTTCATTTTTCGCCCAGCGCCCTTCGGAAACCGTAACGTTTACTTAAGTCGAATTCCCGTGGAGAATCTCTTTTATGCGATGTGTGATTCAAAGGGTCTCAAGCGCTTCCGTTTCGGTTCGCGGCGAGGTCATCGCGGAGATCGGAAGAGGGATTCTTCTGCTTGCGGGATGCGCGCGTTCGGATACGGAGGAAGTCTTTCGTTGGATGGCGAGGAAGGTCGCTAATCTTCGTATTTTTCCACCGGCTCCCGGTGAGCCCGGCGGGCATTTCGAGAAGAGCGTAATGGAGATCGGGGGCGAGATTCTTGTTGTAAGCCAGTTCACGCTCTTCGGCGATGCGCGAAAAGGACGGAGGCCTTCTTTTTCGGAGGCGATGCCGGTGGAAGAGGCGAGAGAGGCGTTTCCGCGATTCGTCAAGATTCTTCGGGAGGAGTCGGGAGTGCGGGTGGTAACCGGACGGTTTCAAGAAATGATGGATGTCAAACTTACGAACGAGGGGCCGGTGACGATTATCTTGGACCGCCCGGAAAAGACTATGGAAGGTGCGAAGAGGTAGGAACCACGGATTGCACGGAAGACATAGAGCGCCGGAGAACCGTGGAATACACGGAATGGCACGGAAAAAAGGCAAAAATCAAAAGGCAAAAGAAAAAAGGGAACAGGAAAAAGAAAAGTATGTTCGTTCAATGTTTGACGTTCGAAAATTTGGGAACGGTTTTAATGTACCGTTACGGCCTCGGAATTCCCGCAATATCAAGGGGGGACCTTATGAAAACGCTGAAACATCCGTCTTGGAAAGAATGTGTTGGATGACCGTCCGGTTCGAGGATCGTTACGGCGGTTGTCATTCCCAGGGCGCGGATCGCCGGAATTCGGCCGCCTGCTCCGTCAGAGCGTTGCACTGGAGCGACATGCCACGTGAATTGATCAAGGTTCAATCCCCGTCGGGCGAGGTATCTCTTCAAATCGCGGCGGTTTTTCAGCCAGGACATTTGTTTCCCGATCGTCGTGACCGAGGGGCGCCCACCGTCAGGATAGAGAACGATCCATTCCACGGGAATTTCGTATTCCAGAGAAAACGGAAATGACAGAGGAGCGAATCCGCGGCGTTTCAGGGCCTTTCGCCATTCGAGCCTTCTTCCGAAGAGTCGTTGAAATTTTCTCGCCAAGCGGATCTCTCCCGGATAATAGCCGGAGGGATAGAACACGGTCCACGGAGTTGCATTGACACGGTAGAGGGATCGGGAACCGGAACTTTCGGGAAGATACAGTTCATAACCTTTCGGGAGAACGAGGCGAAGCGATTTCTGTGTGATAGGAAAGAGTTTCTTGAGCGCGGTTCGTAAGCCGCGGATTCTTCCGGCACCGCAGCCGCGGATCTCGATCACGGCGCCTTTCAAGAAGAGTTCTTCTTCCGCGGGGCGAATTCTACGTTGCTCGAGCGCTCGTTGCAGTGTCTCCGGCGTCAGGCGTTCCCGAGCCTTAACGACGGGACACCGTAGCCCCGACCAAGGATTTCCGTGCGCGACGATGATGAGCCGTCCCACACACGTCCCGTGTTGCCGGTATTCGGAACGAAGGAGCGCGAGGATTTCGCTCAAGGATTGCGCCCGGCGAACGACTCGGAGATTCGCCCCTCCGAGATCCGCCCGGTGAGCGCGATAATAACGCTCGGCCCGATCGAGATAGGGATTTTTCAATGTCTGATCATCTCCCACGATGAAGACGAAGACAGCCGTATCGGCCGGTGCGAGTGCCGTGGAAATCTCTGTTTTCCAATTGGTTTTCTGGAGATTCATTTGTGGAGTCCCGGAACCCCATCGAGCCGCGTTCCCGGCGCCGGCAAGTGCGGAGAAGATGAGGCCGAAGAGTGTTGCTCCGTAGAGAAGGATTCCGCCGAATAGCACGCTGCGAATCGTTTGGGTACGGTATTTCACGGGGCGTTCGGGAATCGACCGCCCCCGGTGGGTTTCCCCTTCCCCACCGGTGATCGCCCGCAATAGAAGAGGGCGAGGGTGATAAAGAGGAAGGGAAAGAGAATAGAGAGGAAAACCGTTGAAGGAGGGAAACTTTCCGAACCGGTCGTTACGATTCCCGCCAGGCCCTCGGCATCAAGGCCGACGGCGAGCGTGCTGACACCAGAGGGAAGAGGGAGAGGTTGGCGGACCACCTTCCTTCGGCCGCCGGAGTTGACAGCGATCTCATCGATGGCGACGAAGGAGGTGGCTCGGGTGAGTAGGGAATAGCGAATGCCGAGGTCGGCGATGCGTTCCAGCGTGGTCTGATCGGAGTTCAGGGCATATTCGTCCTCCAATTCGGCGATCCGCGAGCGTGCCCAGAGAGTCCTTAAAGCGCGGTGCTTTCGGGAACGTTTTCCTTCGGCGATAGGGAAGGTCTTCTCGAAGAGGCGGCTTCCGATTCGTCCCCGAAGGTGGAGCGCACCGGCGAGGCTCCCGTTCCATTTTCCGAAGACCTCGATCGGTCTTCCCTGAAAGAGATCGGGAATGCGCCTGGGGGAAAACGCGCTGAGTCCTGCTCCGTCCACTGTGAGCGAAAGGTCCGTGGCGACCGGGTGAGAGACGAGATCGACGAAATCCGCCACCGCCCGGGCGGCAAAGCGGGGATGCGTTACGACGAAGGGCTTTCCGCCTCCCGCCCGCGACAGCCCCTCGATCAACGCCCGATTGACGGCGGAGCCGACGCCGAAAGCGAAGAAGTTGCTTCGGTCGAGGTTTTCGCGTACGAGGCGGAAGGCTTTGTCCTCGACGTTCACGTAGCCGTCCGTGAGAAGAAGGATTGTCCGGGAGAGCCCGGAGTGACGAGGGAGCGCGAAGGCGTATTCGAGCGCGGAGAGGAGTTCTGTACCTCCGCCTCCGGTTTGGTTTTCGACGAGCGCCAAGGCGCGCCGGAGATTCTCTGGAGTGGCGGGAATCGGGGAATCAGCGAGTGTCGACGAGGAACCTGCGAAGAGGAGAATGTTGAAGGAGTCGGTGGGCTTGAGCCGGAGAAGAAGGTTGCGAACGACCGCCTTTGAGATTTCGAGAGGGAATCCATGCATCGAGCCGGAGACGTCAAGAATGAAGAGGAGTTCACGCGGTGGAAGCGTTTTCGTTTCGATTCGCTGCGGGGGTTCAAGCAAGAGGAGGAAGTATCCGGAGGTATCGGTCGTCGTGTCGATTTCCGTTTGAACGTCCGGGGGGAGAAGGAGGAGGCCGGCCTGCGGTTCCTTGCCGCGGAGCGAGTATTTCAGGATGAAATCACGGTCGGCCGGATATCCGTTTTTCGGCTTCAAAGTGACTTCACAGGTTGTCGGCTCGGGATAGAGTGTTTCGATTTCGTGGGTCGGGGATACAAGCTTCGTTATGGGAATCGGAGAGGAGAGGGTGAGGTGAAAGAGAAATTGAGGGAGGCGGGAATCGGAGGAGTTTTTCAGTGTCGGATTTGATGTGAAGGCGGAAGGAGTTGCGGAGGAATGTTCCTCGGCCGAGACGTACCGCGGACCGACGACGGTGGGGAAGACGAAGGTGTATTCCTTGCGGACAAGCGGCACGATTTTATCGTATTGAAGTTCAACCGAGACGTGATCTCCGGGCATAATATTTCCGACGTTGGTCGAGAAGACGTTGGAACGGTGTTGTTCGAGCAGAGCGGTACGACGCCCCTGCTCTTTCGCGGTTTCGTAGAGGAGTCGCGCGGTTTTCCGCCGTCTCACCTCGGCTCGGATCGTTCGGTTTCCGATCTTCATCACCATTCCCGTTACGGAGGCGCGGGTCGAGGCGGGAAAGACATACACGGCCTCGATCGGTTCCGTTCCTCGATTTCGATAATCCTGGCGAACAGTGACGTGTGCGATGACGCCGGCGATTTCGACGCGAACCTCCGTACGCTCGAGCGGGAAGGATTCGATCGAAGAGGAATCGGAGACGAGGAAATAGGGGCCGACCGGGGTTGTTTCGGCGGCTGAGAGGGGAGAGCCGAAGGAGGGAAAGAGGAGAGTGAGGCAAAAGATAATTGCGAAAGGAGAACGGAATTTTTTCCCGCCTTCCAAAACGCTGCGCGAGGGAAAGGAGTTTGGTTTCGGCCCGAGTTTCGATCTGTTTGATGAGAAAACGGGGTTTGCGTGCGGGGGGTCTGATTGAGCCCCTCCGAGTCGATTTCGATTGGAAAGATCGGGCATTGGATTTCCTCCTTGAGAAAAGAGTTTTCTGGGTGTGAAAGAGGGGAGGCAAGGGACGTGCCCGCCGGAAGGAGGGGTGGGGCGCGGAGAAGCCTTTGAAACGGGAAGAGTTACAGAGAAAGAGGCCTCCGCTGCGCCGTGACAGGTGTCAACAGGTGTTGAGAAAAGGCGACAGGTTGAAGGAGAAGATGAATTTCACAGTTCGGTTATTTTTTCGTTCCGTTCTTGGATATGCAGCGTGTTGTTGCTCGTTGGACGCGATCTGGATAGGATCCCACGGATGAAACGAAGTACCCCAGGAACCGGAGAGGATCCCATCGAGTGTATCGAGGACGCCGTGGAGGCGCTGCTTCGCCGGTATGAGGAATTGCTCCGTGAGAATGAAGAACTACGCGTGCGCGTAGGGGAATTGGAAGCGCGTTTAAGAAAACCCGATCCGGAGTGGGAAGCCTGGCGGAAAAAGGCGGAGCGGTTGGAGCGAAATGCGGAACTGGCCGAGGCGAAGGTGAAAGAGATATTGGCGAAGTTATGAGCGCGGTCCCAGAAGAGGCGGTCTCGGAAAAAAGGGAACGGGGGTTCGACGGAGCAATGAGGAGGAATTCGTGACGGCGTCGAGGCATACCGTTGAGGTACTGGGAGTGCCGCTGACGGTTCGGCTGGAGGGGGACGAGCCGGAATACATCGAAGAGTTGGCGGCCTACGTTACGGCGCGGGGTCGTGAGATCGCCGGACGGGCGAGATCGATTTCGCGCGAACGCCTCGCTTTAATGGTGTCCCTGGCGCTGGCGGACGAACTTTTCCGGAAAGGAGAGGCACTTCCGGGAGGGCGGCGTACGGAACGGAGGCTGAAACGGTTGGTTGAAAGGATCGAGGCCGTGCTGCAGGATGTAGAGAGGGGGTAAGAAACGTGGTAAGATCTCTTATTGAATTATTTCTTGAGAACTGGGGAAACCTTCAGGGATTACGATATTCTTTCCAAAAAAAAGTTTCTTTGACAAGACGATAACGGCGGCGGATATGATCCGCGACCTTCGAGCGTGTCGGCAACCAGAATCGGGGGCCGTAGGCGAGGCGAGGGGAGGAGAGTTTCTGGACGAGAAGAGCGGTTCCGGGAGGAAGCGCGTCGATTTCGGTGAGGACACGGTCGAGATTTTCGCGGCGTTGCAGTTCCGGATCGATACACCAGTCGCAGGAGAGGGGATTCGGCTGGTTGCTTGTAACCCAGAACTGGGCCGCCTCGGGAACGACGACATAGCGATCGCCGTGCTTCCGAATTTCCTCGACCAGTTCCTTGAGTTCCTTGAGATGATGGTAGGTATAGAAATTCGTTCGGATTCCTTGTCCGCCGGGGAGAACGTCGCCGACGTCATAACGTAACCGAGAAATATCGAGATCACAGTAGACATTTCGTGTGCGGCCGTAGTGAAAGGAAAGGATAGTGAGAAGAAGAATTCCTACGGTTACTGCGATGTGGACTCTTCGGGCAAGATATTTTTCGTTGAAGAGGAGATGAAAGACAGGAACAAAGAGCGCGGGGGACGCGAGGGCGGCGGAAAAATAACCGGCCGAAAATGAAATACACCACCCCGTCAAGAGAACCAAACCGAGGAGCAGGCGGGAAGACCTTTTTCGATACGGAAGACTTGCCGTTCCGGAGAAAAGCCCTATTACCATTCCGAAAGCGATCCAACCATGAATTCGCCCCATATAGGAGTGCGAGATACTGAAAATTGCATAGAGAATCATCCCCCATAGGACGGCCGACGCACCCAATATGAGTGAGGGTGTGTAAGAAGTCAGGAAACCCGTTGTTTTCGAGTGAATGAAGAACAGGTTTTTCGGCTGAAGGGATGTTTTTATTGTGCTATCGTCTTGGAAAATATTGTGTTCCGTGTTTGAATCGTGTCGGGCTCTTCTCAATGAGAAAACAAGAAATGCGGTTGGAAGGGCGGCAAGGCATACTAGCGCGAAATTCCGAGGGATAAAGAGAAAAGGAATAGCAAATCTCCATCGAAACTCGTGCCCTGTCATTTGGATCAGGGCGTCACGGAGGCCGCCGTGAAGGATGACGTCGAGTGCGTAGAGGAGGGAGGGAAGAGAGAAAAGGAAGAGCAGGCGAATGGCTGAGAGGGGTGATTTCGGACGGCAGGCGAGAAGAAGAATAAGCGGGCTGAAGATAAGAAAATTTTGACGACAGAGCGGGGTAAGCCCGAGAAAGAAGACTCCGGCCCAGCGAAGCCTCGGAGTCCGAAGAAGAGTGTAGAGGCCGCAGGAGATGAAAAAGAATCCATCGATACTGTTCCACACCATAACGGGGAAGGTATGCGCGGAAGCGCAAAAGGCGACGACGGCGGCGGTGAGACGAGATGAGGTCGTCGGGAAAGACCCCCAGAAATATTCAACGATGCGAATCCAAAGCCAAGCCGATACGGCGAGTTGGAACCACGCGACACCGCGGGAAAGAAGCATAAGATGGTCGGTGGTCACAAGGAGCCAGAGGGAGTGCCAGATATGGGTGCCGACGGGGCGGAGAGAAATATAATCGCGGTGGGGAATCGCTCCTTCGAGGAGCCGACGGCTTCCGGAGAGCATATACCCTTCATCAGAGGGATTGAACCCGAGAGGGGAATAAAGAATTTGGCAAAGGGATGTCGCGATAAGAACGAAGAGAAATCCTTGGAGGGTTTCGAAAACGGAAGATCGCGGGGATGGGGACGGGGTCCTCCGGAAGAGGGGCGGCATCAGAAGATATCGCGGACGATGATCTGGCTCCCGAAGTATTCGAAACGAAACGGGATTTTTTGAAGGCCTTCCAAAGCGCGGCGGATGGCCGGTTGGTCTCCCGGACGGGCGAAGAAAAGGATAAATCCGCCTCCGCCGGCTCCCAGAAGTTTTCCGCCGATCGCCCCCGCCCTGCGCGCGGTTTCATAGATGGAATCGATGGTTGGGTTCGAAATCCCTTCAGCCAAACTACGCTTCAATCTCCAGGCTTCATCGAGTAATTTTCCGAAGTGATCGAGGGATTCATCACCGCCGAGGATTTCGGCCCCCTCCTCGACCATCTCCGCCATACGTTCGAGGATCGATTTTTTTCTCTTGATCTGCCGGACCTGCCGCGCAGCGTATTCCGGTGCCGCGCGCAGGAGTCCCGTGAAATAAAGCATCAGATGACTCTCCAATTCCGCGATTCGTTCAGGCGCTATGTTCAACGGGTTGACCTCGATTTCATCATCTCCACGAAACCGGATGATGTTGAGGCCGCCGAAGGCGGAAGCCGTCTGATCCTGACTGCCCACCGTTTCTCCTATCCGGTCTCGTTCGACCGTGATGGCGTTCTTGGCGAGACGCAGTTTACCGGGGGTTGTCCCCTTGAAAATGTAAAGGGTATGAAGAAGTCCGACGAGGAAGGAGGAAGAAGCGCCGAGGCCGGCGCGCGCGGGAAGATCGCCCGCATGGGTGATCTCAAGCACTGGATCCAATCCCATAAATCGTAAACCTTCCCGAACGGCCGGGTGTTGAATGTCATCGAGGCTCTTGACCAGTTCCGTTTTCGTATAGACGATCCTCCCCGTGTAATCGAAGAAGCGGGGAAGTCGGCGGCAGGTCAGGTAGCAGTACTTGTCGATCGTGGTGGAGAGAACCTGCCCGCCGTGTTCTCGATACCATTGCGGGTAATCAGTCCCCCCTCCGAAGAAGGAGATACGGAACGGCGTGCGGCTGATGATCATCGGCTGCGCAGAAAGGCTTGCGCCTTCGAAAAAGATCCCGGTGTGCCGATATCCAGAAAACGAAAACGGCCGCGCCATGCGTGAAGGGCGCGTCCGATCAATCTTGGGAAAACGTCCGTCTCGAGCGAGAGCGGTGCGAGTTTCGGAAGAGCCTGCAGGACGCGACGGTTTGCGAGATACCATCCCGCATTGATATGGCCGCTCTTTTTCGCACCCTTTTCTTCGAACCGAAGGATTCGACCGGAGCGATCGCATTCGACACGCCCGAACCGTGTCGTGTGTTTTTTCCAACGGACAGCGATCGTGAGTTCGGAATTCACCCCTGTATGATAGTCGAAAAAAGAGGCGAGGGGAATCTCCGCCCAGGTATCTCCGTTGACGATCAAGACCGGATCGGAACGGGTTTTGGTAAGCGCTTTTCGGACCGCGCCGGCCGTCCCCAACGGTTTCTTTTCAACGACCACGATGACCGGAAGGGGAGGAGGATAAGAAACCAAAGCCGCGCGGATTTCCACCGAGCGGAATCCCGCGGCAACGACGACCCTTCGAACCCCTTGATCGGCAAGATGGCGGAGGATATGAAGAAAGAACGGTTTATCCCCGATGGGAGCGGCCACTTTCTGATGTTTGCCGAGAAGGGAGCGGAGTCGCTCTCCTTTTCCCCCGGCCAAGAGAATGGCATCGATGGGGAAGGGCCCGCGGCGGGACGGCTTTCCCGTCGCCGCTCCCGACTTCTTCCTCATATTCGGCTTCTCTCTCGGGATTGTTCGACCGATCGATTTTGACCGATTTCGAACCGTAAAGAACTCCTCGTGCCCACGGCCGTCAGACGTTGCTGTGAAACGGGCCGAAGAGTATGTGGTAGCCGTTCACCAATTGCCGAATCCCCCGTTCGAGCGACCATTCCGGACGAAAGCCCGTCGAGAGGAGTCTTTGGTTCGAGACGATGTAGTCCCGTTTGTCCGGGTCCTCGCCGATCGGCGCTTCGAGATAGACGAAGTCGGGCAAGACCTTTCGGATCACCTCGCAAAGTTCTCGCTTGGTCAAGTTGGCGTCTTCGAGACCGACGTTGTAGGGTCGTCCTCGCATCGAATCGAAGTGCGAGATCGCGTGCAAAAAGACCCGCGCGACATCCTCGATATGAATGTAATTCCGTCGGAAGTCCGCCTCAAAGAGAACAACGGTGCGGTCCCGCAAGGCTCGCCAGACGAAATCGTTGACGAGAAGGTCAAGTCGCATTCGCGGCGAGATGCCGAAGACTGTCGCGAGGCGGAAACTGAGAGAATTCTTGTGCTCCAAAACCGCCGCCTCCGCCTCGACCTTAGTCCGCCCATAGAGGCTGATCGGGTTCAGAGGTGTGTCCTCGGTGCAGTAGGCTTCCTTCTCACCGATGCCGTAACCGCTGTTCGTGGTGGGGAAGAGAACGCATTGGTTCGGGGAAAGCAGGCGGAGAAGCGTCCTGACGGCGTCGCGATTGACCGCGATCGCAGTGAGCGGGTCGCGGTCGCAGAGAGGAGCTCCGACGAGCGCCGCCAGGGGGATAACGATATCGGCATCCTTGACGTGATCGCGTAGAAGGCGTTCATCGCGGCAGTCGCCGCGTACCACGGTGAAATCTTCAAAAACACAACAATCCAAAAGAGAGGATTGATTGAAGAGGAAATTATCGAGAACGGTGACGGCGTATCCCGCTTCGAGCAAGCGGCGGGTCAGGATGGAACCGAGGTAACCCGCACCGCCCGTAATGAGCACTTTCTCTTTTCGGCTCATTCCTCCGCTCTCCTTCTTTGCTCGTTTCGGTACCAGTTTATCGTGATGCGAAGGGCTTCGTCCAACGGAGTGAAAGGGAAATCCGGGAAGGCCTGTCGCCATCGTTCTCCCGACAAGACCTTTCGAGCCGCCCCCTCCGGCGCTTGCGGATCGAAGAGTATCTCCATTTCGGGCCGGACGAGGTCGGCGATCTTACGAGCCAACTCGGCGATGGTGATTCCTTGGTCCGCGGCGAGGATGAACGTATCGTTTCGTGGGGCATGGAGAAGCCGCGCGATTGCGCGGGCGGCGTCCTCGGCAAAGAGAAACTGCCGGACGGCCTTCCCGGTTCCCCAGACGCGCAACGGCGCACCGGTCCGCTTCGCGTCCAAGGCGCGGTGGATCAACGCGCCGACGACGTGTCCGCGTTCCGAATCGAATTCATCGTACGGTCCAAAAAGGGTGACGGGGACCAAACAATCGACAACGCACCCCTCGTTTCGGAGGAGCCTTGCGTGAATATCGAGAGTTCGTTTAGAGAAAGCGTACCCGAGGTTGCCTTGATAAGGAAGACCGTCGTGAAGCGAGGATTCGGTCTTGGTAGCACCGTCTTCGAGGTCCCATACGCATCCGGAGAGAACGAGGATGAAACGCCGAACACCGGCGTTGCGGGCGGCACGCAGTGTGTTCGTGTTGATCAAAAGGTTCTCCTCGAGAAGATCGAGGTTAAACCGGGCATTTTCGAGAACGCCTCCCCCGCGAGCCGCCAGGTGTACGAGAATCTTCGGTTGATGTTGTGCAATAAGACGTTCCGCCGCCGCAGGGTCTTGCAGATCGGCATCGCGTGACGAAACGAAAACAGCGCCGGGAAGAAACGGTTGGAGGGTACGGCCCAAAAGACCGGAACCGCCCGTAACTAGGATCGTATTTACCGCCTCCATGGTTCTTTCGGGATTTTCGATATCAGTGGCTGTTTCCATCGTGTCTCGCGCCTGTATCCTTCGCTGGATTTTTGAGAGAGTCCTGAATGATTTCCGCAATTTCGTCGATCGTTTCCCCGGTGAGATAGGGGTGATTCGGAAGAAAGAAACCGGCTTCGTAGAGAAGATCGGGCAGGGGAGAGGAGAAGGGAGGATAACGGTCGGTCCAAAAGGGATGGCGGCAGAGATTTCCGGCCGTGTACATTCGGGTTTCAATTCCGGCGTTCCGGAGCGCCGCCACGATTTGTTTTCGCTCGGCGGAGTTCCTTGCGACGGCGGCGGTATGGATGCTTGAAACCACCGATTCATCGGAGAATTTCTGGAAGCGCAGGACCTCTCCAAGCCGGCGAAGGTAGCGCCGATGATTCTCATCACGCTTTCGGGCGATCCACGAAAGTTTTGGAATCTGGCGCAAGCCGAGGAAAGCGTTGAGATCGCTCGAACGAAGGTTGAATCCGGGCTGATAGAAGACGAAGGGTTCGTTGAAGTCATCGATGCCGAATTCGCGCACAAGCTTCGCGTGGGTCGCCCGCGAGACGTCCTTACTCCATCCGTGGCTCCGCAGCATCAATAGCAATTCGTGGAGTTCGAGATCGTCCGTCGAGACGATGCCTCCCTCGATCGTCGAGCATTGATGCCCGAAATAGAGGGAGAAGGTCGAAAGATCCCCGTAGGTGCCCACACGCCGGTGTCCATCGTGCGAGCCGATGGCGGCACAGGCGTCCTCGATGAGGAGGAATCCGTAGCGTTCCTTCAGATCGAGAATCGGTTCCATGGATGCGGGGACGCCCAGTACTTGTACGAGTACCACGAGCGCGGGTTCGTATCGGGCACAGAGGTCGGCCAGGTGATCGGAGTCGAGTGCGAAGGTATCGGGAGCCGCCGAGCAGGGGATCGGCTCCAGGCCGAACTGAATCGCGGGCGCGATCGTTGTCACCCAGCCTGTTACCGGGATGATGACCCGCCGATTTCGAAGGCGGTTCGAGAGGAGCAATGTGTAGTAGGCGAGAAGATTCGCCGAAGATCCGGAATTACAAAAGACGGAATGGCGCCGGCCGAGCCATCGACTCCACTCTTTCTCGAATTCGAGCGTGAGAGGTCCCTTGGTGAGGCGTGGCTTTGTCTTCAGCCATTCCGCTAGGGCTTCGAGATCGGTTTCATCGATCGTATCCTCGGCAAGCTTGACCCGCAGTTCCATAGTGGCTCCTTTGGACGAAGAATGTTGCGGTTAAGATTCGGATCCGCTCCATCCATCGATTTCTTGTCGTCGCGTCTCGGGGGTGAAATGCCACCGTAGGTGGATAGCACGCACCCCTTAAGCCCGCTTGTCTTTCTTCCGCCGCCGAACGCTGATTCTCTCGCCGTGTTTCCGGAGGAGGACTGGCGTCCGGCAGCAAAGTTCAGTCTAACACGGGCATACTATGCGGCGAAAGGAAGCGGGGGAACAGGAGAGAAAAAAATGAAGGTCTTCTCACGAACCCTTGAGTGATATAAAGTCACCGGGGTGCCGTTGCAAATCGGTTCTGTGCTTCGACAGGGAAGGGGCGATGTTGTTGAGGAGCTCAGCGCCGGGAGGTCGGTGGGAGGTTGGTGAGAAAACGAGGAATGGCGAAGGACGAGAAGAAAGGGAAAAATCGGCGCGTTTTGGAGCGGCGAGGCGGAATCTCGCGCGCCTGGGCCATCCTTGCCCTCGAGGATCAGACCCAGCTCCACTGCTGGGTGCTCGACGAGTCCGCGGGCGGGGTCGGTCTGGAGACGCGTGAACAACGGTTTCCCTGTCCGGTCGAGGTCGGCGCGACATACTGGATGCACCTCAAACCCAGCTCCGCCAAAAGCGCTTCCTGGGTCGCGGGTACGGTCAGGCATATTCGGGAACGCGGCGTCGGAACCGGGATTTACAAGATCGGAATAAAGATCATTTCCACTCCACCGCGGGCTTTGGGGAAGGCTCCAGGTCTGGAGGTATGAAGAGAGGGGTCCTTTTTCTTCTTCTTTCCTTCTGAGAACCGTGATTCTACCGATATGCCGCAGGTGAGGCCGATCAATGGATTCCGGCGGAGAGTCCGTCTCAAGACGAATCGGTCCTTTGTGTGCTCCAACCCTGGGCTCTTTCTTGGGTGATCTTTCAAGGTGTGTTCCGTGGGATTCCGCGCCTGGCGGATACCGAGAATGAAATCTCTTGAAGTGCGCGGGGTCCGCCGCTAACGTTCCGCGGATGGCAGAGACGAGAAAAGAAGAAGGCGGCGAGACGAATACGAGCGTCGGAACCGGAGTCAACCGCTGGCATCGAACGGGCATTCTTTTGAGCCTCATCGGGCTGATTGCGATCATTATGGCTTTGGTCGTCGTCACCCGGTACAGCGATCCGCTCTGGTACGTTACGACCCGCCATTCCGACCGTCCTCAGCAGGTTCTCGAGGCCTTGGATGAGCTGGACAAACAGATAACGAAATTGGAAGAGAAACGTGCATTTCTCCTGGAGGAGGTTCGCAAGACGCGAAAGCGGGCGGAGTGGAAGGCGGGGCAGTCGGCGAAAGGGATCGGCGAACCCGGGGAGACGATCGATGAGAAGAAGCGGCGGGAGCTGAAGGAGGTGTTGGCGCCGCAATGGAGGAAGGTGGCGGAACACGCGGGCGAGATTGCCGCTCGGCACTCCAAATAACGGGACCAGTGGTCCTGCGGCTAAAGAATCGAGGATGTCAAGGGAATAGAGATGATGAAGATAGGGCCGGTTGAAGAGAAGAACGAGGAGAGGAGCGAGGAACCCCGCGGGGTAGCATCGGGGCTCAAACTCGATGGAAACGCCGTAGCGAAAAGAATCAAGGCCGAGGTGGCGCGCGCGGTTTCGGAGTTGAAAGGAAACGGCACCACTCCGGGGCTCACCGTCCTCCGCGTTGGAAACGATCCCGCTTCTGAACTTTATGTTGCGCGAAAGGCGCGCGCTTGCGAAGACGTGGGGATCCGATCGAAGACGAAGGTCCTTTCGGAGAATGTGCCCATCGAACGACTCTTGGAGGAGATTGATCGAGAAAATGCCGATCCGAGGACCTCGGGGATTCTCGTGCAGTTGCCGTTGCCCGGCGGCTTCGATACACAACGTGTTCTTGAACGGATCGATCCGCGCAAGGATGTGGACGGTTTTCATCCCTTCAACGTAGGACGGGTTGCCACGGGGGTCGGGGGGTTTATGCCCTGCACGCCCAAGGGAATCCTTCGGCTTCTGGAGGAGTACGACATCGAATGTCGGGGAAGAGACGTGGTCGTTGTCGGGGCTTCGCGGATCGTCGGCCGGCCGATGGTGGGAATTCTGATGGAGCGCGAGGCGACGGTGACCGTTTGCCAAAAGGCGACGCGCGATTTGGGATTCTGGACGCGGCAAGCCGAGATTCTGATCGTGGCGGTCGGGTACGCGAATCTCGTGAAGCCGGAGATGGTGCGGGACGGCGTTATCGTGGTGGACGTCGGGATCAACCGCGTGCCGGATCAACGGAGTCGACGCGGTTTTCGCGTGGTCGGTGATGTCCACCCCGGGGTTCGGGAGAAGGCGCGGGCATGGACCCCGGTCCCCGGAGGAATCGGCCCGATGACTGTTGCGATGCTTCTCGAGAATACCGTGCTGGCGGCTCGAGCCCAGGCCGAGGGAGTCACGGTGTGAAACCCCTTCCGCTCAAGGAGGCTGTCTCGACGGTCGTCGATTCCGTCGCTCCGCTCGCTGCGGTCTCGGTTCCGAGGGATGAGGCGTTGGGGATGGTGCTGGCCGAGGACATTATCGCGCCGGAGAACGTTCCCATATCGGAAAATTCGGCAATGGACGGATTTGCCGTAAGGAGTTCGGATCTGCGGAATGCGTCCGTCGATTCGCCGCGCGAACTCGATCTCTTGCCGGAGATGATTGCCGCGGGCCCGGCGCCGAATTTGGCGATCGGTGCTGGAACGACGCGGCGGATCATGACGGGGGCGGTGATTCCTTCGGGATGCGATGCCGTCGTGCCTGTGGAGAAGGCGGAGGTTTTGGGGGATACGGTTCGGTTTACCGCGCCGGCGGCTCCGGGAGAACACATTCGACCGGCGGGAGGAGATATCGAGGAAGGAAGCGTGGCGTTGGAAAAGGGGACGCTTCTCGATCCCGCTTCGATCGGCGTGGCCGTCCTTTGCAAGAGAACGCGTCTTTCCGTAGTGCGCCGGCCTCGGGTAGCCGTCTTGACGACAGGGGACGAGGTGATCGGAGCCGAGGAGCCGATGGAGGCGGGGCTCGTTAGAAACTCCAACTCTCCCGCTTTGATCGCGCGCCTTCGCGAGGAAGGGTATGAAACCGTCGATCTTGGCGTCGCAAGGGACGAAACGCGTGATCTTCTCGAGAAGATCACGCGCGGAATGGAATCCGACGTTCTGATCACGACGGGCGGAGTCTCGAAGGGGGAACGGGATTATTTGAGGGAAGTCTTCGAATCGGCCGGCATAAAATTGAAGTTCGCTGGAGTTCGAGTCAAACCGGGAAAACCGATCGTCTTCGGGCTTTTCTCGGAAGGCGTCGTCTTCGGACTTCCCGGAAATCCCGTCTCCGCTCTGACAGGATATGAACTCTTCGTTCGGCCCGCCCTGAGAAAGATTTCGGGACACAGATGTCTCTTCCCGCGGCAGATTGTTGTCCGCTCCGGGTTCGATTTCCCGCGAAAAACAGGACGAAGCGAATTCCTCCGGGTGCGTCTGAGAGGGAGTGAGGAAGACGGAAGTTGGGTGGCGGAATTGACGAGTCCGCGCCAGGGATCGCAGGTTCTGAGCTCCTTCGTTGGAGCAGAGGCTCTTTTGTATATTGAGCCGGACAAGAAGGAGATTCGAGCGGGGGAAGAGGTTCTGTGTTTGCTGATTCGGGATCCCGGAGCAACCGACTTTTCACTCTCGTGACCGAGGACGGAACGAAGGGCCAAAGATGATCTTTTCCGAGCAGCAGCGCCGCAGGCTTCGAGAGATCGATACGAGAACGGTCTGGCATCCGTTTACCCAGATGCAAGCCTACCGGGAGGAAAAGGCGCCAATCATCGCCTCCGGCAAAGGCGTGATGCTGACGGATATCGACGGAAGAACCTATCTCGACGGGGTGTCTTCACTGTGGTGCAACGTTCACGGCCATCGCCATCCCAAGATTGATGAGGCGATCCGGCGTCAGTTGGACCAGGTGGCCCATTCGACCTTGTTGGGATTGGGATCGGTCCCGTCGATTGACCTGGCCGAGAGACTCGCGGAACGGACCGGGCTTTCGCATATCTTTTACGCCGATTCAGGAGCGGCCGCCGTCGAGATCGCGCTCAAGATTTTGTACCAGTACCATCGCCTTACGTCGGCGAAGGTCTCCAAGCCGCGCCGGAAATATCTTGCGTTTCACAACGCCTATCACGGCGATACGATCGGCGCCGTCTCGGTCGGCGGCATCGAGATATTTCATGAACAGTTTCGGCCGCTACTCTTCGAAACGCGCTTCTTGCCGAGTCCCTATCCGTTTCGTTGGGAAGGTGAAGATTGCCTCGGGGAATGCCTCGCGGCTCTGGAGCGGGCGCTCGAGGAGGAAGGCGATGAACTCGTCGCCGTCATCCTCGAACCACTCGTGCAAGGAGCCGCGGGGATGATTGTGCACCCGGAGGGCTTTCTCGCCGGAGTTCGGGATTTGACACGGCGGTACGGGATTCCGCTGATTTGTGACGAGGTGGCGACCGGATTCGGACGGACGGGAACGCTCTTTGCCATCGAGCAGGAGGATGTTTCACCGGATGTTTTGGTTTTGGGAAAGGGGATCACCGGCGGATATCTTCCGCTCTCGGCTGCGCTTTTTACGACGGAAATCTACGAGGCTTTCCTCGGGGAATATGCAGAGTTCCGCCATTTCTTGCACGGGCACACCTATACAGGAAATGCTTTGGCGTGTGCGGCGGCGCTGGCGAGTTTGGATATTTTCGAGGAGGAAAAGGTTCTGGAGAAACTTCCGGGAAAGATCGCGCGGGTTAGGGAAGAACTGGCTCCGCTCGAAGACAACCCGATCGTTGGGGAGGTGCGGGGACGGGGACTGATGATGGGAATCGAGTTGGTGAGGGAAAAACGAACTCGGGAGCCGTTCCCGCCGGAGTATCGAGCGGGACATCGGGTCACGCTGGAGGCGAGAAAACGTGGTCTGATTATTCGGCCCTTGGGAAACGTCGTGGTATTGATGCCGCCGTTGTCCTCAACGGAGGAGGAATTGGCGCGGATGTGCGGGATCATTCGGGAAAGTATCGAGGTGGTGGCGAACGAACCCTGATTCGCGGGGAAGTGGCGGGCCGGAGCGTAGCCTCTCCGATCCTATGCGGGACTTTGCCCAGGAGTCGACGGACACGATCCGGCAAAAGGCGGCCATTTTTCTCCAGTCATCCTTCGCCGGGCGGGAGAAAATGACGAGCGCTTTTCGAGGGAAGGGTTTAGGATAACGGGTGACGGTTCAGCAGGTTTGGGAAGGAGATGCGTTGTGCGGAGGATGTCCGGCGGGATTATTGCAGCGGGGGAGGGGAGCCGCCTGCGCGCGGCCGGCTTCGATTGCCTCAAGCCGCTTCTTCCCGTCTCCGGCCGTCCTCTTATCGCTTACACCATCGGGAATCTTTTGTCGTGTGATTTGGAACCGGTCAGTCTGATCTTCAGCGAAGCGGCTGCGGGGTGCGAGGCGAAGATCCGTTCTCTTTTTCCGGAGGCCGATTTTCGGGTTACGATTCGGACGACGCCTTCGTCGCTGGAGAGTTTTCGGGAGGTTTTGCGGCTTTCGCCCGAAGGTCCGGTTGTGGTGACGACGGTCGATTGCTTCTGTCCGCCGAAGGTGTTTCGGAAGTTTATCGATTTTGCGCGGGAGAGAATGGAGCATTGCGATGAGCCGCCGGTTGTATTGGGCGTGACACGGACGTTTGATGACGAGAAGCCGCTCTGGGTAAGAAGAGTCCGTGGAGATGCAGCGGGGCGGATTGCGGAGATTTCCGACGAAGCCGGTGATGCCGTGACCGCGGGGCTTTACGTGATTCCGGAGGCCGTGAAGAGGTATGCTCCTCCGGCGGGAACATCACGCCTTCGGAACTATCTCAAATGGCTCGTCAAGGAAGGAACACCGATGTGCAGCGTCGAACTCGAGGAGGTCATCGATGTCGATCGCGCCGAGGATGTTGCCGCGGCGGAGGCGTTGGCTTTGCGCAGTAAGACTGTTTGCTGACGTTCAAGATATTTCTCCGCCGCGCATCGAAGGCCGAGGAGTGTCTGTGTAACACTTCTCTCTTAACTCGTGCCTTCGCTTTCGCCTCGGCTCGTCTTCCCGTTAAGGAGGCCCTGCGCCCCATTTTCGCCGCGTTATGGAGCGCAGACTCTCCAGTCTGCGGTTCGCGGATGGTGCGCGGATTCACCAGTCCGCGGCGAAGCGACGGCGGGATGCCTGCAAAACGAACTCGTGCGGGCGGGATGGCTGCCCGTAGCCGCGGTGACGGCACGATGACTGTACCGTGAGAAACGGGGGCATTTTTCATCAGGGGCGGGTCGGCGCTCGTGGGGGATTCTTCGTCGGCGTCGCTTTGCTCCGCTCTCCTCGGAATGACATTGGGGGGGGGCGATCCGCTGCGGCGAAACCTGGAAGCGCAGGCATCTTGCCTGCAGGAAGACCTGCAAGGAGCGCAATCCCTGGGAACGCGGGCATCCTGCCTGCAAAGACAGGTTCGTAGAGGTTCCCCGTTCGGCCGCGACCCTATGCGGAACTTCGCCCAGGAGTCGACGGACACGACCCGGCGAAAGGTGCGCATTTCCGGCCATGCCCCCTCCTGTCGGCATCCTTTTTGCTTCACGTGAAAGTTGGGGTAAGATGGGGCGATTACAGTTTTCCGCTTGGGGGAGAGACGAAGGACGGAGGTTAAAGTGGCGTGAATGGAAAGACGAAGGCGAGAGAGCGGATTTCCGCAATCGGGCGTGGGGTTGCATTCCTTCTCTTCGGAACACTTCTTCTGACGGTGGAGATTCCGGAAGTTCGCGGGCAAACGACTGTTTCGAAGGAAGGGGAGGTGGATAAGGCTGGGGGCGGGGACACGTTGGTGTATCCGGTACGGACGAACACGGCGTGGCGGGCGGGTGAAGAACTGACGTATGAACTCCGCTTCCTTTTCTTCAAGGCGGGCACGGGAGTCTTTCGAGTCGAGGATGGACCGGAAAGGAACGGGCGGCCAACCTATCGGATCGTATCGACGCTCAAATCGCGCCCCGGATTTATGTATGGCGTAGACGACCGCAATGTTTCGATCGTCGATCGGGAGGGACTCTTTACTTATGAGTACAGAAAGCGGCAGAGGGAGGGGCGATACCGAAACAACGAGGTGACGACGTTCGATCACTATAAAGAACTGGCGTATCGCGTGGACGACGGCGTGAAACATAAACCGATGCATTTCGACCGCTTTTCCGCGGATGTCCTTTCGGTGATCTATCTTATTCGTACATTGCCGATCGAGAATGTGGGAAGGACGGTTTTTCCCGTTCACGATGGCCGGAGGGATTATTCGATGACGCTTCGCGTGAAACGTCACGAGACGGTGCGGACACCGTACGGGAAATTTCGTTGTCTGGTCGTGAAACCCTATATGGTGAACAAAGAACGCGGCCCGCTGAAAAAGGGAAGTATGGAGTTGTGGTTAACGGACGATGCGCGGCGGATTCCCGTGAAGATCAAGATCTCCGTCGGTTTTGGTTCTATCGAGGGGCGGTTGGTGAAAATGACGGGGGTGAGTTAGGTGACACGGCTCCGTTGTTTTCTGCGGGGCGTTCCCGCTTTTCGAGGGCTTTCGAGTGACGTCCGGCTTCTTTCCGATCCCGCGGTCGGCGGAGAAAAAGTCAACGAACAACGGAGGAATGGTGGAATTGCAATAAGGGAGAGGGGAGGTTGGAAAAATAATAAGTCCCGCGTATGCCGTGGAACGCGAGTTTTTGTGGACCCTGTCTAACCAGGTGGGCGCCTCGGGCCGGTTCGGCTTACCCCGGCCGAGCGGGGCGTCACGTTCCCGGCCTATATGGCTCCCTGTCCAACAAAAGTGTTGGGCCCAAAAATCAACGATCCACGCACATCGCAGGACAGTGACGATTATATTCGGTCTGAGGTTCTTTACAAGTTCGAATTTTTGGGAAATAAAAAGCAATTCTTGGAAGCGAGCCGTGCGTCTCGATGAGAAACGGGGGAATTTTCAGGAGGTGATCGGAAATGATGCGGAGGCAGGAGCAATTCTGGAGGATTCCGATGGCGGTCGGTCTGGTGATCTTGGTATTCGGTCTTTCCCGGGTTCAGGCCGGTGAGGCGAAGGCGATTCGGAAAAATCCGGAAGTGCCGGTCCATTACATAAGGGACACGAGTGTGCTTCTGCCGCGCTTCCGGAACGTCTTGGCGCCGGGAACCGAATACAGGGCGGAGATCGAGATCGAGGGGAAAGGGACCTTCACGATACTCTTTTTTCCGGAGACGGCTCCGAACCACGTCGCGAATTTCATTTCTCTGGCGCGTGCCGGCTTTTATGACAGCGTGACTTTTCACCGTGTGATACCGAATTTCGTGGCGCAGGGAGGGGACCCGACGGGAACCGGTCGAGGCGGCCCCGGTTACACCATTCCCGCGGAATTCTCGAATTTGCCGCACGAGAGGGGAACGGTCTCGATGGCGCGGGCCTTCGATCCGAACTCCGCGGGATCCCAATTTTTCATCTGTTTCCGCCGCCTCCCGTTCCTCGACGGGAAGTACACCGTTTTCGGAAAGGTCATCGAGGGAATGGATGTTGTCGATCGGATACGAAAACGGGATCCGCAGAGGAGACCCGATTACCCGGGGGACCGGATCCGCTCGATACGGATTCTGGAGCGCACTCCCCCTCCTCCGCCCGATCCGGCCGAACGTTATCCGGGGATCGAGAAGAACGTTTCAAGGGAAGAAGAGGGATGATTTTGTGAAGGAAGGGGAATGAAAACGGGGCGGGGGGGAGTAAACCATTTCGGAAGGGGTTCGTCCAAGGGATGACAGAGGAGGTTGAAGCGACGGAGGTCGTTGAAGCGGCGGCGCGGGAATTCGAGGCACGGTATCGGGAGTTGAAGCCGCGACTCTTCGCCACCGCCTTGAAGATGACACGGTCTTCGGATCAAGCGGAGGAGGTGGTTGCGGAGGCCTTCTACCGCGCCTGGCGCTCCTTCGACCGTTTTCGCGGCGAGGCGGCCTTCGGGACCTGGATCCACCGGAT
This sequence comes from Candidatus Hydrogenedentota bacterium, assembly GCA_003697085.1. GTDB lineage: Bacteria > UBA8481 > UBA8481 > UBA8481 > J006 > J006. The sequence continues at coordinate 37,360 of RFFU01000013.1, forward strand.
CCTGATGAACGTGGTCTTCGATACTGCGAAGCGGAAGCGGGAGGAGGAGTGGGAGGAACGGAGCGAGAAGGCGGAGCACCATTGGGAACCGGAGGTGCATTTCGAGGCGGCCGAGATCCGGATCCGCATCGACTCCGCGCTCGGAGTGCTCACTCCTCTGCAGAGGCAGGTCTTTTTGATGAAGGAGTTTGAAGGAATGAAACACAGGGAGATCGCGGAGAAACTGGGAATTGCGGAGGGAACCGCGAAGGTGCACTATTTCCACGCCCTCGCGCGGCTCCGGGAGGAACTCGATGATCTGCGATGACGAACGGTTGCTCGCGGCCAAGGGAGCCGTTTTGAGCGGAGAGGCGTCGGAGGAAGAACGCTGCCTCCTGGAGGAGCACATCGCGACTTGTGAGCGATGTCGGGTCGAGATGGAGGAATTGGGATCATTTCGACGCCGGCTTCTCGAGGTTTATCCGCCGGAAGGGATCGGGTCCGAAGGAGGTATTTCTCGGGAAGAGGTTGTCGGTTCCGCGAAGGTGATTTCGATCGAGAAATCGCGGCGGAGGCGGTGGCGCTGGCGTCGAGGAGTTTACTACACGGCGGGGGCCCTGGCCGCGTCGTTGCTTGCGGCGGTTTTCTTCGCGCGGGCTCCGCGTATGACCGTGCCGGAGGTGAGAGAAAACGGTCCGAAAATTGCGCTCGTGGGCGGGCGCGATACGGTTCCGATGTCTCGGGGGAATGCGGGGGAAGCGCGGGGAAGCGGGGAGGGGGCTGCATCCGTGAAGGCTGCCGGTCCGTC
>RFFU01000121.1 GCA_003697085.1 Candidatus Hydrogenedentota bacterium
CCCCCGCTCCGGCCGACGCTGACGCCGCCCGCGGCACCGGCGTCTCGGTCCGCTCCAACCGCGCCGTTATCAGAAGCAGATCCGTCAGCAGAATGCGTTCGCGAGCCATCTCTTCCGCCCGGAGCCAATGGATCCGCGCCCGCGTGGTGTCGCCGCCCCGATGGTAGATGTCTCCGAGGATCCGCTCGGTTCCCACAACAATCTCGGCCATTCCCGAGGACTCGGCCATTCGCGCCAGACGCCGGCATATCTTTAGTGCAGGCTCACGCCGCCCCAGAACCGCCAGAATGTCGGCCTGCACGTAGAGCGAGCGGATACGCGCCTCCAAGAAGCCCGTGTACTCGGCCGCCCGCAACGCCCGCTCGATGTACAACTGCGCCGCGACCAGCCGGTTTCTCAGGAATTCGGCATACGCGCGGTTCCGGAGAATGTCACTGACCAGGTTCAACTCGGTCGTCTGTTCGAGATACTCGTTCGCCTTCTCCAGGAACGGAGCCGCTCGTTCCGCAAAACCCAGTGTGAGGTAGGCCGCGGCGATTCCGAGGTAGGCGTAAACCAGGCCGCGCCGGTCCCCGATCTTCTTCCGGATCATCGCGGCTCGGCGGTGCAGTTTGACCGCTCCCGCCAGATCGCCCGTGAGTTTCGCGCAACCGGCTCGCCCGTCCAAGGCGTACGCCAGCCCCGCACGATCGTTCGCCTGGCGGGAGGTGGAGTCCAGCTCGGAAAAACATCGCAACGCATCCTCGAACGCACAGACCTTGAGATAGGAGTTCCCAAGGCTGAAGAGACCTCGGGCTATGTTCCGCGGATCGCCCGCCTTTCGCCTCTCCGCCAGCGACAGCTCGCCGTACCGGATCGCCTCCCGGTACTTCCCGAGATACCAGTACGCAACCGTGAGGCTGTTGTAGCATTTCGCAAGCGTGTCCGAACGCGCGGCGTCGTCCCGACCGGGCAGCCGCTTCAGCAACCGCAGGGCGCGCAGCGAATGGTGCCGCGCCTCCTCGTGCCGACCTTCCCGCTGACGGCAGATCCCGATCGAGTCGCGCGCGCGCGCCGCACCGAGCCAGTCTCTTCTCCTGCGCGACACCCGCTCCGCCTCCGCGTAACTCCGGACCGCCTCGTCATACCGCCCGAGGCGCTTCCAGACCTCCGCCAGTTTCATCAGGATCCCGGCCCGTCCCGGCTCGCCGCCCCGCGGCACGGCGGAAGCCCAGTACGCGGCCCGCTTGTAGTGCTCGATGGCCCGCTCGTTCGCGAAGACCCGGTCCGCCTCCTCCGCCAACGCCAGGTGATACCGCGCGGCCTTTTCGGGAATACCGGCCTTGTCGAAATGATACGCCAGGAAGAAGAGATCCGGATGGCGCCGCGCTTCCATCCGCTCGGCCAGCCATCGGTGAAGATCCCGAGCCTGCCGCCGGGGAACACTGTCGTAAACCGCTTGTTGGGTCAGGGCGTGCCGGAAACGGAAATGGAACGACGAAAGGCGCATCAGGAACTGGTGGGTCGCCAGGTAATCCAGGATGCCGGCCAACCGTTTCAACGAAACCCGGACCGGCAGAATCTCGCGGACCCGACGGCAGTCGAAATCCATGCCGATCACGGCGGCGGCCCGCAGAATGAGGCGGTATTCCTCCGAAAAACGATCCAGCCGCGCCATCATCACCGCGTTTATCGAGCCCGGGAGCCGGCCGAATCCACCGGTATCGCGCACGGCGGCGAGGAGTTCGGTCAAGAAGAAGGGGTTTCCTTGCGCGCGCTGGTGGATTTCGCGGCACTGGTCCTCGCTGAGCCGCCCCTTCCCCAGCATCCGCCGCGCAAGAAGAACCGTGTCTTCGTAGGAAAACGGCTCCAACGCGACATCGTGACTCGGCCGGAAAACGGTCCTTCCTTCGGGACGCGTCGTGACGATGACCTTGAGGCCGCGCTCCTTCCGGAAGAGGACGTCGAGAACCTGTCTCGAATGAGGATCCATCCAGTGAATGTCCTCCAGAAGAAAGAGCCCGTTTCGTTTTCTTGCGAGGATCTCCGTTACGACGCGCCGGCGCAGCTCGGGATCCGGCCGTCGCCTGCGCCCCTTCGCCTCGATTCCGAACAGTGCCCCCACCACCGAGCGTTCCGCTCCTCGAAGTCTGTTGATCCGCGAGCGCAGCCCGCGCGGTGAAATCTCCTCCGGCCAGTCGAGGCAGGAGGCGACGAGGCGGGAGAGCGTACTGAACGGTCGCTCAACCTCGTGCCGACGGCTCTCCACCCGGACACTCGCCCCGCCCCTTCCGGCCCAACGCGACTCCGCGTAATCCATAAGCGTCGTCTTGCCGATACCCGCCTCGCCCGCGATCCGGATCAAGAATCCCTCGCCGGAACCGAGTCGTCCATCGATCAGCCTCCGCTCCTTCCACCGGCCGACCATCGCCATCTGGACCTTCGCTCCGCTCGAACCGCGCCGATGGCCGCGTACCTCGAAAGCCGCGACCGGCTCGCGTTTCCCTTTCGCCTTGATCCGCCGGGAGGTCGTGTCGAAGAGCGGACGAGCCGCGTTGATCGTCTCCGCACCCGCCAGAATCCGCCCCCAGCGTGCCGCGGCCATACACCGCGCCGCGGTGTTCACCGCGTCTCCCATTATGGTGTACTCCCGCCGGGTCGCCGCACCCACCATCCCGCAGAAGACGTCCCCCGTTTGGATTCCGATCCTGGACCTGAGCCGGAGCCGCACTTCTTTACCCGCATCCAGGAGCGCAAGGGCGGCGTTGAGCGCACCTTCCTCGTCGCGTTCCCTCCCCACCGGCGCGCCGAAGAACCCCAGAATCTTCAGGCCCTTGTCGCAGAGATCGACGCGCGAGAAGACACCACCGTACGTCCGGAGAATCCGGTTGACGCGGCGGAGATACCGTGTCATCGAATCGCGATAGCGCGTCGATGACCGGCCCGCCGCGGCGTCGTCCGCGGAGTCTTCCCAGCCCGCGACGTTCAGAAAGAGTGCCGTGACCCGCCTCCGTTCGAAAAGCCACGCACTCCCTTCCCGCAGGTACGCGAGGCGTTCGGCCACGGTGGGCGGAAGGAATCTGCTGTTCAGGCGTTTCAAAGCGGCGCGTTTCGAAGCCGGGATCGGCGGATACCATTCCGAACGTTCCGATCCGGTCAGGCGGCATCTCCGGAGCGAGAGCCGAACGAACCCTTTTCGTACCCCGCTTAATGCGAGCGCCTTGGCGAAGGCGGGGGTGGCCAGCAGTTCCCCGCTCGAGGCTGCGGCTTCGCAGCGCGCAAGACACTCCAGGTCCCTCCCCGCGATAACGTATTCAAGTTGACCAACCCCCAGATCCGCAATGAATCCAACGATGCTTCCCGAGTGAAGCGCCACCTTGAGGCGCAGCTTCACGCGGCTCCCCTCCACCCCCAGCGGCGGCAGGGCGCGTGTGGATTCGATCAGCCGCCGGCCGCAAACGGCTGCCCGTTCCGCGGCGGCGCGCGGCTCCGAAGGAAAATAAACGAGAAGCGCATCACCGCCGAATTTCAGCACGCTCCCTCCGTGCTCGCCGATGATCGCAAGGTACCGTGAGAAGCAACGTGAAACCGCGTCGGTCAGTATCTCAGCCCCCTCGTCCCCGGTCACCGCCAGCCGCTCGGAAAGTTCCGTGAATCCCGATATATCGGCATAGAGGAAGGCTCCCTCCAGCGCCTCGAAGCCGTCCTGGTTCCCCCGCAGGACGGCGGCGACAACGTGCGGCGGCAGGAAAGGAAAAGCGGAAGTCGAAACCGCAGTCATCTTCGTTTTTCTTGGGAAACCGCCGCCTTTCGGAGTTCCGCGTGCGCCTGCCGGAGTTTATCCAACGGCATCGCGACCGCGATGGTGATAACTCGGATCGGCAATAATCTCTTGCACCCCAACGCATCCTCCGCGCTAAAAGAGTCCCTTGAGTTTCTCCAGCCCTTGGCCGACGCCGCCTTTCACTCCTTCCAGAGCCTTTCCCGGAGCTGACTTCAAGGCGTCGCCCGAGGGGAGAACACCCCGGAAGATATTCTTGAAAAGATTCTTGAACGCGCGGGAAAAATCCACTTTCGGATCCGTAATCGGTCCGCGCAGACCGATTTCAATCGTCAGCCCGCCATCGTCGTCCCGCGGTATCATCGAAAGTCTCTTGGAACGAATCTGGTTTGCCATCTCCGGGGAGAGTTTGATCGAGACGATATAATCCATCGTTTCCTTGACGAGATTCACCTTGCCGTCAGCCTTGGCAAGCAACCCTACGGCGACGAGCGTGGCGTCCGGCGTGATCAGCACTCCCTTCTCGATCGTGTAGGTGCCTTTGAGCGCCGAATATTGAAGGCTGCGGAGTGTTTCGAGGCCGAGGAGGTCGGCGGCCTTTTCGAGCGCGGGAATATGGCTCAGCTTGCCCGGAGCAACTTCATATTCTCCTTTCCCGTTCAAACTCTTCAACCCGGCCGACGTTCCACGCACGGTTCCGTTATGCGTGAGCGCGCCGAGCATCGTGCCTTTGAAGCCAAGCCGCTGGGCAATCAGAATATTCGGATCGAGACCCCGCACGGCTGTCGCGATTCGGTATTCGGTGAGTTTCTTCGTCAGATCGACCTCGGCCGAACCGGACACGGTTCCCTTATACGCCCGTAGGGTCAGGTTCGGCAGTTTGAAATGACCGTCCGCGAGTTCGAATTCCCCGGACAGTGGTCCGGCGTGAAACCCCGCGTAGGCCATCTTCGCGATTCCAAGCGTTCCCTTCATACTCAGGTTCGCCAGCGCCCCGCCTTTCGATTCATCGAGCGTCTTCAGCAGGACTTCGGATGCGTTCAGATCAATACCTTCCAGTCTCCCCGTTTTCTTCGCTCCCCCGAGGTGATCAACGAAGGTGACATCCGCGTTCGTGGTTCCGATCCTGGATATCCTTAGCGAGAGTTCCTTCACGAAGGACGGCAGTTCCACCGGTTTCTCCTCGGGCTTCTTCTCCGCAAGCGCCAAGAGATCGTCGAAGTTGAACTCGCCTTTGCGGTTCCGCTCGATAAGGAAGGACGTTCTGAGCAATTCCACGCGGTTCACCTCGAGGCGCTTCGAAAGGAGCGGCAGGAGTTCGTATTTCAGCACGAGTCCTTCTGAACGCACAAAGGGCGTATCCGAGAATCCTTCGCGGTTCGCCATCTCGATCCCTTCGATCCGGATGCCCTCAATCAGCCGCAACGAAATTCCCCGGAGTGTGACTTCTCGTCCGGTGAGGTCGGTAAGCCCTGTCTCGATTCCGCCTTTCCATTCGGACAGGTCGAATCGTATGAAGAGAAGGCCCACGATAAGCGCCGCCAGAACAACCGCGGCAAACCCGACCCATTTCACAAACCTTTTCACACCGGTATTGGACCACTTCCTCCCCGCGGTTTCAACGAAATCTCCGAGGAAATTTCTCACCCGGGAAAAGTGTCGGCCTCTCGTTTTTTCTTCCGATTTCCGCCTCTTTCCCGTATCCTTTGCTCCGTCACATCGGTGTATTGGAGGAGACGGTTTCCGCCGGAGGCATCCACTCCGCTCCAGAGACCCGGCGAGCGGGAGGGGCGTTTCCTGGGACATCGATAAAAGGTTCTATTTTCTCGCGAGGTGACGGTAAAATGAAACAAGCGTGTCGAGGTCTATTGGGAATTCTGGCCGTGGTCCTTCTCGCCGGCTGCTTCAGTTACAGCGAGCGATTGGAGATCGAGCCGGACGGTTCGGGAAGACTCGAGATGCATTTTACCCTGCCGGAATACCTCTTCCACCTCGACAAGGTGAATCTGGGGGCGCAGATGGCGGAAACGGAGAATCCTGCTTCCAAGATTTCCCTCGAAGCCTTCCTCGACGAGATCGATTCCGGCAACGCCCGTGTCTTTCTCTACAACGAAGAAAACAGCAACGGAGGGCGGACGATCAGCCTCGGTCTCGAAATTCGCGACGTCACCCGGCCCGTCGGAACCGTCGTCGGAAGCCAACGGGTTGTCGCTTTTCGAAACGGACCGGAAGGCATCGAGTATGTCTCCTACATTCGGAAGCCGCAATCCGTGGGAAATGACGAACCGACCTCTGAAGAGGAAGAAGAAGACAATCCTCTTTCGGGGAATCCTATCGGTGGAAATCCGATGCAGAAGCAGTTTCTCACTGTCTTTTTCGCCGGCCAGACCTTCGACTACACCGTGGCTCTCCCGAAAAACATCCTCTCGTCCAACGCCGAGCGGGTCAGCGGCTCCGAAGCCACCTGGTCCTTTCCTCTCTCGGAGATGGCGCAGCGAAAGAACGGAATCCTTCTATTTGCCGCGGACCATCCGAAAGACTGGTCCCCCTTGATCGACGCCATCGCGAACGCGGAAGCAAAGGGAGAAAGCATAACGCAATCGCTTATTCTCCAGTCTCTGGAGAAAGAAACCGAAGGTGAGACGGAAGCGTTCTCATCCCAGGAGCCGAACGAAAATTCCGAGAGGAAGCAGGAACTGAGCGCGGTCCCGGAGGAAGGCGGTGCGACGGCAGGCGGCTTCGCCGAAGACGAACTCTTTCGGACCTTTCCGGAGCCGGTGCAGTTGCGGCTTCACGGCATTCTCGATGCTCTCGATGCATACGCGGCGGACCACGGAGGAGAATTTCCCTGGTCCGCCCGGGAAACCCCACCGGAAATGTGGCTCTCGCCGATTTATCTTCCGCCGGCGATGGAACTCTTCCCCGAGGGTTGGCGAATCACGTATCGCGGAAATCGAAAGGACTTCACGCTTTCGGTTTACGATGACGAGGGAAATGTTCATTCGTTCGAGGGTCCTTGAACCTTCAGCGTAATTTCCTTTTCGCCATTTTCTTGTTCCCTCAAATGGTAAGAATGAACTCGCTCCCCGCGCAAAAAAGTATTCCGGCTTTGAACTTTAGCGGGATACAGTACCTCCTGAAAAAATTTTTGAGGAGGAAGGGATATGAAACGGTTTTTTATCCGGACTGGTGTTGTAGTTTTGCTCCTGGGCACAATGTCGGTTGAAGTCACACCGATCCTTGCCGCCACGAAAAAGGCCTCGGGGCCGGAGAAAGCCCTCTTGTCTTATTTTGACTCTCTCAAAAACGGACGATTCGACCGCGCGTTGAATCTTTTGGAGGACCATGACGGCTCCGAATTCTTCACCAACTCACTCCGCCTTATCCGCAACAGCAAAAATCTCAAGGACGCCAAGGCATGGTCGGAGGCAATCGCGGCCCGCCCGAAACTTCACTCCCGCCTTCCCTTCTATCGGCAAAAGGACTTCCCCATTACCGTGACGAATCAACTCATCGTCGGAAGGCATGCTCGTGTCTGGTTTACGTACGGATCCGGATCCGATCGCTCGAAGGCTTACCAAGATTTTGTCAGGATCGACGGACGATGGTTGCTTACCTCTTGATCTTCCGCGGCCGAATTGCGCGGTGAAGATCACGGTTGCGATTCCCACGCTCAACGAAGCCGCGACGATCGGTGACGTTGTCGACGAAGTGAAACCCTATGCGGACGAAATCCTCGTCATCGACGGCGGTTCGAAGGATGGAACACCGGATATCGCACGCCGGAAAGGAGCGCGGGTTGTCTTCGACGGCGGCGGAGGAAAAGGGCGCGCCATTGTCACGGCGGCCCGTGAGGCCTCCGGAGATATCACCGTCTTTTTCGACGCCGACGGCTCGCACGATGCCAAGGACATTCCCGCATTGGTCGCGCCCATCCAAGAGGGCCGCGCGGAGCACGTCACCGCCTCCCGCCTCCTCGGCGGCTCGTCGGAACTTCACGGTGGTTTCGACGAATTTCTCCGCCTCTCCGGCGCCGCGTTTATCACCGCGTGCATCAACCGCCGCTTCGGCATCCGTCTCTCCGACAGCCAAAACGGTTTTCGGGCGTTACGGACCGATTTCCTCCGCTCTCTCACGCTCGTCTCCCGTCACACCACGATCGAGCAGGAAATGATCGCCAAAACGCTCAAGGCAGGGGGGCGCATCGTCGAAATTCCCTCGCACGAACACCCGCGCCGGGCGGGCAAGAGTCACGTCAATCCGGTCCGGCACGCTCCGGCCTATCTCTGGAGCCTTCTTCGGGACGTGCTTTTGTGACCGCCGTTTCTTCCCACTCTCCCCTCCCTCGCGATCCCGAACTCGTCTTCGGCGTCTGGGACGGCCATGATGCCGGCGTCGCGGTCGTGCGGAATCTTCCGCGGGAACAGCGCGCCGAGGTTCTTTACGCGGCGAATGAAGAACGCTTCACGCACCGCAAACTCGATGTCGGTTTTCCCCATCACTCCCTCCGGGAAGCGGTTCGGCTTTACGGGAAACCCGACCTCATCGTCGTTCCAACGATCGATCCGAGCAAGGTGTTGGCGCGGGCGGTTCCCGCCGCGGCACGATCCTACTACCGATTCCGCCGCCATCTCGCCGATCCTTCCTTTTTGAACCGCTGGAAACTGCGCTTCAAATTGCTTACGACTCAACTGCCTCCGCTGCCCGGATGCCGGACGCTGACCGCTTTTCTGGCGAATTGGCGCGCCCACATCGGACCCGTTCCGATCGCAACCTGCGATCACCACGCGGCGCACCTTCGCGCCGCCTACTTCACCTCGGAATTCCCCCGGGCCACCGTCCTTTCGCTCGACGGCATCGGCGACGCCGCCTCGGGAGCCGTCGCTCTCGGTGACGGCTCCTCTCTTTCCATCCTCACTCATCTTCCGGGGCGCGATTCGATCGGGCTCATCTATGAACACGCCACGCGCCTGCTCTCGATGCGGGAACTCGAGGACGAGGGAAAGGTAATGGCCTTGGCGATGCACGCCGACCTCGATGAGAAGGAACGCACCGTGCTTCACGACTTGATCACCGTTGAACGAACAGCCGCGGGAATCCGAATCCGCCGCGACCGCCACGCGTTTCATCGGCTCGAAGCCTTGCTGTGGAAATGGGGCCCGGAACGTTTCGCCGCCGCAGTCCAGTCCTTCGCGGAACACGCCGCCCTCGAGATCGTCCGTGCCGTGCTGGATTGGACCAAGGAGCCCCGGCTGGCTGTCGCCGGAGGTGTCTTCGCAAATATCCGAATCAATCGTCTTCTCCGCGAAACCGTCGGATCCCCCCAAACACACGATTCTCCCGCTTCACCGTGGATCTTCCCTCATATGGGAGACGGGGGGTTGGCGTTGGGAGCCGCTCTCACGCATCCCACCGTTCTCCATCCCTTCCTCGGCTCGCCGCTCGATGAAGAGGAAATCCGCCGAACGGCGGAACGAGCGCGGGGAGAGAATTTCCGAGTGAAAGAAACGAGCCCTCGAGAAATTGCACGGCTCCTCGCGGAGGAACGGGTCATCGGCTATGCTCAAGGAAGGATGGAGTTCGGACCACGGGCTCTCGGCGCCCGCTCGATTCTGGCCCGCCCCGACAACCCCGCTATTCGGGATCGGCTCAACCTCGTCCAAAAACGCCGCGTCTTCTATCAGCCTTTCTGTCCCACACTTCTTCTCCGTGAGGCCCGCGAAAGCCTCGAAAACTACGACGGAAGAGCGGAACGGTGGATGACATCTCTTTACGGAACAATCCCGCAAAAACGAACACGCCTGGGCGGCGTTATCGGCCCCGATGGGTCGTGCCGTTGTCAGATTCTCCCGGAATCCCCCGAGACTCCGGAGGAGACACGGTACAAGGAAGTGGTGGAGGCCTTCGCGGAAGAGACCGGAATCGGAGCGCTCCTCAATACCTCCTTCAATATCCACGGTGATCCCATCGTGCGGACGGCGAAAGATGCCTATGAAACCTTTCGAAAAAGCCGACTCGATGCTCTCGTCCTCCAGGATATTCTGATCGAACGCAGGGAAAGGAATTCATCGTCCGAAAAAGGATGAAAATTTCTTTGCGAAATTCCCGCACTGCGCTTCCCTTCCTCGCTCCCGTCCTTTGGTTACTCTTCCTCTACATCCACGCCTTCACCCTGCCGTCTGAAACGGCGGAACGCGTATTGGTTCAGTTCCTTCCCGCAATGGTTTCGTTTCACCTCCTGCTGCTGCTCCTCTGCGGCGCAGCCCTTCTCGTGCGTCGTCTTCGCCAAAACCGTCTCCACTTCGACGCCGGAATCGTCCTGCTTCTCATCCTTTCTTTCTTTGCCGTCCTTTTTCTACCTCCCCACACGCACCGCCTCTATTTCGACGAGGATATCTCGATTCAGATCGCGGAATCGATCTCCGCCGAGCACCGCGCGGGGATGGTCGATCTTGCGTTGCCTGATCGGAACGCCCGCGGCTGGCGGGGACTGGAATATTCCCTGAACAAAGAACCGATCGCTTTTCCTGTTCTCGTATCCTTTCTCGAACGGTTCCTTCCGGGGCGCCATTCCAACGGCGCCGCGGTCTCGGTCCTTCTCCACCTTGCCGGTATCCTCGGGCTCTATTGCCTTGGAAGGCGCCTCGGGGAGGTCACGTTTCCCGGAAAGAACAAAAAAGAAACGCTATGGGCGGGACGTGCGACGGGCTTCACCGCGGCGTCACTCTACGCCTTTTGGCCCGAGAATCTGCGTTGGGCCGTCACCGCTTCCGTCGAGCCGACCGCGGCGGGCTTGGCGATCCTGGCCGTCGCCGTGATGGAAGCCGCCGGCCGGGAAAAAGATCGTCTCACGACAATGACAGCCTTCATGCTCGGTACCTTCGCCGTCCAAGTTCGGCCTGAGGGCCTCCTTCTCTTACCGGTCCTCGGATTTTCCTGGCTCGCAGGCTTTCGCGGTTTTTCTTCCTCTCGTTCCGCCGGCGATAATGATTCCTTACCCGATTCCCGGACCGCGCAGGCGGCCTCCCTCATTCGAGGACGCAGTCTTCCGCTTCTCGTCGTCTTGACGGCCGCGCTTCTTCTTCCTCATCTCCTCCTTCTCAAAACGACGGGACATCAGGATTGGGGAGCCACCGGCCCGAAATTCTCTTTGCAATTTCTCCGCGGAAATCTTGAAACCAACCTGAGGTACTGGTTCTTTCCCCGAAAAGGAGCCTCGCCTCCCGCCGCCCCGCCCTTTCCCGCATGGTTTGCCCTTTTCTCTCTCCTCCTACTTCCCCTCTTTTCCCTGCTCTTTCGAGAGAAAACACCCGTTGTTCCTTCCCACGAGACGAATCTTCGGGCAAAGAACGATCCCAACTCCTCCAGAAGCGATCTCTCCGGAAAGGCGTTCCCTTCTCCCTTCTTTCTTCTTCACGCGGCTGTGATTTCATGGTTCCTCCTCTTCTTCGGCGTCTTTCTTTTCTTTTACGCTGGATCGTACCACTACGGAGCGGACGTGCGCTTCGCGCTTTTGGCCGCCCCTCCGATCTTTCTCGAAGCCGCTTGTGGAGTAACCGGCGCGGTCCTTCTCCTTTACCGTACAACGGGGGGCGTTCCCCCGTTCAATCCGCGACTGCTCGCGTTCTTCTTCCCCGTTCTCTTCGTCGCCGGCGGATTCCTTACTGAAACCGCCCGCCTCGGCGAGGAAGCCTGGCAAGCCCGTTGTGATCACTCCGTCGTTCGAACCTGGGCTGAGACGCTTCCCGACTCCGCTGTCATCGTCACCCACACTCCCGCTCTTTGGCTCGTCCACCATCGCGCGGCTCTTCAGGTCGTTTGGGCCGTAAACCGGATTCCGGAGGTCCAGAACTTGGTGGAAAAATACCCGGTCTTTTATCACGCCGGGTACTGGGACGCCTCCCCCTCCCGTAGCCCGACGCCGTGGGGCGAGATTTCGAAACATTTTCTCAAAAACTTCGATTCCACCCCGGTGCGGACAACCTTCGCTCCGCGAGGATGGACCTTCCGGCTCTTCCGAATCACGAATCGAGTTCCTTCCCGGCTTCCCGTAAAAACCTCGGAGGAAAAGAAAGACGTGAATTGAAGAGACGAACACGCGGGTGATTCCGAAATACTTGGGAGCGGGACGATGCAGCCGCGTCACATTTTTTTCGTTCAGGACGCTTTTTGAAATCCTTGTGGTCATCCGATACCTTTCCTGTTATAAAGGAATGCGATGAAACGGATTCTTCCATTTACGGCTTATCTTCCGACGGAAAAAGGCTCCAAAATTCTCTCCCGCCTCGTCGCACCCCAATTCGATGAACTCGCCGCTCCTGTTCGGAAGGTCTTTTCCGCCTCTCACAAGAATAATTTCGTTCGTTTCGAATCCCGTCATCCTCTTCCTCGAGAACGCCGGAAAGATCCGAATGTGAGAATGTCGGTGGCCTTTCAGGAGATTCTCGAGAAGGATCTCTTCCGAAGAGCCGATGAACCCGCTTATTATCTGCTCGAGATCAACGAAAGCGGTCAACTCGTCCGAGGAATCGTTGCCATGATTTCCCTCGATTCCGATCTGTGCATCTTTGAAGAACTCCACGAAGGAGAAGCCGCGGACCGTATCTTTCAACTGGAACACCTCAATCTTCAAACCGCTCCGATTCTTCTCGGAGTTTCCACGGATCACAACCGAATAGGGTTCTTCGACCGGATCTGCGATCCGCTCCTGAACCGCCCGCCGCTCTTCCAGATTTCCCTTCCCTCGGGCGGTACTCACCGCGTATGGCGGATCACGGACACAGCCCATGAGATCGAACCCTGGCTCTCGCGTCAAAAGGCGGTCCTCTTCGACGGCTTGGAACGGTACCGCGCCGCCCAGAGTCTCGCCGCCAGGCTTCATTCCTCCAAAACCCTCTATTCTCCCTTCCAAACTCCCAACTTCGTTCTAGCCTGGATCGTTCCTCTCGAAAATCAACAACTCCACTTTCGAGCGCGGCACCGAGCCTTACGGACCGGCATCTCGTCCGTTCCCCCGCAACGCCTTCTCGAAGCGCTGGAGGATTTCTTCGAGATCGAACGCTATCCCTTTTCCAATAAGAAACAGAAAAACCGGGAACTCGAAAATCTGCTCGAAGAGATGGATTTCATCGGAAAACTCAATCATTCCTACGGGCTTTATATTGGAGATGACGCGTTTTATATGCTGATGTTGCGCGATGCGGAAGCCTACGAGAGGATGCAGAATGTGCGTCATTCCCGGCGCTGGAAGCGCCTCGACATTACGATCCTCCATTCCCTCGTTTTCGAACGCATCCTGGGTTTTTCGGGCACGGAGAACGCCGTTCTCGAACGTTTTCGAACACCGGTGGATGCTCATTATGCGATCCAAAGCGTCGATGAGGGCGAATCGGAAGCCGCATTTCTTCTCAATCCCCCCCCCGTGGCGCATCTCATCGAGATCGCCGAGGCCCGCGAGTGCATCCCCACCCACTCCGTCCTTCCTACGACGCGTCCCTGGGTCGGGACTCTGATGGCGCCGGTCGGAGCCGACTGTTTCGTCGCCGACCCCACATAAACCCGACCGAAAGGAGACGCTTGTGAATCCCACTCGCCGGGGGAACGCAACCAAGGTGCTCGTACCGATTCCGGGAAAGCGCCGTTACTCGGTCACCATTGGCTATCGTCTTGGAAATCCCGGTTTACTACCCCCCGGTCGGCGAACGGTTCTTCTTTACGACCGCCGCCTCACGCCCCCGAACCTTCGCACCGTCGCCCGCCTCGCCCTCCCGTCCGGAGAAGCGGCGAAATCCTTTGCTTCCTACAAAAAGATCATGAACACGCTCATCGAAGCGGATACGGGCCATCCCCTCCTGGTGGTCGGTTACGGCGGCGGGGCCACCTGCGACGCCGCCGGTTTCGCCGCCGGCACCTATCGCCGTGGCATCCCCTTTTTTCTGATTCCGACGACGCTTCTGGCAATGGTGGACGCCTCCGTCGGGGGAAAAACGGCGATCAATCATCCGCGAGCCAAGAATATGATCGGGGTCTTTCATCAACCGTGCGGCGTGTGGGCTGACTTGCTGTCCCTCGAGACGTTACCGGCACGCCAGATGCGTTCCGGAATGGCCGAAGTCATAAAGCACGGGTTCATCGCCTCTCCCGATCTCCTCGAGCGCCTGAGGCGTCATCCCGCCGACCACCTCGATCCGAGATCGCCTTTCTTGTGGAAAGCTGTGGAAGAGAGCGTGCGGATCAAGGCAGCGGTCGTCAAGGCGGATGAGCGTGAGACACGAGGAAAGCGCGAATTTCTCAATTTCGGCCACACGATCGGCCACGCAATCGAGGCCGTTCATCGTTTTCGCGGCGTCACACACGGGGAAGCCGTTGCGATCGGAATGGCCGCCGCGGCGCGCATCGGACGCCACCTTTTGGGATATGACGCGGTCGATCTTCTCGAGGAAATCCTCTCCGCCTACCGCCTTCCGACGCGCCTCTCCGGGGAACCCATCTCCGATCTCGTCTTCGCTATGAAGAAGGATAAAAAACGCAGGACTGGTCGAACTCGAATGACCCTCTTGGCCGGCCCGGGGAATCCCCGCGTCGTTGATGCCGTCCCCTTGCGCCTGGTAAAATCCGTTCTCAAGGAGTTGGGAGGTGGATGATGAAAAAGACTGATCTTTTTTCCTTTTTGTCTCGCTTGAGGAGTGTGTCCGCTCGTCGGGACGAGCACCACATGCGTTCGAACCTTTCGCGTTTTTGTTTCCCGGTGCTTCTTGTCTCCTTCATACTCCTGCTCTCGCCGGCCTCCGCGCACGCGGCGAAAACCCAGGACACCGGACCTCTCGCCATCCTTCAGCGTATCGAGACGGCGCGCGCCAAAACGCATTCCCTTTTTTGTAAAATCGAGGTGCGAATCCCCAAAGAATCCGGGAAGTGGAGTCATTTTCCGATGACGGTGGAATTTCTCGCACCGCGTTTCTATCGAACCGAGATGAAGATGGCGATCGAGGGTGACGTTCTTACGGTTGCCGATGGCAAAACGATTTGGTCCTACGAAAAGAAACGGAAGAGGGTTTACCGACAGGATCAACAGAAAGCCATCGACTATCTTCGAGAGTGGGGGCCATACGATCCCACAACGGCATTGCTCGTCCCGGAGGTTCCGTTGAAGGATCTTTTCGTTCTCGAATCGGCTTCGCACCGAAAGGGCCTCTTGACCGTTTTACTCCGACCGATCAAGCCGGTTCCCGGATACGAAGAGGTGAAGGTCGTCTTCCGGGAAAAAACCCTGGTTCCCGTCTTCGCCGAGACCTTCAGCGGTGGAAAGACCATAGGGCGTCTCGTCTTCAAAAAATGCCGAAAGAACATCAAGATCGATCCGGCGCGTTTTCGGTTTACTCCCCCGGCGGGCGTGAAGGTTTCAGAGGTTCAGTAACATCATCCTGTTTCTTTCCTATAGGGCGACCACTCCCATCGTCAAAGGGTTGTCAGATCCTTTGTATCCCTCTTGCGAGGTTGTTCCATTCCGGTATTCCACCGATTTCTTTTATTTCGAGGCCGAGATTTCTTATGATTCCCCTAGCTTGAAAATCTTATGAAATTTTCCTTCACGAAAGTTGTCGCTTTCATCCTCCTCTTTCCGTCGACTTCTCTTCCCGTTCAATCGCATGAACAACTTGGTCCACCCGGTGTCTCTTCCCTATCGCCCCCGCCGGCGACTCCGTCGATCCGTAAACGGGAATTTTTGCCCCCTCCTCCCGATAGGAACCCATCCGGGATTCCTGGGAAAGCTGCAGAAACGCCAAGCGACTTCGATCGATTTCATCAGCATCCTTGGAAACGTAATCTAAGGATTTGCCGTAGTGAGGACGGAAACACCTTCGGAATCTCCCGGCTTCTCGTTGAGGCAGCTGGAGTTCCCAGCGCCGTTCGTGACACCTACGGAAGAATTCTCGTTGCCTTCCAATGGTTTCCGTCCGACAGCCCTGCCGCGTGGGATAAGATCGCCGTCTCGATTTCGAATGACGACGGGAACTCTTTTTCATCGCCGGTACCGATTGTTATCCAGAATTATCCAAAAAACTACATAAGACCCTTTGATCCGACTTTGGGGTTGGTGGAAGACGGCTCTTTCCGGCTCTATTTTTCTTGTATGCCGCGCCCCCGGCCCGGGGAACCCGGCGGAAACCGCAACGCCTCAATTTGTTCCGCCATCTCCCGCGATGGTCTTCATTTCGTCTTCGAACGGGGGTTTCGCGTCCAAATCAACGAGCACGGCGTAATCGATCCTGCGGTGATTCGTCTCCACGGCCGCTGGCATCTCACGGCACCTAGGGGCCGTCCGGAAGAGGGAGCCCTCCATTTCGTCTCCGCCGATGGTCTGGACTTCGAAAGAGTCTCCGACATTCCTTCGAAAAATCACTTCAACTGGACGGGAAATCTCATAAATTACGGAAAAGGGGTACGGTTCTACGGGAGCTCGCCACGCGGCATTTGGTGGTCTTTCTCGGAAGACGGCTTCTTATGGTCTGATTCCGTCCCCGTCGGGATACAAGGCGGCGACCCCACAGTGGTCCAAACCGCCGCAGGAGAATTTCTGATGATCTATGTAAGTCGGTAATCGAAAAGGCTCGAATCCAGCGCCGGTGCGAAGACTCCGAGCGCTATCCCTCCCCCTCAACGTAAACAACAACTACTGTTACGTTGTCTGGAGCACCTCGCGCAAGACTTTGATCAATCAGATACCGGCAGGTCCGCTCCGGTTCATCGCCTGTCGCCAGAGCCTGTGCGATCTCCTCATCCGACACGCATTTTTGAAGGCCGTCACTGCATAACAGAAAACGATCTCCAACCTTTACCGGAAAAAAATCGATGTCCGGCGCTCGAAACTCGGCCATTCCCAATGCCTGCATCAACCACCCGGCCCGTTCGTGATGTTCAGCTTCTTCCCGCGTAATTCTTCCTGCTTGAACGGCGTACTCAACCCAGGTGTGATCACAGGTCAATAACTCGAAGCGGTCTTCCTGGAGTCGGTAGATCCTTGAATCTCCAACGTGGAGCGAATAGGCGAGGTCTTTACGGAAATAAAGCGCAGAAAACGTCGTCGCCATTCCTTTTCTCTCCCCCTGCGCTTCCTCGAGAAGAACCTCGTTGGCGCGAACAACGGCGTCACGAAGAACGAAGGCGAGGTCCCGCTCAGTTTGAACCTCCCGCGAAATCTCTTCCTCGAACACCTCCAGTGCTCGACTCGACGCAACTTCGCCCGCAGCCTCCCCTCCACAACCGTCCGCTACGGCAACCCATCGGTCATCGCCAAGAGACGCAATCTTGAACGCATCTTCGTTGTTTTTTCTCACCCGACCGATGTCAGTCAACCCCGCGAAGCGGAAGGTCGCTGCACTTCCCATCCTACCGGCCCCGGTTTAAACGAACTGTGCGAAAATCATCCATCACCTCTGGAGCGTATCAAATCTTCAGCCACCGGCAAGTTTCTTCAGAGATAGGCTCTGTTTCGATGTGCAACTCCGCCCCCGTACTTCCCCCCCCTCACCGTAATCC
>RFFU01000122.1 GCA_003697085.1 Candidatus Hydrogenedentota bacterium
CTGATTCTTCCGGGACAAGGCCACTTCGGAACGGCGATGGAACGCCTCCATTCGCGCGGGTTTGTCTCGTATCTGCGACATCGTCTTGGAAGAGAAAACCCGAACCGGCCTCCGTTTCTGGGAATCTGCCTCGGACTTCAAATCCTCTTCGAAGGCAGCGAAGAAAGTCCGGGTATCGAAGGTTTGGGGCTTTATCCCGGAACCGTCCGGCGATTTCCCACCCGGATCGAGAACCGGCGTTTGATCGTGCCGTTGATGGGGTGGAAGAAGACCGAGACCGTTCGCGGGTCACGCCCCGGTATCTTTGCCCCCACCACCCCACTCCGTGAAGATCCCTGGTGGTATTTCGTTCATTCTTATTTCGTTCCCGCTCGGCTCTTCTTTCCCAATTCGGATATCCTGCTGACGGCGCTGGAAACCTGGTACGGCGTTCCCTTCACAGCCGCGATCGCCGACCCGCCGCTTTACGCAACGCAGTTTCATCCCGAGAAATCAGGCCGCGAAGGACTCGAATTGCTGCGCCGATTCGTTGAAACAACAAAACGGTTCCTCCAAACCTGATGCCCCGCCGAGGTGACAAAGCCGAGAAACGAGAAGCGGTATCGCGATTTCTATTCCACGTTCAGGATTCGGTTGTTCTTGTTCAACGCATCCCATGAACCGTCCGCGACGAACTTGTACTCATAGCGCCCCCGCGAGAGAGAAAGGACGATCTCCCACATTCCATCGGGACGCTTCTTCATCGGTAACGCATTCATATCCCATCCGTTGAACTCTCCGGCCACGGTTACGCGACGCGCCGTCGGCGCAGACACGGTCAGTTTCACCTCGTGCGGCAGCCGGGCCGCGACATGCGGAAGCAAGACCCGCTGGTAAAATTCCGGATCGGTATTGTAGAAGATCGCGGAGGAACGGGGAGGGAGGATGACTTCCGAGCGGGTCACAGGCGGACCCAACGGCGTGACTCCGGCTTTCTCTCCGTTGGCGACGGGAATCCAGTGCGAAGCGGGTATCTCAAAGCGCGCGGAGGTTGCGGAAGCATTCATCAGAACCAAAACGTTCTCCCATTCGTCCTGAGCCTCTCCTCGATTTACGACGAATCCGATGGCCCGAGGCGGGACGCGAAGTTCCAGATCGTCGTCGAGGAAGAACACTCCGCGACGCACCGCGTCCGCCGTCGTCTTTCGAAAGAGGGGATGTGCTCGACGCAGGGCAATCAACCCGCGGTAGTATTCGAAAACTTCCCGATGCTTCTTCTTCCATTCCCAGTGGATCATATTGATCCTGTCCGGCTTGTTGTAACTGTTCTCCTCCCCGTCCTTCGTCCTGAGAAGATCCTGCCCCCCGTGGAGAAACGGTATTCCCTGCGCCGTCAAAATCGCCACAGCCGCGAGTTTGTCCATCTGCTCGCGATCCTTCTTCGTGACCTGAGTCCAATTTCTCGTCGTTAAAAGAATCCGATCCCAAAGCGTGTGGTTGTCATGAGCAGCAACGTAGTTGATCGTTTCGGTCGGAGCGTCCGTAAAATCGTCGATGCTTCCGAGAATTCCCTTCTTCACCTTCTCTACGTCGCGGCCGTCCTGGATGAATCCCGGCTCCGTGTTGAAGGTTCCCCCTTTCAAGGCATCCCGAAAATGATCGTTGAAGACCGCAAATCCCTTCCCGCGTTGATCTCCCTTGCTCGTCACTTTCACCGGCGTCGATCCTCCCGCCCACGGCTCCCCGTAAATCATAATCTCCGGCTTGATCTTCCGCAATTCTCTCACGATCGTCTCGAGCGTTTCGAGATCGATCAGCCCCATCAAGTCGAAACGAAAGCCGTCGACGTCGTATTTCCGAACCCAGTATTTCATCGAATCGACGATAAATTTCCTTGCCATCGGCGCTTCCGTCCGAAACTCGTTTCCCGTTCCGCTTCCGTTCCAATAGGAACCGTCGTCCTTGACCCGGTAATAATAGTTCGGTGCCAATCCGTTGAAACTCATCCGAACCTCCGGGTTTCCCTCCGCCGTATGGTTGTACACCACGTCCATCACGACTTTGATTCCGTTCCTGTGAAACGCATCGATCATCTTCTTGGCTTCCCGGACGCGCGAGGCATCATCACGCTTCGTAGCGTACCACCCATCTGGAGAGTTGAAATGAAAGGGCATATACCCCCAGTTGTACGCTTCGCTCGCTTCGTCATTGTCGAAATCCTGGAACGGCATAATCTGAACCGTGTTCACTCCCAACTCCTTGATATGATCGAGGCCCGTGCTGATCTCAGGATTCCCCTCCAGCCGCGTTCCCTCCTCCGTCAAACCCAGATATTTTCCCCTGTGCTGAATGCCGCTTTTCGGGTCGATCGTAAAATCTCGAATGTGAATTTCATAGATGACCGCGTCGGCGATTCCGAAACGCGGAGCCGGACTTACCGGTGTGTTGTCGTCGATGATCATGCCCCGCCCGTTATGGGCCGTGTTGCAGTGAGAATACGGGTCGATCACCTCGTACTCGGCATCCGGATACTTCACGCGATATTTGTAATATTTGTCGAGCAGATTTCCTTCAACAATCGCTTCCCAAATACCCTGGCCGATCCGCTTCATCGGCACCACGTCGCGGGGCGGCCCCGTCGGCCCTTCGTAGATCACGACGCTGACTCCGGCCGATGTCGGGGAGAAGGTCCGGAAGATCGTCTTCTCCGGAGAATAGAGCGCGCCGAGTTCACCGTCGTAGCGGTAGGAATCAACGACGGCTCCCGGAATCAACGGCGCCGGTCGATAAGCCCCGAAGGAAACCACGATTCCGGCGACCGATTCCGGATCAATCTCTTGTCCCAGTCGGACGAGGATCGTTCTGACCTTGAGCCCCTGTCCCGGAGCCGGAACCGCCTCCACGACCGGAACGGCGGAGCGGTCGGGCAATCGCACCGAGACCGTCCCCTTGCGGACATAGGAACGATCAATGCTCTTGGAAAGAACGACCCGAACCTCGTTCACCTTGTCCAACAAGGCCCGAAGAATGCGCGGACGCGTATCGGGCGGCGAGGAATAGAGGTTCTTGTCCGCCGAAAGAATAAAGACATTACGCCCCAGGGACGGCGTCCAATAACGATCCGGATCGTCCTTCGCCTTCCAATCACCGTATTTCGGCAAAAGTCCGATCCGGTCCACGTTCGAACCGTAATCGTTTTTGTCGAGGCGGAAGACAAGGCCGTAGCCGTCTGTGCCCGCCGGCGTGATCTCGCGGCTCGTTCCACTCGCCGGGTTCCAAGTCCACAGCGTCCAGCCGGTGTAATCGCCTTCCGGCCGATGGTAGTGAACGAGAATCTCCTCGGCGGACGCGGGAACCCTGACCGTGAGAAGAACCGCCGCCAGAGAAACGAACCGCCGCGCCCGTTGCCACAATCCCACGCCCTTTTCTTTCACCTTCCTATCCTGTTTCCTTTTCCGCTCTTCCTTACGAGCCTCTTCGGCGCCCATCGTTCTCTCTCCTCCTGTCGTTTCTCTGCTTTCTCCTATTTCCCCACTCTCGCTTTTCCTCCCGTTCCGGTCCAAGCGCGGGTTTTCTCTTCCTCCCCCCGGCCTCGATACTTCGTTTCAGCAAGAAACGTTCCGTTCGTTCTCCAAACCGGCACTACTCCTCCGCTTTCCCGATTTTTTCGTAAACGGCCGTGAAGCGGGGCGGAAGGCCCGAGAGTACCATAACTCCTTTCCGCACGTCCACTTCGCCGCCGCCGAGAAGATCACGATAGCGACCGTCTTCGATTCGTCCTTCGACGGGAATCTTCAAACCCGGAACTGCTGCATCGGAAGCGTTGAAGACAGAAACGACGGATCGTTCTCCGTCCGAGGAAAGCGCGACGAGCACCCGATTTCGCGCAAAGATCGGGTCCCACCGCACGGGAGCGGGAAGTCTCCCGGTCCGGCGGAGGCGTCCCAAACGGCGAAAATTCTCCAACAACCCCGAATCCCAGTGCGCGGCATCGCCCCACGGCATCACGCGACGGCAATCGGGATCGTTCTCCCCCTCCACGCCGACCTCGTCTCCGTAATAGATCACCGGGATGCCCGGAAAGGTGTACTGAAAGACGGCGGCTTGCCGGACTCTTTCCAGACTTCCTCCCGCCAGGGTTCGAAAACGCTTCGTATCGTGCGATGAAATATGGTTGTACTCGATCGGCGCGACCTGCGGCGGGAATTCCATCAGGATCGACACGGCGCGCGCGGCGAAGGACTCGGCGTCTTCCTTCTCTTCGGCGAAGAAGTCGATGATCGCCTGCCGTAACTCGTAATTCATCGTGGCGTCGAATTCGTCTCCCCGCAACCATGGCTCCGGCATCTTCCAAACCTCGCCCACAAGATAGGCGTCCGGCCGGAGCCTCTTCATTGCAATTCGAAACGCCTTCCAAAAGTCGTGACCGGCACCATGAGGCGCGTCGAGCCGCCAACCGCCGATCCCGAATTTCATCCATTTTTCGACGGCGGAAAAGAGATAGTCGCGGACCTTCGGATTCGCCGTGTTCCAAGACGGCAACTGACCGAACCCCCACCAGCAGATGTAATAATTCGCCGGCGCGTTCGGTCCGCTTCCCTCGAAACGCGCCGGAAACGGCCATTTCAGGATCCGGTAATAATCGTAATACGGCGAGGAGGGACCGTTATTGACCACATCGCGGAAGAAGGGATGTTGATCCCCCGAATGGTTGAAGACGCCGTCCAGAAGAATCCGCATACCGCGTTGTCCAGCCTCGGTTATCAGGTTGCGGAAGACTTCGTCGTCGCCAAACTGCGGATCGATCTTCGTATAATCGGAAATATCATACTTGGCCGACGACGGTGCTTGAAAGATCGGGTTGAACTTGATGACGGTCACGCCAAGCGAATCGAGATAATCGAGATGTTCGATCACACCAGCAAGATCCCCGCCGTATTTCGCATTCCAACCGTCCGGGGAGGCGGTTAACGGCTCGTACCGCCACGGACGAACTCCGTTCGGGTTCCGCGGATCACCTTTCGGATCGTTCCCGGGATCGCCGTTGGCGAACCGGTCTGGAAAGATGTGGTAAATCACGCCTCCTCGAATCCATCTCGGAGTCTCGAAGATCGAAACACCCTTCGGCACGAAGTACCAAGGTGAATCACCGTCGCTCTCAAGCCCTCCTCGATCGACCAGAAACGTATTCCCGCCGTCCTCAACCGAAAAAATGTAGCCGGTGGCGACGGAGTCGAAGGGAATCCGACCGCGCCAGTACTCGTATCGTCCGTCGTGGGTGAAAGGTTCAAGCGGTATTCGGCGGGACTCCGTTCGAGGAACCACGGCCACATCTTCCACGTCCTCATCGGCAACACGCAATGTCAGCGTGATCGTCGCCGTATCCTCCCGCGTCACGTAAATCGCTGTTCGATCGTGGGCGATAGCCGCGCCCGCAACAACACCATCGCCACGATGAGCCGTGATCTCCTTCGTCGGTTCGTCTCCCGGAACGATGAGAACGCTGTTGACTCCCCCGTAACCATCCGCTTCCTTCACAGCAGCCGTTGGATCCGGAATCCATTCGTTACCATCGACAACGAACTTGTATGGGTATTTCCCGGGGGCGAGTTCCAATTCCGCGGTCCAAACGCCGTCACCGTCGTCATCCTTCATTGGCGTTGCCGTCTTTGACCAGTCGTTGAAGGCACCCGCTACAACCACCGTCTTCACGGGCTTGCCGGGACGGTAACTGAAGCGGATGGGACCGCGCTCGGCCCAAAGATCACGCCGCGGCGGAGTCCCGGAGCGCGGAGGCGAAGCGCGCGCTTCCACCGGTTGCGCTCCGACTCCCGCCACTGTCCCGGGAGTACGCTCATTCCCAGCACTCGATATATTCAGAACGGAATTCTTCCCTCCAAATCCGTCGTCCGCCGTATTCGCGTTTTCCGGATCGACAACCCAATCCTTCCCGTTGATAACGAACTTGTAGTGATAAAGACCCGGCGCCAACGGAATTCGGACTTCCCAAACGCCATCACCGTCCGGATCACTCATCGGGTTGGCGTTTTTGTCCCAGTTGTTGAAACTTCCCGCCACCGAGACGCTCCGCGCTCCCGCCGGTGCCCGGAACCGAAAGAGATATCCTGATCCCCCCGCCGATCCTCCGGAACCACCGCTGGAAACGCTCGCGGAAGCCGCTCCCCCACCACCGACCTTCGCCACGGAGTTCTGACCCCCGTAGCCGTCGTCCGCCTTCAAGGGGTTGTCCGGATCGAGCAACCAGTCTGTTCCATTAACGACATACTTGTACTGATACTCTCCCGGCGAAAGAGGTAACATTACCTCCCAAATTCCATCGCCGTCGGGATCCTTCATCGGAGTAGCACTCACGTCCCAGTTGTTGAAACTGCCCGCCACCGAGACGCTCCGCGCTCCCGCCGGCGCTCGAAACCGAAAGAGATACCCGCCGCTCGTTCGTCCTCCTCCCGCGGCCGCTCCCGCGGTTCCCGCCGCCGAAGCCGACGCCCTCGCGCGCGCCGCTCCCCCCGCCGTCACCTTCGCCACCGAGTTCTGACCCCCGTAGCCGTCGTCCGCCTTCGCCGGATTATCCGGGTCCACCACCCAGTCCGTTCCGTTCACCACGTACTTGTATTGATACTCCCCCGGCGCCAAATCCACCACCGCTTCCCAGACCCCGTCTCCGTCCGCGTCGCTCATCGGCGTCGCGTTCATATCCCAGTTGTTGAAACTTCCCGCCACCGAGATGCTTCGCGCTCCCGCAGGCGCTCGAAACCGAAAGAGATACCCGCCGCTCGTTCGTCCTCCTCCCGCGGCCGCCCCCGCGGCTCCCGCCGCCGAAGCCGACGCCGCGCTCGTGGAAGC
>RFFU01000123.1 GCA_003697085.1 Candidatus Hydrogenedentota bacterium
CCCCCAGGCTTCGCTCCCGGCGGCGCCGGTGGCGCGGGCGGCCCGGCAGGCTTCGCTCCCGGCGGCGCCGGTGGCGCAGGCGGACCACCGGGCTTCGCTCCCGGCGGCGCCGGCGGCGCAGGCGGACCGCCGGGCTTCGCTCCTGGTGGCGCGGGTGGCATCGGAGGTCTCGGAGGCGCTCCCGCGGGCCCCGGCATCATCGGCGCACCCGGGGGAGCACCGGGCCGCGGCGGACCCGGCATACCTGCGGGACGCATTCCGCGTTGCGGAGGCCTTCTCTGAGGAGGGGCGGCGCTGATCTTCGCTTGCGTTCGTTTCAGTTTCTCGGCTTCTTCGGTGGATATATCGAGTTTACTTTCGAGCGCCTGGGTGAAACTGCTGCCCGCGACCGTTGCGGCGCGCGTAAAGACAAGTTCTCCCTTTTTGAGGATACTGATATCGGTTGTTCCGGAACCGAAATCGATGACGGCGATCGTCTCCTTTACGTCCGGATACACGTGGCGAAAGGCAAACGCCGAGGAATAGGGGGTGATCTCGATGAGTTCCGGAATAATGTTAAAACGTTGAAGGACATTGATGTAGTCGTAGAGCCGATCATTCTTGACCGCAACGATCAAGACCTCCGTCTCTTTCGAACCCGATTCCGCGCCCTCTCCCTCCGACGCTTCTTCTTCCTTTTTTTTCTTCTTTTTTTCTTTTTTGGGCGGCGGAGCATTGAGAACCTTGTAACCGAAGGCGCATTCATTCAGAGGAAAAGGAATCAAAGGTTCCGCTTCATATCGGATCATCTGGGCGATGCGATCCGGAGGCGCCTCCGCCAGCCGCAAGGTTCTCACCACGGCCGCCTGACCGGGAATTGTGACGGCAATCCTTTTCGTCTTAACCTTGTTCCGCTTGAGAAGGACTCCCAAGGCCTCCGCGATCGCATCCGCCGGGAAGGTGTCTCCCATTTCTTGAAGCGAAACGGCGAGCGGTTCGCTGTCGATCTTCTCGATCTTCGGAGCCGAGGCCTTCCCGCCGATTTGAATCAGTTTGAGAGCACTCGACCCAAAATCGATTGCATAGGAACCCAGTTTCGCCATTCACCCAATCCCGTTCAAATAATCATTTCCGGAAAGACTGCTTCTTTCCAGCGCAACGTCCCCTCAAAGCCACTTGCCTTGTCTGATGCCAATTCTCGAAGCCGCCATCCCAAGAACTGGCCGCGGGAGCCGACTATTCGGCAGCGGAACCGCCATCCGCTCCCGCTGCCTTCTCCTCCCTGCTTGCTCCGGTCGCCGCCGAGCCTTCCGCGCTCCCCCCGGCTTTCTCTGTCTTCTCTTCTCCGGACACACTCACTCCCGGCGTCTCTTGCGCACGGGGAATTTCCGCCCTCTGCACAATCGAGCCCGCGCGAGGAGATAAGTACGCCAGAACGACGGACGTCACCATGAATGTGATCGCCACGTTTCGCGTCCATTTGACCATGAATTGATCCGTCTGGGCTCCAAAAGCCGAAGCCGATCCCATTCCGAAGGAAGCCGAAAGCGACGCTCCCTTCCCGCCCTGGACCAGAACGATCCCGATCAAGGAAAGGCAGGCAAGGACGTGAACAGCCAAAAACAACCAGTTGAGAAAACCAATGAATGACATAAAGCGTATCCTATGCCGCCGAAACGGTGCGTCAAGCAGGTTTTGGAAAAAGCAACACCAAAAACCCGGTCACCTCAATCCTTCTTCGCGACCTCCTGTTTGAGCCACTGCGTCGTGACGGACTTCGGACGAATGATCGGCATCCCCAAAGCCCGCGCAAGCACGGCCTGACAGGTCACACCGATCGCCCGCGAAACCCCGAAGAGAACCGTGTAAAAGGGAAACTCGGTTACGCCGTAATGGTAAAGCAAGGAACCGGAAATGGCATCCACGTTCGGCCACGGATCCTTGATCTTCTTCACCTGCCGCAGCACATTCGGCACCGTCTCGAATATCCGCACCACCGTCTGAAAAATCTCATCCTGCATACAATACTTCTTCCCGAAATCGAAGAACGCCTCGAACCGAGGATCCGTGACCCGCAGGACCGCGTGACCGTATCCGGGAATCACTTTCCCGGCCTCGAGCGTCTCCCAAGCAAATTTCTCGATCTCCTCCAAACTCGGAACGCCTCCAAATCGCTCGTGTACCATCAAAACCCATTTCAGACATTCTTGATTGGCAAGCCCGTGGAGCGGACCGGCTAAGCCGTTGAGCCCGGCCGAGAGACTGTAATAGAGATCCGACAGCGCCGAATTCACCGTCGCCGTCGTCGCGGCACTCACATTCCCACTCTCATGGTCGGAATGGAGAACGAGATAAAGTCTCATCAGGTCCGCAAACTCTCCGCTCGTATCCTCGACACCGAGCATCCGAGCGAAATTGAGCGCCAGAGGAAGTTTCTTATCTCCAGGAATCCGCGGCCCCTTGTTGAAACGCTTTCGGTAGATTCCCGCCGCCAGGACCGTTATCCTGGCGATGATATCCAAGGCGTCCTCCAGCGTGGAACGCCAATACTCGTCCTTCCTGATCCCCTTCGCGTAGGCCTTTGCGAAGGCCGACTCGCCCTGCATCGCCAAGAGTCCGACCGAAAGCATCGTCATCGGATGCGTTTCCTCCGGAAGGGCGTCCAAAACCTTCCAGACGTTCTCCGGAACCTCCCGGCGCGCAGCCAGATCCGCTTGAATATCTCTCTTCGTCACCGGATCGGGAAGTTCGCCGAGAAGCAATAGATGAATGATGTCCTCGGGAGAACAATCCACCAACTCCTTCACCGGCCGCCCGCGAATCTTGAGCCCCGTTTCGGGCTCGACCGATGAGGTGTCGCAAAGAAGCCCCCGCACACCGCGCATACCACCGTAAACTTGCGAAACCGTCACCTGGGAAATGACCTTTGTCCCGTGTTCCTTCGCCAACGATTTCGCCTCTTCCCTCAAACCTGGAATCACTCCGGCCAACCGTTCCTCCAAGACGCTCATGATCCTACCTCCCTACTCATTTTCCCCCAGCATTCGTTTCCCTCGCCTCCGCCTGCTCTTTCACTCCTCTATCACCCATTCCATATATCCAGTCCGTCACCGCAATCACCGGCTCTCCCCTCTCTTCCGCCCCCTCCCCTTTCCGATTCCCGATTCATCCCGCAATTTCATCCCGCAATAATGCGCGTCCCCGTCTTCCCCTTCAGCGCCTCCTCCAGCGATTCCGTAGCGGTAATCAAGACCTCGCCGCCCCCTTCCTCAAGATAGTGGATCGCCGCCTGAATCTTTGGCCCCATCGAGCCGGGGGGGAACTGGCCCTCCTCCAAATGACGCCGCGCCGAACCGACGTCCAGAAAATCCAGCGCGCGCTCCGCCGGCGTTCCAAAATTCAATTTCACCTTTTCCACGCCCGTGAGAATCACCAGCTTATCGGCTGCGACATCCAACGCCAACCTCGCGCTCGCTAAATCCTTGTCGATTACGGCTTCGACTCCTTTCAAATTCCCTTCTTGGTCCCGATAAACCGGTATCCCGCCGCCACCGCAGGCCACGACCAGAAATCCATTGGCCGCGAGAACACGAACCGCGTCCCTCTCCAAAATCTCCTTTGGTTGCGGAGAAGGAACAACCCGCCTCCAACCACGCCCCGAATCCTCTACGATCCGCCATCCGTCCTTCTCCGCGTGACGCCTCGCTTGTTCCTCCGTCAGAAAGGGCCCGATGGGTTTCGTTGGATTTTCGAAAGCCGGATCCTGGTGGTCCACGACACATCGCGTCACAACCGTGACAACAGTCCGGTCCACCCCTCGCCGCCGCAACTCGTTCGCCATCACCTGTTGCAACATATACCCCATCCCCCCTTCGGAATCCGCGACGCAGATATCCAGCGGTAGGGAATAAACCTCCCGGGACGCCAGTTCGACCCTTCGCAGGATATTTCCCACCTGGGGACCGTTGCCGTGCGTGAGAATGATTTCGTACCCGTCACCGATCGCTCCCGCGATGTCGTGACACGCTGCGGCTGAATTCTCAAATTGTTCTTCGATCGTCCCGACTTGCTCCGCCTTCTGGATCGCGTTCCCCCCCAACGCCACGACCAGCCGCTTTCCACTCTCCGATTTCATCCTTTAAATAACCAACCTCTCCTCGAAGCGGTTTCTCAATCCTTCTTTATTCTCTTCTCTTCTCCAAAGTTATCCTATTCACATAATTCGATCTGTAAAGATAATTCGGACTCCAAAGAAACACTCTGTCCGCGTGGAATCGCGTCACGACGATTCCGGGCCGCTGTTCGAGTCGGAAATCACCTTGATGACAAAACCGTCCTTCAACTTCGGCTCGAACCAGGTCGATTTCGGAGGCATAATCCGGCCGGCGTCGGCGATCTCCATCAAATCGGCGACCTGGACGGGAAAGAGCGAGAAGGCCACTCCGCCGCCTTCCCTCACCCGCCGCTCCAGCTCCCCCGTTCCGCGAATCCCCCCGACAAAATCGATCCGATCCGAACGCCTCGGATCCTCGATCCCCAACACCGGAGCCAGCAGATTTTCCTGCAAGATACTGGTGTCCAGCCGCCCCACGGGATCCCGCTCGTCATACGTGCTCTTCCGCGGAACCAGCGTCCACCACCGGTTTCGAAAATACATCGCGATTCTGTGGACCTCCCCCGGCGTCGGATTCCGATCGTCGAGCACGATGAAGTTCTTCGACACTTCCGTGAGAAATTCCTCCTCGCTCAATCCGTTGAAATCCTTCACGATCCGGTTGTACGGAAGAATCTTGAGTTCGTCGTCCGGGAAAAGGACCGCGAGGAAAAAGTTGAACGGCTCCTCCCCCGTCACGTGTTCCCGTTTGTTCCGCGCACGAATACAGGACCGCGTGTAGGAGGCCGCGCGATGGTGTCCGTCCGCAATGTATAACTCCGGTACCGCCGAAAACTCCTCGACCCATTCCCCCGGACGCTCGATGACCCAGAGCCTGTTCCGAACCCCGTCGTATGTCGTGACATCGAAGACCGGCGGCGTTTCCTTGACCCTCCTCGCCAAATCCTTGATCGAGTCGCGATGGCGATAAACGAGGAAAACGGGACCGGTGTGGGCCCCGAGATACTCCGTGTGCTTCGTCCTATCCTCCTCCTTGTCCGCGCGCGTCAACTCATGCTTTTTGATCCGCCCCGCCTCGTACTCCATCGCTGAAGCCCCCGCCACGACCCCCGTCTGCGCCCGCCCGTTTACCTCCAATTCATAAAGGTATAACGACGGAACCGGGTCCTGCTCCAACCACCCCTTCTCCAACATTGCCTGAAAATTCTCCCGCGCCTTTTCGTATACCGATTCGTCATAGAGAGATGTTCCCTCGGGAAGATCTATCTCGGAACGCGAGACATGAAGGAAACTGTACGGATTCCCCTCCGCCAACCTCGCCGCCTCCTTCGTGTCGACGATGTCATAAGGCGGAGCCACCATCTGCTCGACCAAATCTTGCCGGGGACGGTACCCCTTGAACGGAGAAATCTTAGCCATACTCGCGGCGTACTATATCGCGCTCATTAAAAATGACAATACCTGGTATCAGGCATCAGGCACAGCAAACGCGCCGGCTCTTCTCCCCCGCCCCGTCCCTGCCCTCGGCCCGGCGGCAACGCCGAGGCCTCCCTCCTCCGTTATTCCGAAGCGGGCACAGCCCGACGCGAAATCCCCCTCGAGTGCCCGATTCGCCCCGCAGGTTGAGAACCCGCACTCCATCCCTGCAGGCAAGATGCCTGCGCTCCCAGGATGCGCTTCCCCTTCCCTTTTCCCTATCCCCTTTCCCCTTTCCCCTTTCCCCTTTCCCCTCTTCCCTTTTTCCTTTTCCCTTTTGCCTTTTGACTTTTGACTTTTGCTTTTTTTCCTTCTCCCGCCTATCATCCCGTTGGCTGTTTTCCTACAGCATACTGTTCGTTAACAGACACTTTCTCGGTTCTCCTTCCTCCTGTTCCTCCCCACCGATCTCCCCCCTCTCTTCGCAAACTTCAGTCGTCTCACGCTTCTTTCCCCACTTTCCCCTCGGGGTCCTTCCGTGGCATACTCCTTGCTCCGCTAGGAACGATCGATGAATTCGAAACTGCAATCAAAATTCTCCGAGCCGTCCGTTCTTTCCGAACTGCTGGCTCATCTTCTGCTCGGAGGCTTCGTCATTTTGGCGCTCATCATTTTCTTTCTTCCGGTCGTAACGCGCGCGGCTGAAACTCCTTCACACTCAAAGACGATCGAGTACACCGTCCGGCCGGGTGACACGCTCTACGGCATCGCACTCCGCGAATTGGGAAAGGGTTCCCGTTGGAAAGAGATAGCCCGGCTCAACAAGATCCCACCTCCCTATGAAATCGCCGTCGGAGAGAAACTTCTTCTGCCGATTTCGATTCCGTCCTCCCCTCCCCCCCCCCCCCCCCCCCCCTCCTCCACCCCTTCCCCCCCCCCCACCCCCCACCCCCCCCTCC
>RFFU01000124.1 GCA_003697085.1 Candidatus Hydrogenedentota bacterium
CTCCCGCAGGCGCCCGAAACCGAAAGACATACCCGCCGCTCGTTCGTCCTCCTCCCGCGGCCGCCCCCGCGGCTCCCGCCGCAGAAACCGACGCCGTCGCGCGCGCCGCTCCCCCCGCTGTCACCTTCGCCACCGAGTTCTGACCCCCGTATCCGTCGTCCGCCTTCGCCGGATTATCCGGATCCACCACCCAGTCCGTTCCGTTCACCACGTACTTGTACTGGTACTCCCCCGGCGCCAAATTCACCTCCGCTTCCCAGACTCCGTCTCCGTCCGCATCGCTCATCGGCGTCGCGTTCATATCCCAGTTGTTGAAACTGCCCGCCACGGAGACGCTCCGCGCTCCCGCAGGCGCCCGAAACCGAAAGACATACCCGCCGCTCGTTCGTCCTCCTCCCGCGGCCGCCCCCGCGGCTCCCGCCGCCGAAGCCGACGCCGCGCTCGTGGAAGCCTCGATGGCGATAACGGAATTCTCTCCTCCGAATCCATCCTCGATCTTTCTCGGGTTTTCCGGATCCGTCTTCCAATCGATCTCGTTGACGACGAATTTATATTGATATTCGCCTGGAGGAAGATCGATCAAAACGGTCCAGACGCCGTCGCCGTCGGGGTCGGACAGCGGATTCGCGAAAGCATCCCAGTTGTTGAAACTCCCTGCCACGGAGACACTCTTGGTGCCCGACGGTGCCTGAAAGCGGAATTCGTGAACCGTCGCGCGCGCGGAGTTGGTTCCGGAAAGGAGCAGTGTTCCAAAAAAAGAAAACATCAAAGCGAAAAACAGGGGGGTCGAACGCCGGACGTCTTGCAAGGAACGGGCTTTCATTCTCCATCACCTCTTGCCTGGTTTTCTTCCCGATGTCGAGCGTTTTTTTCTCCGAGCGCCTTGCGGGAAGGAATCATTTTCAGGGTAGCAAAAAAAGTGCCGGGAAGTCTATTTTAATCTATTTAATTCTTTAATCCTTAACTCTTCGATAGATACTGGGATAAGGGCGGCGCGGATTCAAAAAGTAGGTAGTTGTCCAATATCGCCTTTCGCTCATTCCCGGCGGCCATCCTGACCGCCTCCGAGGTATCGCCCTAAACGACGATCCAGGGACGTTTTAACGGCTTCAGGATCCGCCACGAGGCGATTTCGGCATCCTCCCCTACCTACAAAATAAAATCGCACCCCATTCTTCTCACTTTTCTGTTTTTCTTCGAAAGTCAACTTCACTTCCCCGCTTTCTTTCCGATATTAGCACTTGAAACGCCGAACGTCCTCTTCATAATGGCTCCCGGGTTCAAATGTCGAAATACCTTCCGGGAAATATCGCCATCACCTTGCCGGACCTCGTGCTCGGGATTCTCCTGGCGACGCTGGCCGCCTCGATCGCCGCTCTCCTCTATCGGGCCACGCACCGCGGCCTCTCCTACGAACCGGGCTTCGCTTCCGGCCTCGTTCTGGTCGCCCCGATCGTCTCCGTCATAATGATGCTGATCGGAAGCAGTCTCGCGCTCTCCTTGGGTATGGTCGGCGCCCTCTCGATCATCCGGTTCCGCACCGCCATCAAGGACACCCGCGATATGATCTTCCTCTTCTGGACGATCGCCATCGGGCTCTCGGCCGGCACCTACAACTGGAAGGTCACGATCGTCTCGACGGCCCTGCTCGCCTCCATCATCCTCGTCGTGGAGGCCTTGCAACGGACAGGCCGCCCCTCCCGCGACTATGTCCTGATACTGCGCGGAACCGGCGCGCCGCCCCTCGACGCTCTCTCCGCTTCCCTGCGGGAACACGGCCGCCGTTCCAACATCCGCTCCGTCGATACCTCGGACGATTCCTGGGAAGTCGCCGTCGAACTCGGACTCGAACCGGCCTCGGTGGAAACCCTCCAAACGCTCCTCCAAGCGTTGCGCGCCCTCCCGAACACCGAAACCGTTTCCGCCGTCGCACCGCAAGCCTCCCTTCCGTTTTGAACGGCAACAGCACGAACCAGAAAGACCGGACCGGTTCCGAAGCCGGAACGGTCCAGGGGACCGATCCCCAGTCGCGCCGGCTGCGAAGACGACTCCTTCTGGCGTTTATCTTCGCCCTCGTTCTCCTCGTTGCCATAATGCTCATCAAAATGCAGTTTCTTTCTCCGGGTCTCTCGATGCGCGACGCGTGGGAAGCGGAGTGGGCGGGTTCCCGCACGGTCCAGGAGTTTTCCGAGGCCTACCGCCAACTCCCCCTCTACGAACTCCGGATCGCCCCGGAATACTGGCGCCGAATCGAAGCCTTCGGGCGGAGAAAACTGGCCGCGAACGAGTACCTGATGCGGAACGAAGAGAAGGTCTGGTACCCGGCTAAGTTCCTTTTCGATGGGAAACTCTACCGCTGCGATGTCCGACTCCACGGCGACGTCGCGAACCATTGGGCCTTCACCAAGAAATCCTGGGCGGTCCGCTTCAAGAAGGACCGGCCGTTTCCGGCCGTCAAGCGGATGAACCTCGTTCTCCCCTCGGACAAGGAATGGGAAGGGGAAATCGTTTTGAGCAAAGTAGGACGGGAGATGGGCGTGTTGACCTACCCGATGCGTTTCGTCCGCCTGCGCATCAATGGAGTCGATTACGGCGTGATGATCCGCTCCGATCGTCTCAATGACAAGGTCCTCGAACTGGCCCGGCACCCCCCCGGCGTGATCTTCAAGGTGGACAACCTCTGGACCCTGACGCATTTCACGGGATTCGGTATGTATCAGTACGCCAATTACGTCCCCGAGTTGCCGCTTCGTCTTCCCCTCTACGAATCGGCCTATACCACGGATGATGCCGGAGAGAGCCGGCCCCGCGAAGCGACCGCGCGGTGGAACGCCTTCCTGCGCCTCGTCCGGGAAGCCTCGGACGAGGAGTTCGAGAAACAGATCCCGCTCTACCTGGATATCGAAAAATTCCTCCGCTGGAACGCCCTCACCTGGCTCTTCGGATCCTACCACTCCCACGAACCGGACAATCTGCGCTGGTACTTCAACTCGGCCACCGGCCTTTTCGAGCCGATCCTCTACGACGTCGATTCCAAGGAGATCGACAATCTCTTTTCGGGTTCTTTCGAGATCAAGGAGTTCGAACCCGTCTCGCTCCGCCTGATGCGCATCACGGAATACCGCGAACGACGCAACGCGATTCTTTGGAGGCTTGTCAACGATCCACACTTCGACATCGTTGCGCGTCGAAAAGAAATCTACAACCGGCTACGAACGGCCTTCCTTTCGGGCGCCGGGGCGCCACGCTGGAGTTTTATGAAAGCCGAGCACGACTCGGCATTCCGTATCCTCAACACCAACCGGAAACGCCTCCGCGGCCATCTCGCCTATTCGGCACTCTTCGTCAGCCCGACCATCTCCTCCGCGCCTTCTTCCGCCGAAAAAGAAACGCCCACGCTTCTCACGTTCGAAGCCCTCATCGACGGCCTTTCGCCTGTCCGCATCGATTCGATCACCCTCACGATCGCGCCCGAAAGCATACTTCCGGACACGGGAGATCTCTCCCTTGCGAGCGGTACCGGACGGGAAACGACTTCCATTCCCTTCCGAACCCGGATAACGCAGCGAAGGATCGACTTTCTTCCCGAGAATCTCATCCTCCACGCGCGCGTTCTGAAGGATCTTCGCCCGGCCCCAAATGCGCGGCGTATCCTGCTCGTCCTCCCCCCGGGACTTCGTTTGCCGACCCCGGAATCGCTGGATGGCCGGCCTATGATTTCCGTCGCCGCAACGAATTTCCTGACGAAACGACCCCTTTCGAACGGCCACGTCTTCGTCTCCCCGCCCGCGATCCCGGATCCCGATTACGCTCCGCCGGTTCCGCTGGACCGGCTCTTGCCGCTGCGGTCCGATACCGGTTCGCTGATTCTGCCGCGGGGCGACTATTCCGTGACCCGCAACGCCTATCTCCCGCCGGGACCCCGGCTCGTCATCGAGGCTGGAACCCGGTTGCGCCTCGGCCCCGATATCAACCTCGTCTCCTACGCGCCCGTGTCCGTTCTGGGAAC
Organism: Candidatus Hydrogenedentota bacterium; assembly: GCA_003697085.1. Taxonomy (GTDB): domain Bacteria; phylum UBA8481; class UBA8481; order UBA8481; family J006; genus J006. The sequence continues at coordinate 4,010 of RFFU01000124.1, forward strand.
GAAGGAACACCCCGTCCATTTCGAACCGCTGGTGCCGAACCGCCCCTGGGGAAGTTTCGTCATCGTCGATGCTCCGGAAACGAACGTCTTTCGGTATGCCGTTTTCTCGAACGGAGGCGGCCGAGGCGAAAACTACGTGAACGGTCTCCGAAGCACCGCGATGCTCTTCAGCGCCCAATCCGATCTTACGATGGACCACTGCCGGATCGAAGGAGCGGTTTCCGATGACGGGCTCAACGTCAAGAACGCCGCCGCGAAGATCACCGGCACGCAGTTCTCGAACAACGCCTCGGACGGCTTCGACGGCGACTGGGTCCGAACCGCCGTGACGGATTGCCGGTTCGATGGAAACGGCGGCGATGCGCTCGACCTCGCCGGCTCCAACGCCCTCGTCCGGTCCTCCGTCTTCGCTTCGTCCGGAGACAAGGGCATCAGCGCGGGGGAAAGTTCGATCGTCTCGATCACCGAATGCACTTTTCGAGACAACGCGATCGGCATCGCCTCGAAGGACCGTTCGCGCGTCACCGCGGAGCAGAGCCGGTTCCTGGCCAACGGGACGGCTCTGGCGGCCTATCAGAAGAAGAAGATCTTCGGTCCCGGATGGATGGAAACCCGTTCGTGCGTTTTTGAGGAAAACGGAAAGGACGCGGACGCGAAACCGGGCTCCACGATACAAATCCTGCCGTGATGACGACCACGGTTTCCGCGGACCGTTCGGTGCGGACAGCGCCCCCGCGGCTCGAGTACAAGTACCTCCTTTCTCCGCGCCAGGCTCTCCTCGTCAAGAATGCCCTCCTCTCCATCTGCCGTCGGGATCCTCATTCGCGCTCCGAGGCTTACCGTGTGGTCTCCACCTATTTCGACACGCCCCACCTCACGGAATACGTCTCGAAACTCGAGGGACTCGGCACGCGATCCAAGTGGCGGATCCGGACCTACCCATCCTCTCCCGATTCTCCCGTGCTTCTCGAAGCGAAACGAAAGCGCGGGACCCTCTACTTCAAGGAGTCGTACCCTTTGGCCCCGCGCCTGGTTGATTCTCTTTCGGAAGGGCGTTTCCCCGAAACGGCACCGGAATGGTTCCAGTCGTTCCTGACCCTGCTCCGAACGAGCCCGCTCGTTCCGACCGTCGTCATCTCCTATCGCCGCGAAGCCTTCTTTCTCCGGGACGACCCCGCGTGCCGGTTCAGTTTCGATCGGAAGATCGCGGCGCAATACACGAGGCGGCTTTTCGAGGAGTCCGTCCATCCGCGGCGGCCCCTCCATCCAGGGCATATCGTCTTCGAATGCAAATTGAAGCGGTCCCGGGCGGATCTCGCCCACCGGCTCGTAAAGGAATTCGCGCTCCCGGCCATCGCGCACAGCAAATACTTCTACGGAGTCACCGCCACGAATCCGTACTTGCTTTAAAAGATGAATCATCTCAATGTCGCCTTAAATAGACACCGACCATAGAATCTCCCAAAAAGAAAAAAGGATAACCTCTGACATTCGTTTTCGCTCCATGAGCGTCTTTTTCCGGATCTTCGTCTTTTCGGTAATGGTGTCACGGTGTCAGCCATTCGCTACTCTGTAATGTCTTCTTCTGGACGGCATGTCTCGTATTCTTCCAGTATCACAACGCGGTAATTTCCGGAAATAGACCTTTCTATCCCCGCTGTTTCTCCTATTCCCTTCTTGACAGCAGAACCAAACATCGGCATTCTTCACTCAACCATGGCGGAAATACAACTCAAGCAGGTCAGGAAGGTTTATCCCAACGGCTTCGTCGGTGTGCACGGCGCCGACCTGGATATCTCCTCGGGAGAATTCTGCGTGATCGTCGGACCGTCCGGAAGCGGAAAGTCCACGCTCTTGCGGATGGTTGCCGGTCTCGAGGATATCACGTCGGGGGATCTCTATATCGCCGGACGACGGGTCAACGATGTTCCCCCCAAAGATCGGGACATTGCAATGGTCTTCCAGAACTACGCGCTCTACCCTCATATGAATGTTTACGACAATATGGCTTTCGGACTCCGCCTCCGCGGGCTCTCCGAAGATGAAATCGATAAGCGTGTCCGAGAAGCGTCCGAATTCCTCCAACTCGCGCATCTCCTCGATCGAAAACCGAAAACCCTCTCCGGAGGCCAACGCCAACGCGTCGCCGTCGGCCGCTCGATTGTGCGGAAACCGAAGGCCTTTCTCTTCGACGAACCCCTCTCGAATCTCGACGCGAAATTGCGTGTCGAGATGCGGGCGGAACTGGCGCGACTCCACCGGCGCCTAAGCGCCACAAGCCTCTACGTCACTCACGACCAAGTCGAAGCCATGACGCTGGCGGACCGGATCGTCGTGATGAAGGACGGCCACGTTCAACAGGTCGGCCCGCCGCTCGAACTCTACGCCCAGCCGGCCAATCGCTTCGTGGCCGGATTTATCGGTTCTCCCGCGATGAATTTCATCGACTGCACGCTGGAAGAACGCGGGGAGTCGCTGGTCGTCGTCAATGGAGATTTCCTCGCCCGCTTGACTCCGGAACACGCCGATGCCGTTCGCTCCGCCAAAAATTCCGATCGACGTGTTGTCTTCGGTATCCGGCCGGAACATATTCACGATAAACTCTTTCTCCCGGATGCCCCCGCCGACCAGACCATCTCGGCACTGGTCGATGTCGTGGAGCCGATGGGAGCCGAGACGTATGCCTATGTCCGCGTCGGAGAAGCCCTCTTCACGGTTCGATTGCGGGGAGACGCGCTTCCGAAGGTTGGAACGCAGATCGATCTTGTCCTCGATATGGCCCGGGCCTATCTCTTCGATCACGAGACCGGAACCAGGATCGCCTGAACGGGGACATACCGTCAGCGCGGATTCCGGGGTGAAAGCCAGGCTTCGAACGGAGCGGAATGGAAACGATGAACAAAACTCTTCAGGCGCAAAGAACCGGGTTTCGGGGGTAACGATGGCGCCCGTGCTTTCCTATCTGGAGCGGGTTTTCGATTTCTCCGGCGAACGCGTTCGGTTTCGGTCCCCCGGCGCGGAAGCCTTCACGCTCATTCTATTGATGCTTCTGGCATTCCTTCTGCTTTTTCTCGGAGTCGCACTCGGAGTGGATATGGCCCCCTTCCCGCGTCTTCTCGTCCCCTTCCTTGCGGTCGCCACGCTCGTTCCCGCCGTCGCCTTCTTCTGGGGAACGCCCGCCGGCATGGCCGTTGCAATTTTCCAGGGGGTCATCACCCTCTTCCTCTCCATTATCTGGCTCCGGTCCGCTTCCACGACCGGCTGGTTCTTTCTTCTGACGCTGGCTCTGTGCGAAACAGCATTACGGATCGGCGCCGCAAGGGAATTCTTGGACGGAGACCTCTACAGTCACCTCGTCAAGTACACCGATCTGATCGAAGAGAAGAACGAAATCGAGACGAACATCGCCTCGTTGGAGACACGGATCGGCGCGACACGCGAGCGGGGAGAACGCCTCCTCAAACTCATTCACTCGACCTCGCGCCTCGAGGAAAAACTCTCGCCGCGCCAGGTCGCTGAGGAACTCGCGCGCCAGGTTCGTGGGATTCTCGGGAGAGGCCGGTGTCTGATTTATCGCTTTATCGGAAAAGGGGGCGATCTCTTGGCTTCCTATCCCCCGCTTCCCGAGGAATTCTCGCCCTTCGGCGACGACTTCAATCCCCTGATCGCTCAACGTCGCGAAAACATCTTCCTCTCCGATGTCGCCAAGGCCTATCACATTCATCCCGTCGCTCCCCAGGAACGCCCCTTCCGAACACTTTTGATGACACCCTTGAGCGCGGGGTACGAGGTGTGGGGTGTTTTGAGGGTCGAGGATGAGGAGCCGACGGCGTTTGATCGCGAGGACCTGATGACGCTTTCCGCCCTCTCCGTTCCCGGCGCTCTCATCCTTCAAAACGCCGAACTCTTTTCCCAGATTGAAAAACTCGCCCTGATCGACGGTTTGACCGGTACGTTCCGGAGGCACCATTTCGAGGAACGACTTCGCGCGGAACTGGCACGCGCCCGCCGGGAACAAGGCACCCTCTCTCTCGTTTTGATCGACCTCGATCGCTTTAAATCGATCAACGATACCTTCGGTCACCTCGAAGGAGATCGCGTCCTCAAAACCGTCGGGAAAATCTTGAATGAAAACGTCTCCTCACCCGGCCTCGTCGCGCGTTATGGGGGAGAAGAGTTCGTACTCCTCCTCCCCGGAATCTCCAAGGAATCCGCCGCGGCCGCAACCGATGCAATCCGAAAGAAACTGGAAGCGATTCCTTTCCCGGAATTCAACCGCTCCATCACCTTTTCCGCCGGGGTGGCGTCGTTTCCCGCGGATGGAGCAACACTTGAAACCCTCACGAACACCGCCGACCAGGCACTCTATAAGGCGAAAAGCGCGGGCCGGAATCGCGTCGTGACGGCATGAAAAACGAATCCCGGCTCATCCCCTTCCCCGCAACCTTCCTTCTCCTTGCCGTCGCCTGCCTCGCCGCCTACGGCATGCTCCACCGTGCCAACTTTCTCCTGGTCGGAACGGTTCTTCTCATCGTCGCGGTGATCCCTCTTCCCGCCGTGGAACGGATCCCCTGGTACCTTACCCTCACCGCCGTCGCGATCGGAAGCGCGCTCGTCCATACGATTCTCTCTTCCCGGACCGGAGCGGCACTGCTTCTTTTCACCGCCGGCGCCCTCGGAAGTCGCGGCTTGCTCCACGGCGCCCGCCGCGAAATTCTCGCCCGCTTCGAAGAACGATTTGATACCCTCCGAAAGGAGGTGCGCCGCCTGCGCGCGCTCCGCGAGAAGAAAGAAAACGAATGGAATGAGGCTCAATCCTTTCTCGATGAAATCCATACGCAGTTCCAGGCCGTTCGATTCATCGGAACTTCGCTTCGTTTCGAGGAAACGTGGAACGAAATCAGTCGGGGGGCCCTGCGGCTCTTCGGCTCCGAACCGCTCCTCCACCTGCCGCGGATCGCCGAGAATATACCGGAAGGATATTATCCTCCGCGGAATCTCGTCTCTTCTTCCTCTCTCGGACGAGCGCCGCTCTTTCCTGATGATCTCGTCGGCCCCGAAGAAGGGTTCGCCGATACCACAGCCGCGATCTATTGGGAAAAGGCCTCGCGCGGAGAACCGGTTCGGATCCGCCTCGGTCGCGAACACTTCGCCGCCTGGATTCCCTTTACACTGGGGAACGGGAAGCGAGTCGTCGTCCACATCGTGGGACGGCGCGAGGAATTCCTTGGACAAGGTGGTCATAAACGCGAAGAAAACACTTTTTCGGAAACCCGCCTCGAGCACCTTAAGGCCAACGCACTCGAAATCTTCGTCAATCAAGTGGGACAATCCCTCGAAAAACTCCGCCTTTACGAATTGGCGGTCTCCCAATCGCGCACGGACCTTATGACCGGCTTGCCGCATCACGCTCGCTTCGAAACGATCCTCTCCGAAGAGATGTCTCGTGCCCGCGACGCCGGCAAGCCGCTTTCCCTGCTCATCTGCGACATCGATCGCTTCAAACGCATCAACGATACCTACGGCCATCTCGCCGGAGACGCCGTCATCGTTCACATCGCCAGGCTCCTGAGAAATCGCGTCCGAATCTCCGACACGGTGGCCCGCTACGGCGGAGAAGAATTCGTCGTCATCCTTCCCGGAACCCCGGTTTCCGGAGCCAATGAGATCGCCGAACGGATTCGTGAAATGATTGAAGCGACGCCGGCCGGCGTGCACGGTCCCACGGGCGAAGTCTCCGTTCCGCTGACCATATCCATCGGAGGCACGGAACTGAACGACGGCGACTCGCTCGCGGATTTGATCGAACGGGCCGATCAGGCGCTCTACAGCGCCAAACGCGGCGGCCGAAACCGGGTCGTAATCAAATGAAACGAAAAATTCACCGAGGAAAAACCGAACCGCTCATTCTTCGTTTCTTCCCCGCCTTCCTCTTCTTACGACGTTCTTCAAGAGTTGGTACAGTGCTCCGCGTCGGCGACGGTACGCGTCCCAGACCGCCTGCCCGCCAACCGCCAAGCCTATGAGAAAAGGAATCCAACTCAGCCCGTAAATCACCGCCGCGCCGCCGGCTCCCCATTCGTAAAACGCAATCGGCGAAGCCGCAAAGAGAAAGAGAAAGGCGAAAATCACCAGTCCGGAACCTATCAGGAACCGCAGTCCGC
>RFFU01000125.1 GCA_003697085.1 Candidatus Hydrogenedentota bacterium
CGCAGACACTCTTGTCTGCGAAAAACGGTGGAGAAAAGGAGGGGGATGGATTCGATGGCGGACTGTAGGGGCGACCGGCCGGTCGCCCTCCGCCAATTGTCATTCCGAGCGAGGCGGAGCCTTTCAGTACATTTCGCAGTACACCAGCCGCCCGCCCGTGGCAAACACAATTTCGTGCTTCATCTGTTCAAAAGATAGCCAGACTATGGCCAGAAATCGAACGGAATCTCGAATGACCTTCAGCTCATTTTTGCTGTTTCCGAGAGTCCTAGGTCGTCATAGAGTTACTGAACTGGGAGAAGGGGGGGCACGGCAGAGGAAAGGAGCGGTTCGGGCGGTTGAAGGCGGATGCGGAGACGGAAGAGTCTTTTCGGCGGTGCGAGGAACTGAGCCGGAAAGCGGGGAGCAATTTCCTGAAGGGATTTCGATTTCTCGAACCGAGCCGACGGAAGGCGTTGAACGCGCTCTATGCTTTCGCGCGAATCACGGACGATATCGTGGATGAGGACGCGAAGAGTCTGGAGGAGCGGCGGGCGCGACTGGGTCGATGGAGAGCGGCCACCGAGCGTGTCTTGGATGGGGGGAGGGTCGAGGACCCGTATCTTCCGGCGCTGGGGTACGCCGCGCGCCGCTTTGGGATCGGGCGGGAAACGCTTTTGATGCTCGTGGATGGATGCGAACAGGATCTGACGAAGAACCGTTATGAAACCTTTTCGGAGGTGCGGGACTATTGTTACAAGGTCGCCGTCACGGTGGGTATGGCGATGCTGGCGATCTTCGGGGCGCGGAAGCCGGAAGCGGCTCGGGCGATGGAATCGGTCGGGTATGCCTTCCAATTCACGAACATTCTCAGGGACATTCCAGAGGATTTTCAGCGTGGTCGGATCTATCTGCCTCGCAAGTGGCTCCGCGAATTCTCTCTCCCTGAGGATGATGTCGGGAAGGGAGTGGGAACCCGACCGGAACTGCGGAGGGTTCTGGAGCGTCTGGGCGAAGAGGCGTGGAAGGAATACGAGAAAGGGTATGAGGTTCTGAGCCATTTGCCGCCCCGTGCGGGGCGCTCCATTGCTGTGATGTTGGGGGTGTACCGTGAAATCCTGGTGAAGATTCGGAAGGCCGGCTACGATGTCTGGGCGGATCGACCTCGGTTGTCGGCAGCGGAGAAGGCCTGGATCACGTTTCGGGAGACGATTCGGTTTCGGCGTCTGAATCGATGAGGCCAAGATCGGTCTTGATAACCTCGTTGAGATCCTCGCAGTAACGCCGAAAACGAAGCGCTCCGGGAATCTTCCCGCGATCAGTGAGAATACGGCCGATCCACGTCCGCGCGGTGCGGTCGTCTCCAAGGTGAAAGGCGATGACGCCAAGAAGGTAGATGGAGGCGGCGTTCTCCTTGCCGTATTCGTAGGCCTTTTCGAACCAGTTGAAAGAGGCACTGAGGGCGCGCCGTTCCTGGTCGGTCCGTCCGAGGTCGTTGAGGATCTTCGCGCGTTTCAAAAGGGCCTCACCGGCTTGGTAATAACATGAGGAGTCGAATTCGGCGAGGAGACCATGGCAGTCGGACGCAAGTGCCTCTGCGACGGCGGCCAATGCCGGAGTCCGTTTCTGCAGCCAATCCTCCGGTGTCGGGAGAAAGTCGAGTTCCCGCGCAAGCAGCGACTCCCGGTCCTTCCGGTGAGCGTCGACGGCACGTTTTACGGCGGGAAATTTTCGTTGCGGAAGCCGGGCGATAAAACCGCGACTTCCCGAAAGAGCCGAATCGGAGCGAAAACTCCCGAGTTGTGTCGAGGCGTAGAGACAGCGTGGACAAACGATGGCATCTCGGAGCAAAGGGTCCTCCACGCGGTACCCTTTCATCGAACTCGAAGCCTCCGGCACCAGAAGGGGAAATCGGGAGTCCTTGTAGTTGTACATCAGGACGAGGGATTTGGATCGGAGGACATCCGCGGGAAATTGCGCTTCGCAATAGGGACAGGTGACCGCGACGCGGAAATAAGGATCTTTTCCCGCGGGAGAAGCATCTTTCACGGCCGGAGCCGACTCATGAAGTGAATCGATGGCGGAGGTCATCAACGTATCGAGTGTCGCAACCGCCTCGGCGCGTTTTCGCTTGAGGAGCCGAATATTGGGCGCCACGACCTTTGACCACCCGAATTCCTTCAAATAAGCGGCAATCAGACTGCGATCGCCCTGGAAGGCCTCGTTGAGTTGCCGGAGGATCTCGAGCTTTTCCGGCGGCAGTTTGGGAGCGGAACTTTTCTGCGTCATGGAGGTAGTATAAGAGTTTACGCTCGGGCTTCAAGGGCGGCCGGGAGGTCGAGCCTTCCAGAGTACCTCGCAAAGAACGCCTTTTTTCCCGCAACCGCCTTGCCTTGCGCCCATTGACAGAGACGGCGGGAGGAAGTAGGATTGAGTCCTTGCTGGGGGCGTAGCTCAGTTGGAAGAGCGCTACAATGGCATTGTAGAGGTCAGGGGTTCGACTCCCCTCGCCTCCACCAGCGTCTCATTTCTTTCTCGGCCTCCCACCGTCCCCGTCCGTGACGCGGGTAATGTTTGGTGCCCCTGATCTCGTTCGGTTTTTGCTTTTTTCTCTCCGCTCTGTTAAATTCGGCTGCCACGGAAGCAAGCATCTTCTGGAAAGGAGACGAGGACGTGGCGGAAAATCCCTTGAAAAAAATCGGTTCTTTGGGACAGAGCGTATGGCTCGATCAACTTTCCCGTTCCCTCATCTCATCGGGAGAATTGGAGAGGATGATCGTCGAGGACGATGTTCGTGGCGTGACCTCGAATCCCTCGATCTTCGAAAAGGCGATCCGATCAGATGAGGCTTACGCATCCGAATTCAGAGAACTCTTCTCGATTTACGAGGATGATTTTCGCGTATACGAAGCCCTTGTTTTGCCCGATATCAGGTCGGCCTGTGACGTATTTTCCGCGGTGTATGAGAGTTCGGGGGGAGCGGACGGGTATGTCTCTTTGGAGGTCGATCCGCGGCTGGCTCACGATGCCGAAGCAACGGTGGAGGAGGCGCGTCGCCTCTGGAACGAGGTGGACCGTCCTAACTTGATGATCAAGGTCCCCGCGACGATCGAAGGCCTTACCGCGATCGAAAGCCTTCTCGGCGAGGGAATCAACGTTAATGTGACATTGATCTTTTCCGACCAGGTCTATCGCAAGGTCATCGATGCCGTTCTGGCGGGCGTTCGGACGTTTTATGGAGAGAAAGGGAAGGGATCCCCGCCCGCTTCGGTTGCAAGTTTCTTCGTGAGCCGGATCGATACGGCGGTCGATGCGGAATTGGAGAAGCGGTTGACCGAGGGAGAAGTCGCGGAGGATCTCCGGGAATATTTGGGAAAAGCCGCGATCGCCAATGCTGGGCGCGCGTACAACACTTTTCGGAAAAGGTTTGATGCGGAAACGCGCGCGGCGTTGAACGGATGGGTCCAGAGGCCGCTGTGGGCTTCGACGAGCACGAAGAATCCCGCGTATAGCGACGTGTTGTATCTCGAGGAACTGATCGGTCCCGAGACGGTGAACACGGTTCCACCGGGGACGCTGGAGGCCTTTCGCGATCATGGAAGGCCGGAGGCGCGGTTGGAGCGGAATGCACGGGAAGCGGAGGCGGTTCTGGCGCGACTTCGCGATGCCGAAATCGATCTGGACGCCGTCACGGATCGTTTGGCGCGGGAAGGAGTGGCCGCCTTTCAAAGATCGTTGGACGGTCTGCTGACCTTTCTGGGGGAAAAGCGACGTGAGCATAGAGAATGGATGAACGGATGAAGCGGGGCCGCGGAGTGATCGCCGAATGACGAAGCGCCGCCTATTGATCACCGGATCGACCGGTTTTCTCGGTCGCGCCGTGGTCGCGGTGGCGCGGGAGTCGGGAGAATGGATAACGATTGGAACGGCGCGGAAGCCCGCCGCTCTGTCATCGTCCGACGAGCCGGATTTCTTCGAGTCGTGGGATTTGTCGAGAGAAGAAGCGCCGACCCAACTCCTCGAGAAGACGAAACCGGAGGCCGTGATCCACACGGCGGCGGCCGGCGATGCGGCGTTTTGCCGAAAAGAAACGGTAGCATCCCGAAAAATCAATGTGGTCGCCTCGATCGATTTGGCCGAGAAGTGTGCAGAACGGAGCATCCCGTTCCTGATTACTTCGACCGATTTGGTCTTCGACGGGACACAAGCTCCCTATGAAGAGATGGCGGCGCCGTCTCCGTTGAGTGAGTATGGTCGGCAGAAGGTTGAGGCGGAACGCGGGATTCAAGAGGTTTACCCGGACGCGGTGGTGGCGCGGGTGGCACTTCTCTTCGGTCCGCCTGCTCCGGAACGTCCCGCGATGTTGGCACGCTTGGCGGAGATGTTGCGGGGAAGCGGGCCTGTACGGCTCTTCGTTGACGAGTTTCGGAGTCCCCTCTCGACACGAGGAGCCGCGCGAATTCTTCTTTCGCTTCTCGGGAATGCCTCTGGTCTCGTTCACGTCGGAGGTGAGCGTCGTGTGTCGCGTTATGAATTGGGCCGGGCTCTGGCGGAGGTGTGGGGGATCGATCCGGAACGAGTAAAACCGATTCGGCAGGATGAGGTTCCGACGGCGGTTCCCAGACCGCGGGACGTCTCCTTCGAGACGAAACGGTTGCGGGAATTGGGAATTCCGCCTCCTCCCTTTGAGGAAGACCTGTTCGAGGCTCGGGAACGGGACGGCGGAGTTCGATGAGAACGCCAGGCGCTCGGCTCTCTTTTCGAGAACGATTTCTCTCCGCTTGCGCGCGCCGTCCTGTCGATCGGCTTCCTGTATGGATGATGCGTCAGGCGGGTCGTTGTCTTCCCGAATACAATCGGATGAGGGAGCGGTTCTCCTTTCTCGAGATGGTTCGGAATCCGGAATTGGCGGAAGAGGTGACGCTTCAGCCGATTCGGCGGTTCGGATTCGATGCCGCGATTCTCTTCAGCGATATTCTGGTGGTTTCCGAGGCCTTGGGGCAGTCCTACGAGTATTGCGAGCGGAGGGGAATCCGAATGGCGTTTCCGATCCGAAGTGGACGAGACGTCGGGCGGTTGAGCGAAGGAGGATTTTCGAAAAGGACGGCGTATGTCCGACAGGCGTTACGCGGAGTACGAAAGGCTTTGGGAAATCAGCGAGCTTTGCTCGGTTTTGCCGGATCTCCCTGGACATTGGCGGCGTTTATGATTTCCGGGGGCAGTAGAATCGAGAAGCCGCGGATCCTGCACTTCGTAAAGAATCAGGGGGAAGTTTTCGAAAACCTTATGGAAATTCTTACGCGAGCCGTGACGGTCCATTTGAAAAGTCAGTTGGAGGCCGGCGCCGATGCGGTTCAGATCTTCGACAGTCTCGCCGGACTTTGTCCACGGGGACGGTATCAGGATTTGTCCGGACGGTGGATTGGTCGGATCGTACGCCGCCTCCCCCGTCGAAAACCCGTTATTGTTTTCGTGCGCGGTTACCGGGAAGGAATGAGGTGTCTCGGGGGATGGAAGACCGCCGTGATCGGGGTGGATCATACGCGTTCCCTTTTTCGGACGGCTCGGGCGCTGCCGCGGACGGCGTTGCAAGGAAACCTCGATCCGGCTGTACTTTTGTGCGAGCCGGAAGCGGTGCGGATGAAAACGAGAAGGATCGCACGTTACGGCGAACTCCGGCCCGGCTTCATCTTCAATCTCGGCCACGGCGTCCCTCCGAATGCTTCGTTGGAAAATATCGCCGCGGTGGTCGAGACCGTGCGTTCCGTGTGTCCGTTTCGAGGATGAGGACGGGAGGGACGACGGGGGTTCTTCTCCTCAACCTCGGGTCTCCGGCGCGACCCACCGCGTTCGCACTGATGCCGTATCTTCGGGAGTTCCTGATGGATCCCGCGGTGATCGATCTGCCGTACTGGAGGCGCTTTCTTCTCGTTCACGGACTGATTCTTCCTTTTCGCTCCTTCCGTTCGGCCCGGGCGTATCGTCGGATTTGGACCAAGGAAGGTTCTCCGTTGATTGCAATCACCTTTCGCGTGCGAAGAGAGTTGGAGAAAAAACTGGGGATGCCGGTCGCGGTGGGAATGCGGTACGGTCACCCGAGGACGAGGGAGGCTCTGGAACAACTGCGGGATGCCGGTGTCGAAAAAATCGCGGTTCTGCCCCAGTATCCTCAATTCGCCTCCGCCAGTTATGAAACAGCCGTCCAGCATCTTTTTAGGAACGCGGGGATGTTCTCGCGAGAGGATATGAGAGTTTTGCCGCCGTTTTTCGAGGAACCGCGTTATCTGGATTGTCTCGCGAATTCCTTGCGAGACGTGTTGGCCCCGGAGGATGCACTGCTTCTGAGCTTTCACGGGGTTCCGGAGCGGCATCTGCGAAAGGCGGATCCAACAGGCGCTTATTGCCTTTCGAGCCGGGAGTGTTGTCGGCGGGTTCCGCAAGAAGTATTGGCGCGGTGTTACCGCGCGCAATGTTATCGGACGGCGGAGGAGGTGGCGCGGCGTCTCGGGCGGGAGATTGCGGACGATCCTGCGGAAGGGAAGGTTTCGCTGGGGTTCCAGTCGCGTCTCGGGAACGACCGGTGGACCCGGCCGTACACGGACGAACTTCTCCTCAAAGCCGGTGAAATGGATATTGCGAATTTGAAGGTGGCCTGCCCCTCCTTCACGGCGGATTGCCTTGAGACGCTTGAGGAAATCGGAATGGAGGGAAGGAGGATATTCGAAGAGGCCGGAGGCGGGCGATTCGCCTTGATTCCATCTTTGAACGATCGCCCGGAATGGGTGGAATTGCTGGCAGCGTACGCAAGGGAATTGCTTGAGTGGGGATGAGCGAGACGCGGCCGTCGTTATCCTCCTTGCCGGGTTCCGCATCGCGATACCTCCTCAGGAATTTTCTTGGACAGCGAAGGCGAGAAGTGTTTTCATTACGTCCGTGAAGAGATTTCGAAGACGAAAGCGTTCTCTCGACGGGTGCGTCGCCGGGCCTTTCCTTTCTCTGGCCGGGCTGCTCCTACTGGGAGTTTTCTCTTTTTCGACACCCGTTGTCGCGGCGGAAACGGTTCCTTCCGGTTCGGACACGGCGGCGGCGGTCTCTTCGGCCTCCGGCTCCTCGCTCTTCGTTTCAGAAGCGGGTTCCGCGCTTGCTGCGTCTCTCGATACGGTGATCGTCTATCCGAATCCGTTCATTCCGAACGATGGCAACGACCGCACGGGAAGGCCTTTCGAACCGGCGACGGCGGGGACGGGAATCATCTTCGACAATCTTCCCGGACAAGTCGATATCCGCGTGTACGATGTTGCAGGGCGTCCCGTGGCAACCTTGACGAAAAGTTCGGCTGAGGGACGCTACCGCTGGGATGTCCGCTCCGACGACGGTCGGGATCTCGATTCCGGAATCTACTTCGCTGTGCTCGTGTCCTCCGCCGGAGACGTAGCCGTCAAAAAAATAATGATCATTCGCTGAGACGCACCTTTTTTTGCCGGGCCTGCGATGCTTTGTTACGAAGAAAGAACGGTGCGTTCCGAAGATGCTTGTCCTTCAAGAAGACGGGTTCTCTTTGCGGCGCTGGCGGGGCTCTGTGCCGTGTTGTTTCTTGCCTTCGGCGGGACGGGAGTTGAGGCGAGGGAATGGAGAAAAGGGGAGACGCTCGTGACAGTCGTGTTTCGATTGGAATTGCCGCCGGGAACTCCGGCAAGCGATACGATCTACCTGGCGGGGAATCTTCCGGAGGTGGGAGAATGGTCGCCGGCGGGAGTCCCCGCGGAACGGACGGGTCCGCGGACGGCCGAGGTGCACGTGAAACTGCCGCCCGGGCGGCGTCTGGAATACAAATTCACGCGCGGGGATTGGAGTCGGGTGGAAAAGGATGCTTCTTTTCGCGAAATCGCCAATCGCCGTCTCCTGATTCCCCAACTTTCCGATCCGAAATCGAAAAGGGTTTTGTCGGTGGTGGTCGAAGCGTGGAGCGATTTCGATACGTCGCGACGGAAGGTCGAATCGACCCTGACCGGCACGATACGTTTTCACCGGGATTTTCCTTCCCCGGAACTCGGCAATACCCGCACCGTGGCGGTATACCTCCCGCCGAATTACAATTCGGACACCACGCGGCGTTATCCCGTGATCTATGCCCACGACGGCCAAAACCTCTTTGACGCGGCGACGTCCTTCGCGGGGGTCGAATGGGGAATCGATGAGGCGTGTGAGGGATTGATAGCGAGCGGCGAGATTCCCCCCGTCATCGTCGTCGGAGTTTACAATACAAATCACCGGATGGCCGAGTACACGCCGGTTTCGGATAAGCGGAACGGTGGGGGGAGAGGGCGGCTTTACGAGAGGTTCCTGGTTTATCGATTGAAGCCGTTCATTGATTCGAACTATCGGACCCTACCCGATCGGGAGCATACAGGATTGCTGGGGTCCTCTCTCGGGGGGCTGATCGCGCTTCATCAACTCTTTGTGGATTCAAAGGTCTTTTCCCGCGCCGCCGCCGTCTCGACTTCCTTCTGGTGGGGAGGCGGGTGGATCTTCGATTATCTCGAATCCGTCCCCCCGCCTCCCCAACCGACCTTCCTCTGGCTCGATATGGGAACGGAGGAGGGGGACGCGCCGGGGGAGAGTGTTTTCGGACTGGAACGAGCCGCGGAGATCGTGCGAAAACGCGGACTGATCGCGCCCGAGCGGTTGCACGTCGAGGTTGTGGAGGGTGCGTCCCACAACGAGCGCTTTTGGAGTGCGCGGATCGATCGGATACTGAAGTTTCTTTGCCGATGGTAAGGATAGTGTATTTCCGAGTAATATCTCCGGCTTATGAGGAGAAATAGGTCTCGAGCGCTGATTTCTGGGGGGGCTTTCTGGCGAATTGTGGGACCGGCGATGGCCGTGATGTGCGCCGGAGCTGTCGATATGCAGATGGTTCAACCCCTGATAGCGCTTTTCGCCGAAGTGTTCGATATCGATCCAGGGACCGCAGGGCACATTGTCAGTGTTTATGCGATCGGCTCGGCCCTTGCCGCTCCACTTGCGGCCCCGATCGTTGTGCGTGCGGGAACGGTTCGTATGATGCAAGCGGGGGTGTTGCTCGTGATCTTCGGCGAACTGGCCGGCGTGGCGACGACAACCTTCGGTATGCTGTCGGCGACACGGCTGATCGTGGGAGCGGGGGCGGGGATCGCGATGACCCTCTGTCATGTCCTCGTGATCGAACGCCTTCCGAAGTCGCTGCGCGGCCGTGCCGTGGGCTGGTTGACGAGTGCCTTCTTTCTCGCGGCGATCGTCGGTGTTCCCACCACCTCCTATCTCGCTGATGCTTTCTCGTGGAAACTGGCTTTTCTTGCGGCGGCGGCTGTCAACGCGATCGCGCTTGTCGCTCTTCTGGTTGTGCCGCATACGCGGAGCGAGTTTCCCTTTCGGCTGAGCGAATTTCGATCACTGGTGCGTTATCCGGGAATGCTTCCCGGCCTGACCGTTTTTGCCACCTATGCGGCGGGCTACACGATGATCTTGACCTTCTTCGCGCCGCATGCCGCGGAGCGGTTTCGGATTACGGCCACCGGAGTCGGGCTCGCTACGATGTTCGGGGGGGGCCTGGCGTTTCTGGCGGCTCCGGCGGGCGGGTGGGCGGCGGACCGGTTCGGATATCTTCGGGTTGCGAGAACGGCGAATTCAATGCTGGCGGTCTCCTTCCTTGCGCTTCCCTTCCTGACGACGGTTTCCGGGACCGTGACGCTTTACGCGCTCTGTGCGCTCATTGCGTCGTGGCGTTTCACAGCGACGATTCCCTGGTTGGCGGCCTTGGCCCCACCGGGCCATCAGGCTCCCGCGCTTCTGCTCAACAACACGCCTATTCTCATCGGAATGTTTCTCGGTTCGTATCTTGGAGGGTGGTTCTATTCCTGGGGAGGCTATGCGTTGACAGGTCTTGCGGCGGGTGGAGTCACGGTCGCCGGCACGCTTCTTTTGCTCCGGGTCGAGAGGGCGGAACGGGCGGCGGAGGTGCCGGCCTCCGGTGGGGTATGACTCAAAGGAGAACTCCGCTGAGGAAATATCCCGCGACCGTGAAATAGATCAACACACCGGCGACATCCACTATCGTTGCCACGAAGGGAGCCGAGGCACTGGCCGGATCGAAGCCTGCGCTCCGAAGAAGGAAGGGCAGCATGGATCCGGTGATGGTTCCCCACATAACCACGCCCACGAGACTGATTCCGACCGCGACGGCCAGCAGGAGATAATGTTCGCCGTAAAGCCCGCCCAGTTCGTGCCAGAGTATAATCCGAAAGAACCCGATGATTCCCAGAAGGCAACCCAAAGCAAAGCCGACGGAAATTTCCCGCCGTAGGATCCGCCACCAGTCCCTCAAGCGCACCTCGCCCAGAGCCATGGCGCGGATGATGATCGTGGTCGCCTGAGAGCCGGAATTGCCTCCGCTGGAGATGATCAGTGGAAGGAAGAGAGCCAGGACGACGGCTTCCGCGATCTCCTTCTCGAAATAGGCCATTACGCTGGCCGTGAGCATCTCGCCGAGAAAAAGAACCGTTAGCCATCCTCCGCGTTTTCGGATCATTTCTCGAAAGGAAACCCGCCAGTACGGTTCGTCGAAGGCGTCCGTGCCGCCCATCTTGTGAATGTCCTCTGTTGCTTCCTCCACAACGACATCGACCACGTCGTCCACCGTGATGATTCCTTTCATCCGTCCTTCTCTGTCCACGACCGGCATCACGGTCAGGTCGTATTCGGCGAAAAGTTCACCGATCTTTTCCTGATCCGTTTCTTCCGTGACCGAAATGAAATCGGTTTTCATGATGTCCTTGATTTTGTCGTTGGAATCGGAGGCGAGGAGGTGCATGAAGGAAACGAGGCCGAGAAGCCGCTCGTTCGAATCGATGACATAGGCCCAGGCGATCTTCCCCTCCGTCGAGCGGATTTGTCGTCGAAGATAGGTGAGGGCTTCGCCGACGGTCATATCCGGGCGGACGCGCAGGTAGCGAGGATTCATCAACCCTCCGGCCACATCCTCGGCGTACGCCAGCAAGGCCTGAACCTCGATCCGCGTGTTCGGAACGAGAAGGTCGAGAAATTCCCGCCGTCGTTCTTCCGGGAGTTCCTGGATCAAATCCGAGACATCGTCGGGGGGAAGGAGGCGTATCAGAGCGCGACAGCGGCTGTGAGGGAGAGCCAAAAGGAGTTCGGCCTGATCGGACGAGGGGAGGCGCATAAAGAAATCCTCGGCGGTTTCTTCGTTCAGAAGCCGGAAGCCCTCGACACGTTCGGCGGTATCCAACAAGGGCCAAGCGTCGTCGAGTTCCGCGTCCGTGAGCGGCTGTTCCTCGACTGAGTTCGATTTTTCTTCCAATTTCAACATCGGTCGTCTTCTTTCTCCAAGCCGCGAGTCTATCGAGATTCGCCGAAGAGGGAACGAAAAACCGGTTGAGAATTGCGGAAACGAAGGAGAGGAAGAGGGCTGCGATGGGAGGAAGGATATGCAGCAGGTACTCATTGTTCAAAAAAAACAGCCGGCCGAAATATCGCCGATCGGTGGTACGTTTCCTGGAAACCGTCGGGGATTCCCCTTTGGATTTTGGTATCGAAATCATCCCCAAGGTGCGAAACTGTCAAACTGTAAGAATGACACCTTTTTTTGTTGCAAGAGAGTTCGAAAACGCGTTGAATGAGGGTCGGTGACCGGCTTCTCTGGGGCGTAGTTCAACTGGCAGAACGGCGGGTTCTGGCCCCGTAGGTTGGAGGTTCGAGTCCTCCCGCCCCAGCCAACGAAAAAAGACCAGAAACGAAGCCAAAAGACCAAAGAGCAGGACCACTGGACTCGAAGCCGCCTGAACGGCCAGCCCAACGGCTGGTGAGCCGCAGGGATGCGGCGAAAGAGAAGGCGGCAGGTCGGAGACGCGAACGCAGGAGGCGTGAGCGGCGGAGACCGAGTCCTCCCGCCCCAGCCAACGATTCCTCCTGTTTCAGCCGGTATGCTCGATTACCCTTTTTTCCTTTCCCTCAATGAGGAATGCCAATTCCCTCGGAATCCGATAGACTTCCCGCGTGAAGAAATTCGAAAATGGAACCGCGGGAATAGTGAAGGAACCGGTCTTGGGTATCTGGGGGTATTCTTCAGATGCTCCAGAAGTGGCTCATCACGATTCCGGAGCGGCTCTCATCGCCGATGGACGGGTTCTCGCCGCCGTAAATGAGGAGCGGTTTACGCGAAACAAGAACGAGGGACGATGGCCGCAGGCATCGATTCGTTATGTCCTCGATGAAGCCGCGCTCGATATCAAGGATGTGGCGCTGGTGGGGATGGCCGGTCTGTCTCCGTTGCCTCGCGCCGTCGTGATGGGCACGGAATTGTTAAGAGCCTTCCTTCGCACCGGATCGTTTCTACCCAACCGCTGGCTTTACGCCCTCTTGACCGCGAAAAAACTGCGGCGTGTTCCTCCGGCGGGGACTCGATGCGGTGTTCGCTTCGTCGATCATCACACCGCTCACGCCGCTTCCGCGTTCTTTACATCCGGTTTCGAAAGAGCCGCGGTCGTAACCCTCGATGGAATCGGCGATTCCGCATGGTGCGGTGGGGTCTGGAGAGCCCAAGGGACGCGCTTGGAGTGTCTGCGCCGATTCACCGGGTATGCCTCGCCGGGTCTTCTTTATTCCTATGTAACGAAGTCATTCGGTTTTCGTCCGGCGCGACACGAGGGCAAGGTAACCGGTTTGGCCGCGTATGGAGATCCGGAGCGCCTCCTTCCGGAATTCCGCGGGTGTTTGTCGTACTGCAACCGGCGGCTCTATTCCGACTTCATTCCGACCCTCTTTCGAGCGCGGGTGGATGCGGAGTGGGAATCGAGCTGGATCGACCGTTTGCTCGATTCTCACTCCCGCGAGGACATCGCGGCGGCGCTTCAACGGCACACGGAGGAGATCGTCGTTGCGATCGTGAAGGATGCGGTGGAGGATACCGGATTGGAAGATGTCGCGGTTGCGGGGGGAGTCTTTGCAAATGTGGCCGTGAATCGGAAGGTCCGCGAGAATATTTCCGGACGACTTTGGATTCACCCGAATATGGGAGACGGAGGCTTGGGATTGGGGGCGGCGTGCTTTGCGGCGCGGACGCACGTTTCGTTCCCGGATGTCTTTCTCGGCCCTTCTCCTTCTCCAGCGGAAGAGCCCCGTCCGCCCGACTTCATCCCAAAGAATCCGGCCCGCTTCCTTGCCGAGGCGGTCGCGGCCGGTCGTGTGGTCGGGGTTGTTCGGGGGCGGATGGAATACGGCCCCCGCGCTCTCGGTCACCGCTCCATCTTTGTCAAGGCCGATGATGCTTCCATCAACGAGTCCCTCAATCGGCGTTTGAAGAGGACCGAATTTATGCCGTTCGCGCCGATCATGACAGAAACCGCGGCTCGACGTTTTCTTCGAAACTGGAATCCCGGGGATCGACCGTCCCGCTTTATGACGATCACCTACGATGTGACGGAGGATTGCCGCCGAGCGGCTCCCGCCGTCGTGCATGTTGATGGAACGGCCCGCCCTCAGGTTGTATCCGGCGACGAGGATCCCTTTCTGAAGGAGTTTCTTGAGGAATACGGCCGCCTCGCCCCCGGCGGTTCCGGGAGTTACGGCGGAGGTGCGGGGACGGAGATCGTCGTGAATACCTCCTTCAACGTGCACGAGGAGCCGATCGTCTGCTCCGTCGAAGATGCGTTACGCTCGCTTGAAAGAGGCGCTGTTGATCTTGTGTTGACCGATAAAGGTGTGTATGGTTCGCCCGCGGAGTGGGAGGAGATATCATGACGCAGGAGACACGGTTTCTGTTGACGTTTCTCGTCGCGATGTCCCTTTCCTATCTGCTCACGATGGTGATCCGCCGCCTTTCGACGAAACTTCAACTTCTCGATTTCCCAGATGAGCGCAAGATTCATCGTCGCGCCGTGCCGTATCTCGGCGGTGTCTCCGTCTTCGTCGGTTTCATGATGGCCGTGGGCGTGGCGTTGCACATCGACCGCGGTTTTCGTTTCGAGTTTCTACGTGAGTTCATCGGACTCTTTGTCGCTACGTCGATCATCTTTCTTCTTGGTATCTTCGACGATCTTGGAGGCTCGACCGCCACGATCAAGTTCGCCTTTCAGGCCGTGGCGGCGACGGTCTTGTGGGGCTACGGGTACAGGATCGACCAGGTTTCCTGGCTCTTCGGCGGGACGATTCATCTCGATCCGATATCGGGGTGGCTTCTCACGATTCTGTGGTTCTGGTCGGTTACGAACGCGATGAATCTCATCGACGGTCTCGACGGTCTTTGCTCGGGAATCGGAGCCATCGCCGCGACAACGCTTTTTTGGGCGGGACTTCTGCGTCAGGAGCCGGTATTGCCGTTCTTGGCGATTGCCCTCGCCGGGGCGCTTATCGGGTTTTTGCCACATAATTTCCATCCGGCGAAGATATTTCTCGGTGACACCGGCAGCCTCACGATCGGCTTCCTCATCGCGGCCATGGGTTTGGTTTCCTTCTCGAAGGCCGCCACGCTCGTGAGCCTGCTCGTGCCAACGGCCGCGCTTGCCCTTCCCGTGACGGATACGTTGCTGGCGATCCTTCGCCGCCGGCATTTACGAACGAATATCTTTCAGGCTGACAGAAAGCACATCCATCACCGCCTTCTCAGACTTCTGCCTCACGACCGAGCGGTCGTTCTTCTGCTTTTGCTCACAGGCTATTCCTCGGTGCTCGGCCTCGTGATGTCGGTTACAAACAAAACCACCTCCTTCTGGATTCTCCTGTTGCTTGTAGGAAGCCTGGCCTTGGTCATCGTGGTTCTTCGTTTGATTGAACGAGCCAGCGGAATCGATTATCTTGACGAACCCTGACGGCACGAGGGCTTCGTGATTATTTTGGCGGAAAGGATTGACGTCCGATTCGTGACGTTCAACGAACGTGTTTTCCAAGAAGGAGGAGAGGAACGATGTTAACGCTGGCGGGGCGTCTCCGGCGCGGGCTGGAGAAGACCCGGAAAAAAATGAGCGCGGTGATCGACGTCGCCGTGGGGCGGGGTCTTTTCGACGATGCCGCCGCCGAGCAGATCGAGGAGGCGTTGATCGAGGCCGATATCGGGCCGGAGATCGCTTTACGTCTTGTCGAGGATGTACGGGAGTGGGTGCGCTCGGCCGGCGGAGGCGTGACAGCGGAAACGGTTCGCGAAAAAATCGAAATGGATATAGCGGAAATTCTCCGCGGCTCCGGTTCGGGTCGGTCGGAAGAGATTCCGCCGAACGGGAATCATTCGAGCGAACAGCCGCGCGTGACAATCCTGGTCGGAGTCAACGGGAGCGGGAAGACGACGACGGCCGCGAAGTTGGCGGCCCAGGCCGCCGCGAGGGGCAGCCGCGTCTTGCTCGGAGCAGCCGATACCTTTCGCGCGGCCGCTATCGATCAACTCCGCGTGTGGGCCGAACGGATCGGGTGCGAATTCGTAGCCCAGGATCAGGGCGCTGATCCCGCGGCGGTCGCTTTCGACGCGGTTCAGGCGGGAAAGAGCCGCGGGTGTGACGAGGTTTTTATCGACACGGCGGGTCGCCTCCACACCCAAACGAATCTTATGGCGGAATTGGAAAAGGTGATTCGTGTTCTGGGAAAGATCAAGCCACCGGATCATTGTTTCCTCACCTTGGATGCCACGACGGGCCGCAACGGCCTTCAACAGATAACGACGTTCTCCCGTTCCCTTCCCGTGGACGGACTTATTGTGACGAAACTGGACGGGAGCGCTCGGGCCGGCGTGGTCGTCGAGGCGGTGGAACGCTTGAAGATTCCCGTCCGATATGTCGGAGTGGGGGAAACGGTGGAGGATCTGATGCCGTTCGATCCGGAAGCCTTTGCCCGGGAGTTGGTTCGAACGGAATGACGAGGAAGCGGACGCTCCGTCGCGACGAATTCTCGGAACAAGACCGCATCTTTATGGCCCGGGCGTTGGAGTTGGCGGAAGGCGGCCGTCCCACGGCTCATCCCAACCCTTACGTCGGGGCCGTGATTGTTCACGGTGGAACCGTTCTTGCCGAGGGCTTTCATTCGCGCTTCGGAGCGTCTCATGCGGAAGCCGCGGCCATCGCGAGCGCGAGAGAGCAAGGGATTTCACTCGAGGGCGCCACGCTCTATGTCACGCTCGAACCCTGCTGTCATTCCGGAAAGACTCCCCCCTGCACCAAGGCGATCATCGAATCGCGAATCGGCGAGGTGATTGTCGCCGTTCGCGATCCGAATCCCGCGGTGAACGGCGAAGGAATCGCGCGCCTGGAGAAGGCCGGACTCCGTGTGCGGTCGGGATTATTGGAAGAAGAAGCCGTCAAACTCAATGAAGCCTATTTTCATTTTCGCCGAACCGGCCTTCCGTTCGTGACGTGGAAATGCTGTCGAACGCTGGACGGCCGAACGACGTACCGTCCCGGCACGCGTTCGAGAATCTCCTCTCCCGAGGCCGATGCGCGTGTCGACAGGCTTCGTGCGTCCGTGGACGCGGTGCTTGTGGGAAGCCGTACCGCCGCGATCGACAGACCGCGATTGCGGGTGCGAAGCGGAGCAGGGACGGATCCGTGGAGGATCGTATTTGATTCTCGCCTCGTTACGCCGCTCGATTCTCCTCTCGTGGCCGAAAACAGCGACCGCCGTACGTTGATGATCGCCGCGGAAGGCGCGTCTTCGGAACGGATCGCGGAATATCGTGATGCGGGAGTGGAAGTGGACGTGGTTCCGGAAAGGAACGGTCATGTGGACCCGCGGGCCGCATTGGCTCGAATCGCCGAGCGCGGGATCATCGAGATCCTCTGTGAATCCGGAGAGACGTTGGGCCGCGCCTTGATGGAGGAAGGATTGTTGCGCCGCGTACTCCTTCTCCAGACGCCGCGTTTGACCGAGAGGGAAAGTGGAGAGATCGAGGCGATCGAGGAAGTTGGACCGGATCTCTTCATAAGCGTGGGGATGTCTTGTCGCGGAAATTGAGGCGGAAGCAGCGACCGATCCACCGGGGGGCACGAAAGGAATTGGTATCGTTTCTCATCCAGGCTGCGACACAGTGGCGGCTGACAGGCGCGTTGCTTCCTTCCTCCGCCGCGCTATGTCACGCAATGACCGACCCCTTGGCGCGGGATTCTCGCGCTGCATCGCGGATGATTCTCGAAGTGGGGGCCGGAACGGGGGTCATTACGGAAGAAATCGTTCCTCTGATGTCACCTCGCGATCGTCTTGTCGTCTACGAATTGTCCGAGAGGCTCGGAGAACGGTTGAAGTACAGGGCCAAAGGCCCCGAATGGAGCGGGCGCGATATCGAGATTCGTGTGAAGCCGTTTCCGGAAGGAACCGAGGATGAGCATTACAACTTCGCTGTCTGTTCCCTTCCCTTCAACAATTTTCCGGCTTATATGGTTCATATCTGTTTGAAGACCTTCTCGAAGATTCTGACTCCCGGCGGTGTGTTGACGTTCTACGAATACTGCCACCTGCGTAATCTGCGCCTTCAGTTCGCAAATCGGAAGGAGTTTATTCGATTGAGGCGGATCGACCGCACGGTGAAGTCGTTCCTGAAAACCCATCATGGCCAGTGCCGTCACGTACTGATCAATGTCCCGCCGGCTTGGGTGTATACGATCCGCTTTTGAGGGGAAAACTGTTGGATGACGGAAAAACTTTATTTCAGAGATCCCCAGGTTCCAGAGGAAGTTACGATTCAGAGGCCAAGATACCGTGGCAGGCGGCGGTCCGCCGGCTTACCTGTGGCGGCTCGGAGGACTCTGATTTAAATCTCCCGGCGGAACAACGGTGTGTAGATGGGACCCTGTTTCGTGAGTTGGCTTTCGTATAACACCACCGGAGTAGCGGGTTGAGAAGGAAGAAACAACTTCCTTCCGGAAAAGTATTCTCGAAAGAGCCGTTCCATCTCGCGATAGCGGGTTGTCGGAACCCGACCGACGGTGATGTGGGGAGAGAAGGGGCGTTCATCGCAGGGAAGATCCGCTTCCCTCAAAAGAGTCGAGAGAAGGCGATGGAGATCGAGCAAACCGGGGTCGGGAGCGATTCCCGTCCAGAGAACGCCGCGCCGCCCGTGTCGGAAGTGTCCGGTTTCCGTGAAGGAGAGGGTTGCGCCGCGTATTTTGTCGGTCAGAGGACTTTCCTCGAGACACTGACAGAACCAGCGGGCATCCTCGACGGGTACGGAGCCAAGAAAGTGCAGGGTGAGATGCCAGAGGGAACTCTTCACCCAACGGACACGGGGAAAGAGGACGCGCCAGGGGCTGATCTGTTCATTGAGCGCTTCGCGGACAGCGGGTGCGAGCGGGATTCCGATAAAGAGGCGCATCAACGCTCTCTGAGAGCCTGAAGCAGGAGAAGAAGCGCCGCATCGACGGCGCAAGCGCGGACCTCCTCGCGATTTCCACGATACCGTCGGTGTTCGACGAGGCGGCGGCGCTGGGAGACCACGGCCAGAAAGACGGTTCCGACGGGCTTTTCTTTCGAACCGCCGGCGGGACCGGCGATCCCGGTGATTCCGATACCGAAATCGGAGTGGAACCGCTTGCGGACACCCGAGGCCATCGCAAGGGCAACCTCGGCGGAGACGGCACCGTGGGTGGCAAGAATGTCCGAGGAGACGCCGAGAAGACGTTTTTTGATCTCGTTATCGTAGGCAATGACGCCTCCGAGAAAGAGGCGGGAAGCGCCGGGAACGTTCGTGAGCGCTTTTCCCAGCGCTCCGCCGGTACAGGATTCCGCGGTTGCGATCGTTTTTTCTTCCTTTGAAAAAGTCCGAACAACGGCCTCCGCGGGCGTTTCACCGGTACAAGTAAAAATTCGCTCGCGAAATCGCTTCCGTACGGCTCGTTTCACCGCAGAATCGTCCGTCACCACCGTCAGGAATTCGCGTGAGGGGAGAATCGAGACCTGCCCGCGCCGAATGGATTCAAGATGCAACAGCGCATCCTCGAAGGCGGCTTCGCGAAGGCCGGCAAGGCCGAAGACGGCCGTTTTTCGCCGCGTCTTCGGTGTCGGAACGAGCAAACGGAAGAGGCGGGCGAATCCCCGTGAATCGAGGATCGCGGCCAGCTCGGCCGGAACACCCGGAAGCGCCAGAAAGAGCCTCCGGCCGGAACGGAGAAAGAAAGGGTCAGCGAGGCCGAGAGGATTTCTGCCCACGACGGCCGTCTTCGGGAAACGACAGAAGGTGTCGTAACGCGGAGTCCATTTCAGGCCGCGCTGCCGGACATTCCTCCGGATGCGTTGCTCGACGGCGGGGAAGGAGACGAGCGGTTTTCGGGAATGGCGCGCGAGGAAGGAACGCGTGAGATCATCGCGCGTCGAACCGAGGCCTCCCGTCAGGAGAACGAGGCGGACTCTCGTGCCGTTCAGGGCGCGACGGAGAGCCGAAGGGTTGTCGGGGACGAAGAGGACCTCGGAGAGCGCCAGCCCCTGACGCGCGAGGAACCGCGTCACGAGAGGCACTGCGGCGTCACGCCGTAAACCACTGACGATCTCGGAGCCGATGACGATCAGCGAAACACTTGTGTCGGGAAACTCGGAGTCGGCTTGACGCCGAAGGACGCACGAGATGGAGGAGGGAGAGGCCATCGGGCGGGAGTATGAGACGACGGAAACGGAAAATCAAGAGCGGCGTGCGGGGGGCGTGGCTCGCGAAATTCGTGCGGGATTGAAAGGCTTGGAGATAAAGCGCGGGAATTTTTGAACCGATAGAAGAAACGTGAAGAGTCCGGGCTTTCCAGTTGTGAGCATTACATTTCTGGCGGCG
>RFFU01000126.1 GCA_003697085.1 Candidatus Hydrogenedentota bacterium
GGTGTCACGGATCTCGCGGAGGGAAACGGTTTCTCGGAATACTCCTTTGCCTCTGATCATTCAAGGAGGAATGGGAGCCGGAGTCTCGAACTGGAACCTTGCCCGCATTGTCGCTTCAACAGGACAACTCGGTGTTGTCTCGGGAACGGCGATCGATGTCATCGTCGCCCGGCGGTTGCAGGACGGCGATCCCGGAGGAGCCATCCGCCGGGCACTTGAACATTTTCCCTATTCGGAGATTGCCGAGCGTTTATTGAAGAAATGGTTTCGAAAGGGGGGACGCGGGGGAAAGCCCTACAAACCGATCCGAATGCATTCTTTTGAACTTCACCCGGACACGGTTCATCTCTGCGTCGCCGCGAATTTCTGCGAGGTTTGGTTGGCCAAACAGGGGCATAACGGTTTCGTCGGAATCAATTATCTCGAAAAACTCCAGATCCCTCATCTCCCTTCTCTCTTCGGCGCAATGTTGGCCGGGGTGGACGTTGTAATTATGGGAGCCGGCATTCCGCGCGAGATTCCGTCGGTGTTGGCCGCCTTCGAATCGGGAAGCGAAGCCGAGTATCCTGTTACGGTAACGGGGGCTTGCAACCGAACGATGCGCCTGCGGTTTCGACCCTCCGATTTCTTTCCCACCGTTCCTCCTTCGCTCAAGAAACCCCGATTCCTTCCGATCGTCTCTTCCCTTGTTCTGGCCAAATCTCTTCTCCGGTCCGCCGCCGATGGGATCGATGGATTCGTCATCGAGGGACCGACGGCCGGGGGGCACAATGCTCCTCCGCGCGGCCTGCTCCAACTCTCCGAAGAAGGAGAACCGATCTATGGGGAACGCGACGCTGTTGATCTCGCGCTCTTCCGGCGCCTCGGGAAACCCTTCTGGCTCGCCGGAAGCCACGGCCGAAAGGGTAAACTGGCCGAGGCGTTGGAGGAAGGAGCCGCCGGAATTCAAGTCGGCACGGCCTTTGCCCTCTGCCGGGATTCCGGCCTTGACCCGCAATTGCGACGCCGCATCCTGGACGGAATCTTCCAGAATCGCGTGCGCGTCTTCACGGATCCCGTCGCCAGTCCCACCGGGTTCCCCTTCAAGGTGACCCTGCTGCCGGGAACGCTTTCCGACGACGGAATCTACGAGGCACGAACCCGAATCTGTGACCTCGGTTATCTCCGAGAGAATTACCTTGCCGAAGACGGAAAGGTCCGTTACCGCTGTCCCTCCGAACCGGTTAAGGCCTTTCTCGCAAAAGGAGGAGAAAAAGAAGCCGTCAAGAAGAAAAAATGTCTCTGTAACGCGTTGATGGCAAATATCGGAATGGGACAGATTCGCGGGAATGGCGCCGCCGAACTGCCTCTGGTGACGCTCGGCGACGAAGTCGACGTCGTGCGGCAGTTTTGCACGGCGGAGCGCCCGGATTATTCCGCGACCGATGTGATCGAGTTTCTTCTGCGGGACGTAAAAGTTGTCGACCATTGTCGCAACGCGTACCGCGAGGAAGATCCCCCTCGAAACGAAGACCTCGAACCCGTCCCCCATCCCGCCTACGTCTGATGGAAGATCCGACGGAAGTTTTTTCTGACCGAAAAGAAAATTCCTTTTACCGAAAGGAGAAGCCTAATGAGTGAAGAGACCAACCCGTTTTTGATAGCCCAAAAGCAGTTGGACGAAGCCGCGGAGATTCTCGGTCTCGATGATGCCACTCACGAACTCCTCCGCTGGCCGCGAAGGGAGATCGTCGTTACGATTCCGGTCCGAATGGACGACGGAACCGTCCGAGTCTTCCGCGGGTACCGTGTCCAATACAACGACTCGCGTGGTCCGACGAAGGGGGGACTTCGCTGGCACCCCGATGAAACGATCGACACGGTGCGGGCCTTGGCGGCCTGGATGACGTGGAAAACATCCGTCGTCGATATTCCCTTGGGCGGAGGCAAAGGCGGAGTCACGTGTAACCCGAAAGAACTCTCTCCCACGGAACAAGAACGCTTGGCCCGGGGGTACATCCGCGCCGTCCACCGAATGCTCGACGAACACACCGATGTTCCCGCTCCGGACGTCTATACAAACCCGCAGATCATGGCGTGGATGATGGACGAATACAGCATCATTCGGGGAAAGCCCGTTCCCGGAATGATCACCGGAAAGCCGCTCGAAGTCGGCGGTTCTCCCGGCCGCGGCGACGCAACGGCTCGAGGAGGAATTTACACGGTTCGGGAAGCCGGCCGGGCCTTGGGAATCGACCTCTCGGGAAAAACCGCTGCCATCCAGGGGTACGGAAATGCGGGACAACACGCCCATCGTCTCGCCGAAGAACTGCTCGGGCTCAAAGTTGTCGCCGTCTCGGACAGCCGTGGCGGCATCTATAACGGCGCCGGACTTCCGCCGGCGGACGTTGCGCGGCACAAGAGCGAGAGCGGTTCCGTCGTCGATTACCCCGGCGCGGACGCCCTCTCCAATGAGGAACTCCTCGAGCTCGATGTCACCGTCCTCTTCCCCGCCGCTCTCGAAAACGTCATTACGGAAACGAATGCCTCGCGCATCCGAGCGGCGATCATCGCCGAGCTGGCGAACGGCCCGACCACTCCCGCCGCGGATCTCATTCTTCACGAGAACTCCCGCTACGTGATCCCCGACTTCCTCTGCAACGCCGGCGGGGTTACGGTGAGTTATTTCGAGCAGGTGCAGAACGCCTACAACTACCGGTGGGAAGAGGCTCTGGTCCACGAGCGGCTCGACAAGACGATGACCGCCGCCTTCCACTCCGTCCATGAAATGGCGACCACGCAAAAGGTCCCGAACCGTCTGGGGGCCTATCTCGTCGCGGTTGAACGCGTGGCGGAAGCATGCCGGTTGCGAGGGTGGGTCTAAGCGGGGAAGACGAGGACCCCGACCGGGGATGGATCCTCACCAACAATACATCCTTCCCAAATCCCTCGAACTCTATCTCAAACTCGCCAATTATCCCATCCTCTCCAACACCATCCGCGACCGAATGCGCGAAGTTCTTTTCACGCGGGGGGGAATGAGCGAGGAAGAGTTTGAGAAGGAGGTGTTGGAGAAGGCGATTCGTTCGCAGCGGCGGGAGGGTTTGGTGAATCCGGTTGCCGAGGAACCTCCGGATGTCTGGCAAGAGCGGCTGCGGCGCGTTCGAAATCAGTTGACCGATTTTCACTTCGCGACCCGCTTCAGTCGCGATGCCGTCGATGAGATCATCCGCGAAGTGCTCGAGAAGCGCCGCCCAGAAACGATCCCCTTGCTGGGATTCAACCCGGAATTGGCTCCGTGGGACCTTCTCTTCAAACAGGCCGAACGATACGAAGCGATGCCGGAACCTCAGAGGAGCGCCTACGTTCATCACCTCAAGGAAATCATCGTCGTGATCATCAAGGCGATGATCAGCGATCAACTCGCCTACGTCGGCATCGCCCGGGAGTTCTTTACGATCCAAGATCTCAAGGAAATCCGCCGCCGGCGTTACGGCCGCGGCCGCATCGGGGGGAAAGCGGCTGGAATGCTTCTCGCATACACGATCCTGCGAAGGGCGTTGGTCTCCCTAGAATCTTCGGCGACCCTCTCTTTCCGAATTCCGGAATCCTTCTTCATCGGCTCGGACGTCAATTACGAGTTCTACTCCCTCAACGACTTTCATCCCTATCTGAGCCAGAAATACAAGAGCCGCGAGGAGCAGGAACGCGAATATCCCGCGATCGTCGAACGCTTTCAGAAAGCCCGCTTTCCCGAATACATCGTGGCCCATCTTCGCGAACTACTGCAGAACCTTGGAACCCGACCTCTCATCGTCCGTTCCTCGAGCCTGTTGGAGGACAACTTCGGTATGGCCTTTGCCGGCAAATACGACAGTTATTTCTGTCCCAACCAGGGTTCTCCCGACGAAAACCTTCGCTCTCTTCTCGACGCCGTGAAGCGAGTTTACGCCAGCGTCCTCAGCCCCGATGCGCTCGCCTATCGCAAGAACAAAGGCCTCCTCGATTACGACGAACGAATGGCCGTGTTGATTCAAGCGGTCGAGGGGGAACGGTACGATCGATACTACTTTCCGTTCGCCGCCGGAGTCGCTTTCAGTCGGAATCCTTTCCGTTGGACCAGACGGATCCGTTCCCAGGACGGATTTCTCCGCATCGTCGCGGGATTGGGAACCCGCGCCGTCAACCGCGTCGATCGGGATTACCCCCGCCTCGTCGCACTCTCCCACCCCGCGCTTCGTCCGGAACGGACCGTGGAACGGATTCGAAAGTACTCTCAACATCTCATCGACGTCATCGATTGTCACGAAAACACTCTCAAAACGCTTCCTATCCGCGAGGTTCTCGGCGCCGATTACCCCTTCTTGAGAAAACTCGCTGTTCGCGAAAAAGACAAACTCCTCCGCCTTCTCCCCCTCAATCTCTCAAATCTCCCCCCCGACTCCCTTGTCTTCACTCTCGACCCCCTCCTCAAAAACAAGGATCTCATCTCCTGTTTCCGAACAATGTTGAAGACGATCGAAAAACATTATGAACGTCCCGTCGATATGGAATTCGCCCTCCACGTCTCGCCTCGCCGAAACGGCCGCTCTTCCATCCGCGATGACCCCATAACGCTGACGATCTTGCAGTGCCGGCCCTTGAGTCGAAGGCACGAAACACACGTGAAACTTCCCGCGGACCTTCCCGAAAATCGCATCCTGTTCCGCACCTGTGGAGCCGTTCCCCACGGTACCGTCTCGGGCATCCGTTGGATCGCTCTCGTCGAACCGCGTGCTTATTCGGCGATCCAAGCGCCGGAGATTCGCTTCGAGATCGCGCGCGCCGTCGGACGCCTCAATCGACTCCTCGAAAAACGCCGTTTTCTCCTTATGGGGCCCGGGCGCTGGGGAACGTCCAACCCCGACCTCGGAGTCAAGGTCACTTACGCCGACATCTTCAACGCCGCCGCCCTCGTCGAGATCGGTTACGGAAATCAAAAGAGCGCTCCGGAACTTTCTTTTGGAACGCATTTCTTTCAGGACCTGGTCGAGGAGAATATCTTTCCCATCCCTCTTCTTCCGGACGAACCCGGGAGTTTTCTCAACGAGACATTCCTTCGGGAAAGCCGGAACCGTCTTGACGACATCTCTCCGCGGGATGCCTCCCTCGCCAGCATCCTCAAGGTCATCGATCTTGAGGAAAGCAAAAACGAACTGAATATCGTCCTCGACGCCTATCGGGAGGAAGGAGTCGCCTTCTTTTGTCCGAAACAGTGATCCGTGCCGACGGACATCCGGCGTTCTCCCTCTCCCCCCCTTCCCGTCCCGCCGTTCTCCCTCTTTCTTCCAGGACTTCTCCGTCTTCCTCTCTCACCCCTGATGTTTTCCCTCGTACCATCCGGTAAGAACCGCTTTCGGCCGGATGACAAATTATCGGCGGAGGCAAATTTCGGTGAGTCAAGCCTTCGTGGGAACGCAGGCAAGCAGGCAGGCAGGCAGGCA
>RFFU01000014.1 GCA_003697085.1 Candidatus Hydrogenedentota bacterium
GAAGCGAAGGCGTAAAAGGCTCCCTGAGGCGGCGCGATTTCGAAACCGATTCTTTCGAGCGCATCGCGGACGATTCGGCGCCGACGGGCGTAATCGCGCTTCATCTCGGCCACGGCACGTTTTCCCGATTGGAGCGCCTCGCAGGCCGCCATTTGAGAAACAATCGACGGGCAGAGGATCGTGTACTGATGAATCTTTGTCATCGCTGCGATCAGCGGTGCCGGCCCACAGGCATAACCGATCCGCCAGCCGGTCATGGCGTGTCCTTTCGAGAATCCATTGAGCAGAAGCGTGGCTGGTTTTGCCCTCGGCAAAGACGGGAAAGAAGTGTGTTTGAAATCGTAGGTCAGATCGCCGTAGATTTCGTCGGAGATGCAAAGAATCTTGTGCCGGAGAAGAACGTTCTTAAGCGCGTTGAGTTCCTTGCGCGTGTAGGTGACTCCGGTCGGATTGTTGGGGTAGTTGAGAAGCAACGCCTTGGTTCGCGGTCTGATCGCCTTTTCCAAGGTTTTTGGAGTCAAACGGAAGCCGTCTTTCTCGGTGTCGATGAAGACGGGAATTCCGCCGGCCAATTCGACCGTCGGACCATAGGAGACGTACGAGGGGAGAGGGATGAGAACGCGGTCTCCGGGGTCGAGCAACGCGCGCATCGCTAAATCCACCGCCTCGCTGACGCCCACCGTAATCAGAATCTCCTCCTCGGGATCGTATGAGACTCCGGTCTCCTTTTGAATATGACGGGCTATGTAGAGCCGCAGCTTCATAAGCCCCTTGTTGGATGTGTAAGACGTATAGCCCTGTTCAATGGCCGTGATCCCCGCTTCTCGGATCACCCAGGGAGTGACGTGGTCCGGCTCGCCGACACCGAGTGAGATGACGTCTTTCATTCCGAGGACGAGGTCGAAGAAGACGCGGATCCCGGAGGGCTTCATTTCGCGAACTTTTTTGGCGATCATCGATTCGGTCTTCATGGCCGTGGGAATTCCTTTCTTACGGGGCATGCCATCGATCGGGGGCGTGGATCAATAGGAGATCGCGATCCGCTTGTCGTCTTCGCGCCCCTTCATGATGACGTTGTCTTCCTTGTACGTCTTGAGGAAGAAGTGAGTGACGGTCTTGTTGACGTTCTTGAGCGGAGCGAGTTTTTCATGGACGAAGGTCGTGACGGTGTGAAGGTCGGGACCTTCGACGACGACGAGAAGATCGTAGGCGCCGGAGAGGAGGTAACAACTTTTGACCTCGGGATACCGGTAAATCCGCTCGGCGACCTTGTCGAAGCCGAGATCCTTTTCCGGAGAGACGCTGACCTCGATCAGCGCCTTGACGGAGGAACCGGCCTGTTTGTGAAGTTCATCATTGATGATGGCCTTGTAGCCGAGGATGATGCCCTTCTTTTCGAATTGACGGATGGCGCGCTTCACGTCCGCGGGGTTGCGTCCCAGCATCCGGGCGATCTCTTCGGGGGTGGTCCGCGCATCCTTCTCGAGAATCTCCAGAATTTCATCCATTGTTTTTCTCCTAAATCAACCTCGTGGGAGGTATTCCGATTTGTCGTCGCGCCTTTTTCGTTCGAGATTCAACGAAACGTCGCAACACCTTATGAGCATCTTTATTCGCCAGGAGTATCTCCGAAAAAGAAGGCGACGACGTAAAAAAGTGTATGACCGTGAAGACAGGGCATCAAGTCGGAAAAAACGAACGGAGGAATGAAATTTTTTCTTTACGAGACAGCGGGAGTCAGTTTCGTCGAGAGTGGGCTTGAAGCGGGGCAGGTGAAATTTCGGCCAGGGTCGAATTTCGGTAAGGAAGCCTTCCTGGAAGTGCAGGGATCTTGCCTGCTCCCATCATGTCATTCCGAGCCGCTCGCATTCGCTCGGGACAGCCTCCGCGAGGAATCCCCCGCTCTCGCCATCCTGTCCGCCCCCGGCAGTGCACGCGTCCTGCCTGCGGGAAGGACGCGCGGGTTCTCCCCCCCCCTGGGAGCGCAGGCATCTTGCCTGCAAAAACGGGTTCGTAGAGGATCGCCTATCGGTTGTCCCGATTAATGCGGGGTTTTGCCCAGGAGTGAACCGACACGATCGGAAGTGGACCGACACGATCCAGCAAGAGGTGCCCAATTTTCGGCGTGCACCTAAAGTGAGACCGGGGCTTGAAGCGCCACGAGGATTTTGGTATTTAATATGTGGGCCGTTAGCTCAGTTGGTAGAGCAGCTGACTCTTAATCAGCGGGCCACAGGTTCGAGCCCTGTACGGCCCACCAAAGGGATACAAAAAAGAAACATCTTCCAACCAGCCTAGGAGAAGAGAAAGCGGGCTCGAAGCCCCGCGAACGTCCAGCCCGGCGGCTGGCGAGGGTCACGTAAAGACGACGG
The DNA here is from genome assembly GCA_003697085.1 of Candidatus Hydrogenedentota bacterium. GTDB lineage: Bacteria > UBA8481 > UBA8481 > UBA8481 > J006 > J006. The sequence goes on from RFFU01000014.1 coordinate 2,373, forward strand.
TTCGATTTCCTTGCACGAAGACGCGGTCTTCCATCACAAGGCGCAAGGCACGCGCAAGCACGCTCCGCTCGATTTCCCGCCCGGCTCGGGTCATCTCTTCGACATCGAGAACTCTTTCGACCGGAATTACGTCCTGAACAATGATCGGACCTTCGTCAAGCGACGGGGTGACGAAATGGGCCGTGGCACCGATGACTTTGACTCCGCGTTCAAAGGCTTGGTGATACGGACGGGCTCCCTGAAATGCCGGAAGAAACGAGTGGTGGATATTGAGAATGCGGTTTGGATAGCGTAAGACGAAATCCTTGGAGAGAACCCTCATATACTTCGCCAGGACGAGGTATTCCGGTTGCAGAGAGTCCAGTATTTCGAGAATACGACGTTCCGATTCCAGGTGGTTCTCCGGCGGCGTTGGAATGTAATGAAAGGGAATCTCGAATCGTCGGCAAAGTGGCTCAAGAATCCGGTGATTGCTGATGACGGCGAGAATGTCTCCCTTGAGATCGCCGAAAGAATGGCGAAGAAGGAGATCGCCCAAGCAGTGGTATTCCCTGGAGGCAAGGATGACGATTCGTTTTCTTCGAGGAAGGAGGACCGCGACTTCGGCCTGTGACGGAAGTGCCGATTGGAGCAAGGATTGGAGAGATGCGGTAACGGAGGAAGTAAAAACGGGCGTTGATGGCAGAGTGGGCTCCACACAGGTACGCATGAAAAATGTACGGCTCGAAGCAAGTACCGCTTCATGGTTTTCGATGATGTTGAGGTGGTTGTCGAAGAGGACTCCGGTGATCCTCCGGATCAGTCCTGGTTCATCCGGCGCGGTGACGCGGATGATGAGACACGGCCGGCGGGGGTCCGTTGTTGTTTCTTCCATTTCGACTCCTTTCGAAACGCGTTTGGTTGGGTTGTCCGCAAGCGGCCCTGCTTCATCCTCCATCCCTTGCTCCCATCGAACGCGGCCGTCCTGCCTCGATGAGCCGTCACTGGAAGAACGAAGGGCGGCAGCCGGCTCCTAACCTAAAATATCCCCGTATCTTGCTGTATCCGAGGAGATATTTCGGGTTTGTTGCGTTCTTGACCTAAAACGCCTGGTTTGTTTTTGATCGTCAATTTTGCTGCCTCCCTGAACTTTTTTCAAATTTTCTGCCGAGAGTGTTTTCGCGTCTTTGTTTTCTTGTTGTTGTTCCTGCGACATTCTTGATCACTTCCCTTCTTGATTGACATACTACTAAAAAATGTCCGGTTACCTTCGGCATGTCAAGGTGAAACATTTCACGACTGAGAGAAGTGGGCATTGACTCGAAAATTGAAGAGTTCTTCTTTTCATCTTTTGATTTCGGAAATGCGGCACCGGTCGTTCTTCCAAGGCGATCTTCTCTCGCATGTTGAATTTCAAGGGACGGCTCCGCTCCACGGGTTCAGGACTTGAGATGAAAAAGATCCTCCGCTGAAAGCGAGGAGCGACGAGAAGAAGCAAAGAGTCGAGGAGCCGATACCAAGGCACGAGAAAATCAGGGAAGGGGCGGAAGAGAGAAATCGGGAGGGCGGAAAAGAAACAATTGTATCGAAAACGAGACGGATAAGAGAGATGAAGTTTTGAAAAAAGGGAAGTTGTCTTTGGCACGCAATATGCTATTTCTTATTGAGACGGTGCTGTTGCCGAATCGGCCCCGGGCAGGGCACGTCCGAATCGTTGAGGGAAAGGAGCAAGGATATGGCGGTTTTTGGTGGAGGAAATGTCTCGAGGAATATGGCGGCAAGGAAGGGGGAGAGGAAGGAGCGTGGTGCGTTAGCGAGCGGAGGCGTAAGGAGTGAAAATGGAAATAGGGGTGACAAGGGGAGCGGGAGGGAGGGGAGTGGTTCCAATTCGAGGTCGAATGGGAGGGATGAGGCGCGGCGAAAGGCCCTCAAGGCTGCCGTGGACCAGATCACGAAGGATTTCGGAAAAGGCGCGATTATGCTGTTGGGGGAGGGGCATCGAATGGATGTGGAGACGATGCCGACGGGTTTGATCGGTCTTGATTTGATTCTTGGGGTCGGCGGTTTGCCTCGGGGGCGGGTGATCGAAGTTTTCGGGCCAGAATCGAGTGGGAAGACGACGTTATGTCTTCACGCGATTGCGGCCGCGCAACGTGAGGGAGGAACCGCGGCCTTTATCGATGCCGAACATGCCTTGGATCCTGTCTATGCTTCCCGATTGGGCGTCGATTTGAAGGAACTTTTGGTTTCGCAACCGGGTTGCGGTGAGGAAGCGTTGGAGATTACGGACGCGTTGGTACGCTCGGGAGCGGTGGATATGGTGGTGGTTGATTCGGTTGCGGCGCTTGTGCCGCGAGCCGAATTGGAAGGGGAGATGGGGGATTCTCATGTCGGACTGCAGGCGCGCTTGATGAGTCAAGCCTTGAGGAAATTGACGGCGACGGTATCCCGTTCCGGAACAATCTGTATCTTTATCAACCAGTTGCGGGAAAAGATCGGCGTGATGTTCGGTAATCCCGAGACGACCCCCGGCGGCCGCGCCTTGAAATTCTATTCTTCCGTCCGGATCGATGTTCGTGGTGGCGAATGGATCAAGAATGGCTCGGAAGTCAGCGGGAAGAGAATGAAGGTCAAGGTAGTAAAGAACAAGGTAGCTCCTCCTTTCAAGACCGCCGTTTTCGATGTGATCTATGGCGAGGGAATTTCGAATGAAAGTTCCTTGATCGAATTGGGACTTCAACATCAGATACTTCAAGCGCGAGGAGCGTGGATTCGTTGGGACGAGGAGCCTCTTGGTCAGGGGAGAGATCAAGCGAGAAAGTTTCTGATCGAGAACCCGGAAAAAGCAGCTCGTTTGGAAGAAATTCTTCGAAGCAGACTCTTCACGGTGGAAGCGGCGGGCCCGGATGAGGAAGCGTTGTTAACCCCGGCGGCAGGAGTCTCTACCAAAAGCAGGAAAATGGAAAATGGGAATGAAGAAACCAAAGCTCCAGTGAACGGAACACCAAACGGAAGTGGAGTCAAAGATGGGACCCGAAGAGGAGGCGGTCGTTTGCGCGAAGCAACAGCCTCGGCGGCGCCCCCTGTTCCCTCAACGCCGTCGTCCGCTGTATCAGATGGAATCGGTTCTCCAAGCCGACCGGTGGGGAAAAGGCGAATTCCGGTGGCCGTATAGAGTTTTCATTGGCGGGAAGGTATACCTTTGAAGTAAGAATTACGCTGTTGTGTGAGTGGGGACGACCGAAGAATAGTGAGAAAGAGAAAGGTGATTTCCGTGATGGAGTGATTGCTATAGTAAGAGTGTTTTTTCGACCCGCAACGAGGAAGTCATTTGCAGATGCGGAGTAAGGAAAGAGAAGAAAAAATCGTCTCCATCTATTGTTCCTTGTTATTCGGGGTGTTCCGTGGAGTTCTGTTCATTCCGGGCTTCTTTTTTCCGGGAGTTTCGGGGACCTTTCTTCCGCACGCTGTGGAAAAACAACAAAAAATTCCTGGAATTCCGAAATGAAAGAGGCCGATAGGCTATAATATATGGTAGGAGAAGGAAATATGGTGCGATGCGGGTTGCGAAAGGGCGCGAGCGGCGACCGGTTCGGAAGACACCGTAGTCGCTGGGAGCTCCATTCAGCCTGGCAGGCCGGTGGTCGAAAGGCCGGGAGGTCCGGCCGTTGTCTTCTCGGGTTCCTTCTTCTCTTCTCTTTCATTCCACTTCTTTTCGGCTGTTCGGGGACCAAGAACGCGGTGGTCGAGACGCCTCCCGTTCCGGAGCACGTGGAATCGATTCTGATCAATCCTCCAGAGGACTATTCCGCACAGGTCGTGCGAGAGTATCTCGATGGAAAAGAATATGGAATCGTGGCTGAGTATTTTCGGCCGGGAGTGTCGCGGAACCCTGTGACACCGCGCCTTCTGACCCGCGCGGTGAAGAGGTTGGGGAAGGATGTGGCCGCGCTGAGGTCTCCTACGGTCGGAGAATTAGTGGACAATTACGAGGAGGACATCGAACGGTTGGTACGGCGGTATTCCCGGGTGGAGGGCGTTGTGGCGAAGGCGGGAATCGATCGTGAAGAGGCTCGTATTGGATTGGGAGCGACAGCCGCGGCCGCCGTAACGACGGTCGGGGCGGTTCACCTTCTCAAACCGCAAGCCTCTTTCCGGCGGCCTTTCGGACTCGATCTTGAAGTCGGTTATGATGTGAGCCGGATCGACGATCCTCGCATTCTTGTGGGGTACGACGAGAACATCGCTTTTCTTCTCGGGAAACACGGATTGGGAGGGAAGATTCGCGGAAAGAACGCCGTGTACCTCGCTAACATCGATGTGAAGGACCGCGAAGCGTGGGCCAATATGCAAATGGCAAACGGTGTTGTTTTCGGTTCTCGCCTTTCCTATGACCAGGAATCGGTGAAAGGATATGTGCAACTGCCGTTTTGATTTCCCGCGGTGTTTCCGCGCCGATACAAGGAAAAGTCGTGCGGAGGAATTGACAGGCGACGAAACGGGGGCGTAAACTTCGAAAAGATAGTTGCTTTGACGTGAGAGGAAAGGGCGGCTCAATACGGGGGCGGCTTATCGATGGAGGGAAGGAGCGGAGAAGATGAACAAGGCGAGACTGGTGGACCACGTCAGGGAGAAGACGGGATTGCCGCGCGAGGCAGCGAAAAAAGCGGTGGAAAAGTTCATCGATACCATCAAAGACAGCCTTCGGCGGGGGGAAGAGGTTCATATCGTTGGATTCGGGACGTTCAAGGTTGTTAACCGTCGGCCTCGGCGTGGGAGAAATCCAAGATCGGGAGAGGTAATCCAGGTACAAGCAAAGCGCGCTGTAAGGTTCCTTCCGGGAAAAGACTTCCGACAACGCATCGCCGCTTCTCGTCCTTTGGAAGAGGAGCCGAATGATTCTGCACCAAAGGATTAATCTTCGGAAAAACTCGAATTTGGGACTGCCGTAATCCTTGACCTGCCGAAAAAAACCGATGACCGAGGGGAAGGAAGTTTCGTAGACGACATTATGACCGAGAAGAAAAAGAAACTTTATTTTACAATCGGCGAAGTTGCGCGAATCCTCGGACTCAAACCGCACGTTTTGAGGTATTGGGAGGAGGAATTTCCAAGCCTAAATCCGCGGAAGGACGATGCCGGGCGTAGAGTCTATCGCCGCAGGGATATTGAGGAGATCATCAGAATTCGCGAACTGTTATACGAGAGGAAATTTACAATCGCGGGGGCCAGAAGGGTTCTTTTGGGAGTTAAGCGTTCGAATGGAAAGAAGCGGGGAGCCGACAGCGAACCGGAAAAGGGAGGCGATGCCCTGGGACTTCGACGCGAGGAATTGAAGCGCGATCTGGAATTCGTCCTGGCTCTCTTGCGGGAACGCTGAACGAACGAAAAAGAAAGTACTTCTGATGTTCTGATTTCTCGTTTCTTCTTTTTCCTTTTTTTTGGTTCCTCCCTTTCCGTGAATTCGGTGTCTTCTGTGGTTCCCTTCTTCTCCGTGTCATTCCGTGTCTTCCGTGTTTTTTTCGTTCACCGTTCTTCGTTACCGTTATCCGTTTTTCATCCTTGGAAATTGATCGGTGAATTTGAAACGTTAAACGATAAACGGTGAACGGTAGACCCGAAACGGGCACTCCCTCGTTTGTTCCCTTTTTCTTTTTTCCTTTTGCCTTTTAATTTTCTCTTTTTTTCCGTGTCTTCTGTGGTTCCCCCTTTCCTTTCCTTTCCTTTCCTTTCCTTTCCTTTCCTTTCCTTTCCTTTCCTTTCCTTTCCTTTCCTTTCCGTGAATTCAGTGTCTTCCGTGGTTCTTCCCTCTCCTCTCTTCGTGAATTCAGTGTATTCCGTGGGAAATTGTCCTTCTCGGTGGGAAATTGCCCTTTTCGCCTATTCCGTGGTCTGGTAGCGCGAAATTGACAAAATGTAAAAATGACCCCCCCTTCTTTAAAAGTGAAAAAGAGAACTTGACAGGAAACATTTGGATGAATTAGAGTAAATAACGGATAAAAAACTCTATTGACTGGTCCGGGTACGGGCCTCGGGAAACCCCGAAATGGCTGTGAGTGAAAATGGGAAGAAGGAGGTTGGAATTTTCAAGGGTCTCGGTTGAGAAAATTCTCGATTTTCACCTCGGAAACAAGGTCAAAGGAGAAGAAAAGCAATTCTAGTTTTGTTTTCGTTTGTTTCGTGGTGAAGTTCAGGGTAAAGGAGGAAGAGGGACGATGGCGGCTAGATTTAGGTGTCGGAGATGGGGTCTTTTCATTTTCGTTCTCTTCTCGACGGCAATAATCGTTTTGGCTTCGGGATGCGGCGAAGCGGGTTCGGGCTCGAAAAAGCCGGGTACCGATTTGGCAAAGGCGCCGCTGTCGCGGGAGAAGGGCGTGGCGCCTCCTCGGTGGGTCAAGGCCAAGAGGGAAGTAACGTTGTCGGACGAAAAAATAGCGAAAGGAAAAGCGCTCTTCGCGGCCTGCGCGGCGTGCCACGGTACCGCCGGGGAAGGAAAGGTTGGCACCGGACCGCGGTTGGCGAGTAAGAGTTTTCTCGAAGCCGCGGGCGACGATTTCTTGAAGAAAACGATCAGCGAGGGACGCGCGGGGACGACGATGATTGCCTGGAAGAATAGTTACAGTCCGGAGCAGATCGAGGCGTTGGTGGCCTACATTCGTTCCCTTCTTCCGACCGAGCCGGCGGAACTGAACGAGGCGCCGCTCCGAGGTGATTCCGCGCGCGGCGGGAAAATTTTCTCAAAGGTTTGTGCGAAGTGCCACGGAAGAAACGGCGCCGGTTACCAGGAATCGAGCAGCGGGACGGGAATCGGGAGGAAAGCCTTTTTGGAGACGGCTTCGAATGGGTATCTCCGGTACATTCTCAAGCATGGGAAATCGCTTACGCCGATGCGACCGTTTGACAAGAATGAGCCGACGGCGGAGGCGAACCTGACGGACCAGGAGATCGACGATATTATCGCGTATCTCCGGGCGAACGCGTGGTAGAAAGGAGTGGGGAGATGACGAGACAGTTGAATCGGGAGAAGGTGGCTCAAGAAAGGAAGGAAGAGATTCTGGATCGGATGCCGGATAACCCGCCGGTGACAGGTTTGACGCGCCGCGGGTTTCTCAAGGCATCGTTGGCCACGTCGGCGGCCGTGGCGGCGGTTTCCTGTGGGGGCGGTGCGGAGCGTCCGGTCGCGAAGCCTTCAGGGGATCGAGTCGTTATGGCGGAAAACTCGGCTCCTCCGGAGAAAGATGTTCCGAACAATATCTTGAGCGCGTGCCCCTACTGCGGAGTCGGATGTGGGACGATGATTCAGACGGAGAAAGGGAAGATCGTCGGTATGAAACCGGATCCGAAACATCCAACGAACAAGGGGCTTCAATGCATCAAAGGTTTGACATCGAATGAGGCGATTTATGTCGATCGTTTGACGAAACCTTTGATCCGGAAGGACTACAGCGATCCACTTCGGGGCCATATCAGTGGTACGAAAGGCCGTTTCGACGATTCGGTCTTCCGGGAAGCGACCTGGGAGGAAGCCGAGGAACTAATCGTCGAGCAGATCGCGGGAATCGTGAAGAAGTTTGGCGGGAACGCTGTTGGGCTTTACGGATCCGGACAACTACCCGTGGAGGGGCAATGGTTGGAGAATCTCTTTATGAAGGGGGTTCTGGGTTCGAACACAATCGAGGCAAACGCCCGGATGTGTATGACGTCTGCCGTCACAGGATACTTCAAGAGCCTCGGGAGTGATACCCCTCCTACGGCCTACGAGGACATCGAGTTGGCGGATATGGTGACGCATTGGGGGCACAATGCTCGCGGAGCGCACCCGATCGTCTTCTGGCGGATCGCGGATCATAAGGCTCGAACCGGAATCCCGACACTCGTTGTCGATCCCCGCCGAACGGGGACGGTTCAGGGGTACGAGGAGATCGATCCCAAGAGTTCGTATCATTTCGCGACGATCAACGGCGATATCGCGATCCACAACGCGATTGCGCACGTTCTCTTGACAAAGCATGAGGAAGCCGTGGCCTGGGATTTTCTGAAGAAGTACACGACCGGGTGGAAGGAATATGTAAAGGCCTGCAAGGAGCGGTATTCCCCGGAAGCGGTTCAAGAGATTACAATGATCGATCCGGATTATCTTCGCGAGGTTGCGGCACGTTGGGCGGAGGCCTCCATCAAGGGGCGGAAGAACGGAAAGGGAGGCGTGTTGACTTTCTGGGGGATCGGTTACAACCAGCATATTCACGGACAGAACAACACGGTGAGCCTCATTAATTTGATGGCGCTTTCCGGGAACATCGGACGTCCCGGATGCGGTCCGTTTTCGATGACCGGGCAGCCGAACGCGATGGGGGAGCGTCTGACGGGAGGGCTGACGGGGCGGCTTCCCTTCAACCAGGGGCTCAAGAATGAGAAGTGGAGAGCCCATATCGCACAAGCCTGGCGTATTCCCCGGGAACGCTTGGATCAGGTTGCCTCCTCGAGCAATCCGGGATACGCCGTGGGGATGATGGAACGGGCCTTGAAGGGGGATGTCAAGGCTTTCTTTCTGATCTACGCGACGCATATCGATCTTCCGGATCAGAACAACCTTGTTCGTCCCGCCCTGACGAAGACATTCAACGTCGCCCAGGAGATTTACCGGCACGCGCCGAACAATCTCTATGCGGACGTTATTCTTCCGGCGGCGACGTGGGGAGAATGGGTCGGCGGAACCTATATCCAATCGGAGCGACGCTTCTATGTCTGTGACGGGACGGCCAATCCGATTCCGGGAACGAAACCCGATATCGATATGGTTATTGACAAAGGGAAAGCGATCGCCAAAGCCCTGGGCCTCGACGGAGACAAGATCTTCCCTTACAAGAAACGACCGGACGGTTTCTACGATCCGGAAGACATCTTTCGCGATTTCGTCAGAGCCTCGAAAGGATCCGATGCGGATCTCACGGGTATGCTGGAAGTAGAGGAACGGGATGGAATCAGCCTTTACGAGCAGATTCGGCGGCACCGAGGAATCCAGTGGCCGGCTCCTACATATGAGATTGCGAAGCAAGGGGGGACGAAGCGGAGATACATGAACCAGGAAGGGCCGTGGGTCACCAAACCATATGGGGCTTTTCGTCACAAGGACGGAAAACTGCATATTCATCTTTGCGAACAGGACTATTCGAATCGGAAAGAGTTGACGGCGGAGTTGATGAGGATGGGAGCCGAGAAGGATTTTTATGCCATCGATCATATTGCTCTCCTGAAAGAGGCGCGGGACAAGGGCCTGACTCCCGAACTTCCGGATGAGGAGTACCGGGGAAAACCATGGCAAGAGATACCGAAAGACAAATATCCCTACTGGATCGGCCTGGGAGTCGTTTACGAACATTTTCACACATCAAAAACGATCCGCTCGGGAACGACCCGCCGTCTCGTTCCGGAACAGTATGTCGAGATGCACCCGGAGGATGCGGCGGCGTTGGGCATTCGCGATGGGGATTGGGTCCGCATTATAACGCGGCGCGGATCCTACGAGGCGCGGGCTTCCATCGGCCTTGATTCCAAGGTCCGGCCGGCGCGCAATACCGTTCCGAGAGGTTATATGTTCAGCCCGTGGAATCTTTCAGTGGCCGACTCGGCCGATCCCGCAAAGAACCGCTGGCTTGTCAATGCCGTGAGCCATCGCGCCTTCGATCCTGTCAGCGGTCAGGTGGATTTCAAGAAGCTGGCCTGTCGGATCGAGAAGGTGTGAGGAAGGATGGGCGGGAGTCCTCGAGACGCGACTCCAGCCCGGATAGAGACGGAGAAGAATAGCATAAACACATCCGGTTCGAGGAGACGGTTCCTAGGAAGCGCGGTCGCTTCTCTGACGGCGTTTCTGGGTTGGAAGTCCGCTGGAAAGGATTCGACGGCGGGAGGATTCGAACTCCGGCCGCCGGGAGCTCTTTCAGAGAAGGACTTTCTCGAAGCCTGCGTACGCTGTTTCCGCTGCGCCGAGGCCTGTCCGAACGACTGCATTCGTTTCCACGGCCTTGGGAAGGGATTACGGAAGGCCTTTACTCCGTTCATCGAGGCGCGGGAGCGAGGGTGTATTCTCTGCGGCGAATGCGCGAAGGCCTGTCCGAGCGGAGCACTCGTTCCGTTCCAAGCAACCCGCGACGGATGGCTTGCGAGTGTGAAGATGGGAACGGCGCGCGTCAACAAATCGATGTGTTATAGCTATAACGGGAGGACGTGCGGGGTTTGCTATCGTGCCTGCCCCTTGGCGGGACAGGCTATGACGATCGGAGTCTTCGAGACCCCGATTGTTCATCCCGAGGCTTGCGTGGGTTGCGGACTCTGCGAGCAGTCTTGTGTCCACGTCCCTCAGGCGATACGGGTTATCCCTGAGCCGTCGGAAGCATGAAAAGGGTTTCGCGGCTCCTCGGCTCACAGGGATTTCGGAAGATGGTTCAGATTTCGGTTATTCTCCTCGTTCTCTATGCCGCGCTCAACGTTTCTTGGCGGAACTTCAAACAGGCTCACAATAGTGCCAGGATCGTCGGACTTCTTCACGGCGCAGTTGCTGAGCGACTCTATTCCGCCAACGAAGCGCTTCTCTCTCTCTTCGGAGATTCGTATCGAGCTACCTTCGCCAACCTCGGTTTCCCCTGGACCTTTCGAACGTTCGGGATCGAGTCGGTCGATCCCATTTTGGCCCTGGACCTTTTTGCACGCCGCCACGCTCTTTCCAGTACGGTTCTTGTCGGGCTCATTCTTCCCCTCCTAATCGTTCTTATCGCGGGGAAGGTCTTCTGCTCTTACTTCTGTCCCGCGCGGCTCCTTTTCGAATTCTGCTCCGCGCTGCGTCGTGGATTGATCAGATTGGGGCTTCCCTTGCCTGAATTTCACCCGCCGTTTCGTTTCGGAGGTTGGGTGCTTTTCGGGGGACTTCTTGCGTCGGTCGCCGGCGCGGGATCGATCTGGTATCTCCTTCTTCCGTATCTTTCCATCGCCGGTTCCCTCTTTCTGGCCATCACGGGAGGAACAACGGGAGGCCTTCTCTTCGTCGTCCTTGGCTGGTGTATCTTGGAAATCGTTCTTGCGCCAGGATGGGCCTGCCAAGGGCTCTGCCCCACGGGTTTCCTCCTCGAACGCTTCGCCGTCGAGCGATCGCTTGTTCTGGAAAATTTGCATTCGGGAGATTGTCCGCGACACTGTTCTTCTTGTCGCCAGGCCTGTCCCTATTCGCTCTACCCCCGCGCGGGTACGACGGCTTATTTGAATTCCTGTGACAACTGCGGCCTTTGCGTTCAGCAGTGCCCTAAGGATTATCTCCGTCGCCGATGGAAGCCGTCTCCCATCCTTCCCCGTTTTCTGTTTCCACGCGGCACGGAAGAAGGAGGAGCCCGGAGGATCTCTTCTTTGGCTCTTCTGCTTCTCTTTCTTCCCGCTCTCGTTTACGCCCATCATAACAAGGGTCTCCCGCACTACGGTTATTTCGAGAACTACCCGCAGGTTCCGACGAAGGAATATGTCGAGATTCACGGGCGTTGGGAGATCGGTGCCACGATCTTCAATTTCCAGGGGCTTGACCGCCGGAAGGCGGATACCCCCAACGACGTCAAAATTTACCTTTACATTTATGATTCCGAATCGGGAGCCAATTACTCCGGCCCCGTCGATTTTGTGATTCGACAAGGGGAGAGGGTCATTACGCGTTTTCATCGCGAAAAACCGGACGAAGAACTCGTGTATATCAGCCGAGAAACCTTGCCGCGATCGGGAGAGTATGTGATCGAGGCGCAACTACCCGGGGAAGCCGGGGGGGACGTGTTGCCCTTGAGATTTGAGATCAAGATCGCGGGGGAGGGATGGCATCCGGTCTGGATCATCGGAGGGAGCATGGGGATTCTGGGGATGTTGATGCTTGGGGCCTACGGCCGACGAAGAAAAATCCGGAAAAAATCCTCGAATCGAAGAGAGAGATTTTCGGAGAACGTCAACGTTGAGGAAAAGAGGAAGCAGGAATGAACGGAATGTCGGGGATGGAGCCGGGGGCGATGGAAGGCGGCCGAATGGTTATGGTTATGAAGGGAATACCCTTCTCCTGGTTCCTCTTCGGCTTTGTCTCGATCCTCCTCCTGTCGTTTCTTTTCGTCGAATTTCGGGGCACGGGCAAAGCAAGTCGAATGCGCTTTCTTCTCTTTTCTCCGCGGAAACGCGCCTTTCTCGCCCGTTCTCGTTCTCTTCAACCGTTTTTCCAAGGAATGATGGGGCTCATTCTTCTCGGGATCGTTTACGCGGGTTTTTTTGGCAGTCGTGTCCTCAATATCGCGCCTGTTCTCGTCTGGACGATTTGGTGGGCGCTTCTCATCTTCGTTATTGTTTTGCTTGGACCGCTGTTCTGTTTCGCCTGTCCCTGGGACGGCTTGGCGAATCTCGTGACGCGTCTCGGCGGTATTCGGGTTCTCCGACCGATTTCAATGGAATGGAGGTTTCCAAAATTTCTCGAGAACCTCTGGCCGGCTACGATTCTTTTCGTCATCCTGACCTGGCTCGAACTGGGGTATGGTGTAACGACGAATCCCGCTGCTACGGCGGCCATGGGACTGGCGATGGCCATCGGGGCCGCCGCGGCGGCCCTCTTGTGGTCCGGAAAAAGGTTTTGCCGGCATTTTTGTCCCGTTGGTAGGATCAGCGGGATGTACGCGAATTTCAGCCCCGTCGAAATCAGGGCGAACAAACCGGCCGCGTGTCGAACTTGTGAAACCGAGGATTGTCTCAACGGTAACGAGAACGGCTATCCCTGCCCCGTGGGACTGTCGCTCAAATTTCTTGATGATTCCACCTATTGCACGATGTGTTTGGAATGTTTCAAGTCCTGCCGTAGATCGAATGTGGCCTTTCGCCTGCGGCCCTTTGGATCGGACCTGCCGCTGCGCCGGAGGGTGGCGTGGGACGAGGCCGGGCTTTGTTTGGCCCTCCTTGGGCTGACACTCTTCCATGGCTTCACGATGACCCCGGTCTGGGAGAATTTTACGCCCGGCGGATGGAGTCTCCTGAAGGCGATGGCCGTCCGTTGGGGGACTTCGAGAACCTTTAACTTTTCGGTGGCGATGGCGGCGGCTTTGGCGGTTCCTGTTGTTGCTTATTTTCTTGCGGGGACCGCGGCGGCCAAGGCGGCGCGGGTTCAAAATACGGGAGAGGTTTTGCGGACTTTTGCCCCTTCTCTTCTTCCCGTGGCGCTCTTCTATCATCTCGCGCATAATCTTATGCACTTTGCGATGGAAGGTTCGAGTCTTGTTCCACTTCTGAGTGATCCGCTGGGGCGTGGTGCGAACCTTTTTGGAACGGCGTCTTACCATTACGGGGCGCTTTTGTCCCAACCTGCCGTCTGGATGCTTCAGGTGGCGCTGATTTTAACGGGGCATATTTTTGGTATCGTTGTGACGCATCAAACGGCCGAGTCGGTTATCGGGACCGAGGAAATTGATGCGCGAAGAAGACGATTCCTCCTTTCGCTTCCATTCCTTCTCTTGATGATCCTCATTTCGGTGACGGGACTCGGATTGATGCATATGGATATGAATATGCGCGTGGGGCGGATGTGATGGGAGAAGAGACGCTTTCACGGCGGGAATGGTTGCTGAGCCTCGTTCCGAGGGCGGCCGATGTGGTGGAGAAGAGCGTGGAGGCGGGAAGTTCTCGCGCATTGCCCAGGCGCCTGCGTCCTCCCGGGGCTCTGAGTGAGGCTCTGTTCCTGGCGACCTGTGAGCGCGGTCATCAGTGCGCGGAGGCCTGTCCATGGAATGCGATCTTCTTTCTCGAGGAATCCCCGGGGAAGGGAACACCGGTGATGATTCCGGACGAGCGAGCCTGTCATTTCTGCGAAGGCTTTCCCTGCGCCGCCGCCTGTCCCTCCGGAGCACTGCTTCCACCGGCGGACGGAAAATGGCGTTTCGGAACGGTTCGCGTCCTGAGTGAGCATTGCCTTGTCTTTCAGGGGCCGGAGTGCGGGGCCTGTGCCGGCCTCTGCCCTGAAACGGCTGTCGGAGCATTGCGCCTGGTCGCGGGGAAGCCCGTCATCGAGGATGAAGCGTGTGTCGGGTGCGGGTTATGCATCGAGGCCTGCCCGACCGAGCCGAAGGCGATTGCTTTGGTCCCCGCACGCTGAACGGGAAATCGAATAATGAAGGATTGCTTTTGCCGTTTGCGAAGGGTTCAGGAAAAAGAATTGGAAAAGGAGGTAGGGAAAGATGATGAAAGCAGGTCAGGTCCTTGTGGAGGAACACAAGGTTATTCTGAAAGTGTTGGATTGTCTGGAGAAGGTGGTCCGGAGCGCTGAGGAGGGAGAGCCGATCGAAAAAATGGACGTGGAGGAGATTCTTGACTTCGTTAGGAATTTCGCTGACAAAACGCACCACGCCAAAGAAGAAGATCGGCTTTTTGTCGTGATGGAAGAACACGGATTTTCAAGACAGATGGGACCGACAGGGGTGATGCTGTCCGAACATACAATGGGAAGACGTTGCGTGAAGGAGATGGCGGAGGCTTTGTCGGGAGCTGCGGAAGGCGATGGAGAGCAGCGGAGGAGGTTTTGTGAAAGCGCCCGAGCGTTTCTGAGTCTGTTGCGCAATCATATTGCAAAAGAAGATCACTGCCTCTTTCCGATGGCGGAGAATGCTCTGGCGCCGGAAGAGCGGGAGCGGCTGTATGAGGATTTTGTCAGAATCGAGCGCGAGGCGGGGGGAAAGCGGCACGAAATATACATCGGAAAAGCCGAAGATCTTTGCAAAAAGTTTGGAGTTGATTTTGACAAGGAAGAGGTTCCGTTACTCTTCAAGTGGAAAATGTGAACCGCAATGGGAAATTCGGAACGGGAATGATCCTCTCCCTCCTCACGGACTGACCGCGGCCTGCTCGGCGGAAGCGGGTCAGCGCGGAGGAATTTCCTTTCCGTAGAAGCGGTTTCATAAGGCTCCCTTCTCTATTGACATTGCAGGAGTTTCGAGGCCATAACGGTACTTATGAAACCGCTACGTGTGCGAGATGAAAGCGGTCCCTTTTTCCAGACACTCCCTTCCCGTTCGCCCCACCCGAGTCCTGTTTCAGCCCCTGGCGTTGCCGTTTTTACGGTCTTTTTTTCCGATTCGTTCCGCTTTCTTTGTGGTTCTCCTACCTTCAGTGTCCTCCCAGGTTTTCTTCCTTCCGCCAATTCAGTGGTCAAAAAAAAACCGTCCCGGTCGCGAGGACCGGAACGGTTCCCTTCTTTGCCGTTTAGAAGCGGTACTGTACTCCTCCGCCGAAGGAGGTCTCGTCAACGAAGCGTCCCTCAAGATAACCGCTCCAGTTCCCGGAGAGGTTGAAGCCCGCACCGACATAGACGCCGACGTTGTCGTCAGCCTCGAGATCCGGCGAAAGGTTGGTGTACTGAATGTTGGCATCCGAGTACTTCACGCCGAGATAGGGATAGAACTGATCGAACTGCGTCTGGGCCTGCAGACCGACTTGCCACTCCCAAAAGTCGGCGTCGTTCACGCCGATCGAATTAAGCGTGTGAGAGTTGTGCGCAAAATAGTTGGCGTCACCGGCCAGATTCCACGTTCCCGCATCGTAGATGACACCCTGAAGTCCCACGCCCCAGGCGAACTCGGTGCTTCCTCCGGCCGTACCGGTCCAGCCGAGGCCGCCCACCGTCGAACGAAGATCGAGATCCGCTCCTCCGAGACGGCCGTAAATCTCGACCTGGTCCGTCAAACCGTAGCCGATACGTCCGACATAATAGACGCTCTGGTCAATCTCGGCGACGTTGTTTCCGGAGTTCCACTCCAAATCACGATTCGTGATTGCGCCCACCTCGCCGCCGACTCCAAAACGGCCCGCCTCCGGATGAATCCATCCCACAGGCGAGGCCAAAGCCGTTCCCGCCAAAACCACGCAGGCCAAAAGACCCGTTCCCAACTTCCTCATAACTCGAAACCTCCTCTTGCGCCGTATCGACGGCGGTTTTCCAAAATCTAACGTCGAGGTTCAGGAACTTCAATCGAAATCCCGACGAAATTTCCGGATTCCCCGAACCGCAAGACGCTATCTAAATTCTCGGCGCTCGGAATGTCAAGTTTATTTTTTTTTCCGGAAAAGTTCCGTTTCGGAGCCGGTGTGGAAAACTTCGTTGGTATCTCCAAAATCGTCAAAACGGAGTAACCTGGGAGCGCGGGCATCCTGCCCGCATAACAACCCGGCGAAAACGTAAAACCGCCGTAGCGCAGGCATCTTGCCTGCTGGACCGAGGTCTCGATCCGCGGGCATCGCGAATCGGGAGTTGGCGGAAAGGAATATCCGCGCTCCGGGGTTTTTCGTAGGGGAGGAGCGTAACCCCGGCTAAAATGAAAGGAAAATGGGTATCAGTTGGAATAAAGAAATGATGATTCACGATGTTTAATGGGATACTGATCGCTGTTCTCGGCTCCGTTATTATGACGGGATTCGGAGGCGCCGTTCTC
Organism: Candidatus Hydrogenedentota bacterium; assembly: GCA_003697085.1. GTDB lineage: Bacteria > UBA8481 > UBA8481 > UBA8481 > J006 > J006. The sequence continues at coordinate 18,827 of RFFU01000014.1, forward strand.
CGAGTCGCGCGATCGCCGAATCGTTCGCCCGCGTTGGGGTTTCTTGTCGGCAATATCACCTCCGGTACGATCTTCTTTCTCCTCGGCTGCTTTCGGCTTTTGACTCCGGCGGGACTGGGGTTCGCGTCCGGCTTCATTGTCGTCGCTTCCCTGGGCTTCGGAATGCTTTCCGCTCGTCTCCCTTCTGCCGAAAGAATCGCGGGTGAAACGGGAGAGAACCTCTTTCTCCTGGGGGGCATCGGAATTCTCGTCGTTTCCGCCGTTTGGCTCTTCGAGACGGTACGTCTTCCTCCCTTCGGAATGGATGCCTTGTCCTACCATCTTGCGCTTCCCGATCAGTTTCTTATCCGCCACTCGGTCCTGCCCATCGCGAACGATTTCTATTATCTCTACCCGCTTCAATACGAAATGAGCCTTTTCCCTTTGCTTGCACTCGAACCTTCCGGTTCCGCGGCGCAAATGTGGGGCGTCTTCGTTTGGCTGAGCCTTATCTGGGGGGCGGGGGCTTTGGGAGCGCTTGCCGCGTCGAGAGTATCCATCGAACGGAAGACACAAAGCGCCTCGTCGTCTCTCGAGGCCGGAACTGCCGCGGCTCTTCTTGTTGCGACCCTTCCGCTGTTCTTCCTTCTCGTACCTCTGACGAAAAACGACCTCTTCGCCTCCGCGGCGGTCGTGTGGGGAATCGCGGTGTTATGGGGCGGCGGCGTGGAGCAAATTGAGCGACCAGAACCTCGACCGGGATATCGCTTCCTTGCCGGTCTTCTCTTCGGTGCGGCGCTGGCTTCGAAACCCACGACCGCCTTCTTTCTTCTTCCATTCGTGGTCCTTGTGTTGTTCCGGAAAGAAGAAGGGACGAGCAATTTCCAGAAGATCGGAGGTGGGAAGGATTCCCGAGAAAACGAAGAGAATCCGCCTCGTTCGGTCCTTACGAAAGGAGCGTCTTGGAGGACGGCGTTGACCGGCGGAACGCTCCTCCTTCCGGCTCTTTGGTTGGTTCGGAATTTCCTCGGCGCGGGAGAATTTCTTCCAAACCTTGACCGGACAACGGCCTTTTCTCCGCACGGCCCCCTTTCTTCGATGGAGAGAATTCTTCGCCTTGGTCAAGTCTTCCTTCGGCATTTCCCAAACCCGACGGATGGCCCTTTCGGCCCAGGCGCGATTCTCGGCTTGATGACCTGCGTTTTTGCGTTCTTTCGAAGGAGAAAAGGTTTTTCCGGCCGGGTTCGGGAAATCCTTGGCGCTTCCGTGACCTCGGTCGTGCTCTGGGTCTTTTTCGGGAAGGGGATCGCTCGGTTTCTTCTTCCGGCGCTTGTGCCCCTCGTCGCCCTCGGCGGAGCCGTGCTTGCCCCATCACGTTTCGGACGGACGCTTGTCCTTCTTACTTCCGTCGTCTCTCTTTTGTGGGGCGGCATCCTTTCCGAGCGGGAGTTTCGGGTTACGGAATACCTTTCGGGGGAAATTACGAAAACTGATTTTCTCGGAGAATGGTACGATGCGGCTGCGCTTATGGATTCCGCTGCGCGCCTCCTGCCTCGCGATGCGAAGGTCGCAGCCGTAGGAGAAGCCGAACTCTTCTACCTCCACCGTCGAGCACGGACAAGCGGCTACTGGGAACCCGAATTCGTACTCGAATGGGCCCGGTCCGCGGAAAATCCGGAAGCCCTGCGGAGGAAGTTGCGTACCTCCGGATTCACCCACGTACTCTATAATCGAACCATCTTGCGCCGCCTTGTTCGTTCCGGCATCAAACCGCTTCCGTCGGAGATGTCGGTGAGACGATTCGAGGAGATGCTTTCGAATCTTCCAACGACCGTTGAAGACCCCCACCGAGGAATCGTGATCAAGACACTGGAGCCGTGAAAAAGGGATACGGACACCGACACAGTTGGAATGAACGGGAAGTTTCGGGCACGACCTGGAAGTGACTCCCGGCGCGAAATTGACAAAATGCAAGAATGACCCCTTTTTCTTGAAGGGGGAGAGGGGGTGTGGCAAGATGGTGCTTCTTTTTTGTGAAGAGGAGGGGAGAGAGGTGAGGCGGGGACGGGGGGATGACGGCGGAGGAAGGGGAACCGAAGGCGTGAGTGGGAAAGAAAAGGATGAAGGAGAAGGAAGACGAATGGCGGAGGAAGTGAAAGAGGAACTCGGCCGCTATCTCAAGGACGGTTTCGCCGACGGGTTGGAACCGTTGGAACCGATCGATGTGACGAAGACGCGCACCGTTTCCGCCATCCTTTCCGCGTACAAGAAGTGTGCTTTCGGGGCGCGGTCCTTGGGCGAAGCCGCCGACGTGCTCGAAACGATGATTCGCGACACGAAATGCGGAGTCATTCTGACGTTGTCCGGCGCGATGACGGTCGCGAAGATGGGCCTTTTGGTCTGTGAGATGATCGATCGGGGTTGGGTCCAAGGGATCGTTTCAACCGGCGCACTGATGGCGCATGGGTTGATCGAGGGGGCGGGAATGACACATTTCAAGGCCCGGCCCGATCTGGACGACGAGGCCCTCTTCGCCAACGGTTACGACCGTGTTTACGACACCTATGAACTCGAGAAGAACCTCGATGAGGCGGAAATAATTGTGCGTAACGTTCTCGCGGGACTGCCGGAGGGATCCGCCGTGGCGAGCTGGGAGATCAACCGGGAGTTGGGGCGTTATCTGAAAGAGAATGTTTCCGGACGCGCCATTCTGAAATCCGCCTTCGAGAAATCAGTGCCGGTCTTCGTGCCGGCGTTTACCGATTCCGAACTCGGGCTCGATCTCGCCACGTTCAACCATCTGCAAAGGAAGGAAGGAAAACCGGAAATCCGTTTTGAACCTCTCTACGATCTCGAAGCGTTCACGGAATTGGTTTGTTCCTTCGAGTATCCAGGAATCTTTACGATCGGGGGGGGAGTTCCTCGGAACTGGGCTCAGCAGTTCGGGCCGTACCTCGATATTCTCAGCCTTCGTGTCGGCACGGAGGTTCCCCGGAAGCGATACCGATACGGGGTGCGGATCTGCCCCGAGCCTGTCCATTGGGGGGGACTTTCGGGGTGCACGTATTCGGAGGGCGTTTCGTGGGGGAAGTTCGTGCCGCCTTCGGAAGGCGGGCGATTCGCGGAGGTTTACTGCGATGCGACGATCGTGTGGCCGCTTCTCGTGAGGGCCTTGATCGAAAGACTCGAAGGATGAGCCGCTGCGGACCGAAAAAAGACTTTTGTGATCCACGCGCGTTATGCTGAACCAGGTCGAGTATTACGCACATCCGGCGGTGCGGCGGAGGATCGCGGAGTATTGCGGCGGGGATCCGGATCACTCGGCGGGAATGACGGCGGAATACCTCGTCGGCTTCGGCGAATGTCTTCTTTGGGACGGACGTGCCGAGCCCTTCCTTTCGGTTGACACGAGCCGTTTTCACGAATTGCTGGATCGGGGTCTGGATGTTTTTCGTTCGAACTGGGACGCGGTCGCGACCCTGGGCGTTCTCGATATCGAGTATTTCAACAACGATTATCCCGGCGAGATTTATCTTCGTCCTCAAAGATGCTTCGCGCTCCTGGAACCGGTGCGGCTGGCCGTGCGGGCCGTCTTTTCCGAATACGGAATCCCTTTTCTCGAGATCATGACGGGGCAGGGGTATCACTTCACGACGCGCGTTCTGAGGAACTCGGCGGCGGACGAAGGATTGATTCGCATTGGGCGGGTGAGGGACACCCTGGCGGGGAAGTACGCCCATCCCACAGGCCGGCGGAAACGCCGGGTCTCGATCTTTCACGGCCGTTCGTTCGACGGAATGGGGCGGTTGATGGAGTTCGTGGCCCATCAGGTGATCCGCCGTGCTCGTGATCGTTCGCGGCTTCCGATCGTCACGACCGATGTCGCCGTGGGGCCTGGGCGCTGCGGTCGCGAAGCCGTCTCGATCGACCTCTCGATGTACGCTGATCCGATCCATATGCGTGACATCCGCACGGCTTTCTCGACGCATCAGAAACACAAGGTCTTTCGGGAAAAAGTGGGGCGGGGCATCGCCGACGGCACGCCGGTCCAGACCTGTTTCCCCACGGGTTCGATGACGCTTTATGAGCGGCTTCGGATGCGCCGGCATTTTCGCTGGACGGCGGAGTGGGCCCAGAGTTGCGGGCCGATGACGATCCCTGTCGGCAACGCCGGAATTCTTCGATTGCTCCGCGCCTACCGTTCGAGCCGACTCTACCGCTTCCACAGGGAGTTCGATTCCGTCGATCACGATCACTGGACGCGTTGGAGCGAAACCTATGATCGGTTCGATCTCTCGCGGATTCCTCCTTGCGTCCGCGAAATTCTCCTGCGTCCGAATCCGAACATACTCAAGCCGACCAACATTCAGACTTTGGTGCGGGTGCTTCTCTCTCTGGGATGGCATCCGAAACATGTTGCCGGGTTGATTCGAAGCAAACTGGAACGCGATTACGGCTGGACGGAGGATTGGACCAAATACGATGCCGGGTCCCGTGCGGATTTCTACGTCCGGCTCTTCGCCGGGCAACTGCGGTGCGGCCTGGACGGCCTTGCGGACCACAACTGCGTCAGCCATCAGGAAAAAGGTTATTGCGTGGAATCGTGGTGCGGTTATTCTCTTGGAAATTACCGTTGAGGCGATTGACGTGAGAGATGAAGGAGCCGGGGCGGACGCCCCACCGGAACGAAGAGGCCGGGCGGACAGGAAATACGCTCGGGAATATATCGTTCTGCGGGCGATCGTCTTCTTCGACGACGAGCCTCCGCTTTCGTGCGGTCTGATGGACGTGTCGGTTGCGGGCGCGAAGGTGAAACTGGACGATTATTCGCCCGAGATCGGAACGAAAGTCCTGCTGCAGATCGATGCCCTCAAGGTGCGCGCCCGCGGCAAGGTCCTTCGCGTCTTTCCAACGCCCTCCGGAATTGAGGTCGCCATCAAGTTCGATCAAATCTATAATAATATCCCGGGCCGGCTCCTGGAATATAAACTCCGCAGTTTCCAGGATTCCCCCCGGGGAGGAGTCCAGGGGAGACCGGGCGGAGGGAAGAGAAGGGGATTTTTATGACGAGGGAGGGGAGGATGATTCGTTTCGCAACGGGCCTGGTTGTGATGGGAGCGATCCTTTCGCTCTTCGGATGTGTCAGCGCGGCCGATCCCTACAATCTTCACCCCGCGGCGTTGCGTCTCGAACGCGCCATTACCGGCCCCGTCACGCTCGAACCTCAATCGGCAGCCTTGAGAAGGCAGTACGTTCTCTATGAGGGGGAGCCCCATCCCGGCGGGGGTATCACGTACCGTCCCTTCGCCATGACAGGCGTGACGATGACCCCGGAACTCGGGGATGCGATCCTGGGAAGAAAGCGCCGTTTCGGGGAGGTCTTCGGTTTGCTTTCCCGAGGGGCCGCCGGGGAGAGCGCGGATAACGAACTCGTTCCGCGTGTGGCTCCGAGCGAGTTGACTCGTGCCGAGCAGGAGATTATCGACGCCGAGAACAGGGATCGGAAGGTGATCGTGGAGACCTTCTTGAAGGAGCGAGGGCTTCCGGAGGCCGAAGCTTCCGCCGTCAAACGAGTGATGGCTTTCGCGCGGTATCAGGTTCTCCCGCGCGGAATCTGGGTCGAAAAGCAACCCGGGCATTGGGTCCTCAAGGGAGGCGCCGGGTTCCGCGAGAAGGTTCTCTCGGAACCGCCGATGGAGATGGAACCGCTGCCGCAAAGATCCACCGCCCCTCCGCCTCCTCCTCCGCGCCCCGCCATCCTTGAAGCCAGCCCCACGGTGCGGAAATCCGATCACGAGCCGAGCGGAGAACGGGAGGAGCGGGCGGAAAAAGAAACGAGAAGTCGTTCGGCGGTCGAGCAGGAGTCGCGCTCAACCGCGGAGGAAAACGAGCCGGTTTTGCTGGAGCCGGAGCCGACACTTCGGGGCGAGCCGGAAACGAAGTCGGAGGCGGCGGAAAGCGGGGAAGAGCCGATTGTGATTGAGTCTCCCGCCCCCCGGCTTCGCTGACGATTTCATTGGAGAGAAAGTTTGCGATCCGCAGATGATTCTTCTCGATCTCGATAATGTCCTGGCTGATTTCGAGACGGTATATCGCGGACTGATCAATGACATAACAAATCGGAACGCGACGCGGGAGGAGATAACGGATTATTCTTTCGCGAAGGCCTTGGGCCTTTCCCCGGAAGAGAATGCCCTCGTCTGGAGGACTTTCAATGAAAGGGAGATGTGGCGAGACCTCGAGCCGTTTCCCTACGCGCGGGAACTTGTGGAGAGACTGAAGCGATTCGCCGCTCTCGCCGTTGTCTCCAATCGTCCCGAGGCGGTGTTTGACCTTACGAGGGAATGGCTCGAGAGAAACGGCATCGAGGTGGACGAGGTTTATGTTACGGAGAGTCCCTCGAAGCGTGAGTACCTTCGTGGGAAGGGGAAACGGCCGGTGTTGGTCATCGAGGATGCTCCGGTTCACGCACGGGAGTTCTCGGAGGAAAGGATTCCCGTCATCCTGCTTGATGCACCGTGGAACCGCTTTTGCCGATCCGAGTGGATTTATCGCGTGCGGGATCTCGAGGAAGCGGCGTTTCTTGCCGAGCGGATTCTCTCGCTGGTACCGGCGCGTGCCGGGGGATTATGAAGAAGGTAAAACCACGTCTTTCTCAGGAACCGTGGTACGCGACCGGTTTGCGTTTCTCCTGCCAACCGGATTGTCACAAATGCTGTCTTCGAGAGGGCATCGTGGAGTTGAGAGAGGGGGAAGGGGAGGATAGACGCTTAGCGGAAGCCTTGGGTCTGTCTCTGAAGGCGTTTCGCGGCAAATTCACGGATAAGGATGATATGAACGGGCGGTTTATGGAGGACGGCCCCCACGGAGGATGTCCGTTGTGGAGAGACGGTTGTCGCGTTTATGACGTTCGCCCCTCACAATGTCGTTCCTATCCCTTCTGGCCGGAGATTCTCAAGTCGCGAAGGTCCTGGGAAAAGGAGGGCCGTTTCTGTCCCGGCATCGGTACCGGCCGATGGTATTCGCGAAGCGAGATAGCGGCGATTTTGGCCGGCGAGGGAGAGGCGACGGCGGAGAGAAAGGAAGGGGTGAAGCGGAGAGTGGTCGGAGGAGAGGAATGACGGACTCCGGCGCGAGGATCCGCCGGCTCTTCGAAATTCTTCGGGCGAAGCACGGCCCGCAGGGCTGGTGGCCAACGACGAGCCGCCATGGGCTTGAACCCCTCTACCGCCCGGGGCGCGAAGGACGGCGGACGGATTCCCGTGAGACGTTCGAGATCATTGTGGGGGCCATCCTGACGCAGAACACGGCCTGGCGCAATGCCGCCGCGGCCTTGAAAAACCTCAAGCGGAACGGGTTAATTTCTCCTCGAGAGGTCTGGAGATGTCGGAATCTGGAGGAGTTGATTCGCAGTGCCGGATATTTTAACCAGAAGGCTGACCGCCTTCGATGTCTGGCACGGGATATCGAGTCCGCAGGAGGAATCTGGCGGCTGCGGCGCCGGGATTCACAGGAACTTCGAAAATGGTTCCTCGAGAGAAAGGGAGTGGGGCCGGAAACGGCCGACTCGATCCTCTGCTACGGTTTCCAGCGTCCGGTCTTCGTCGTGGATGCCTACACGGCAAGGCTTTTTAGACGAGAAGGAATTCCTTTTTCGGGGTACGAGGAAACACGGAGGATGGTGGAGGAGTCGTTGCCGGCTGATTCCGCAATCCTGGGCGATTTCCATGCGCTGATCGTAGCCGAGATGAAGGGAGGGGGAAACGGTGCCGTTCGCGTTTCTGCGTCGCGATAATCCTCGGTCATCGGGACGAGATGGTGGAGCCTGTCCTCCTCCATCTTCTTCCTGCCTACCCGTTCCCCTTTCCGCGCGGCGCCTCCCCTGTATCGTTTTTGTTCTTTCGCTGATCGCGACCCTGGGGACGACGGCGATCGGGTACTACTGGCAAGAGGCGGCGCAGGCGCTTCGACGGAATCGCTTGGAGTCGCGAACGGTTTACGACGCGATGCACGAGCTCGATCGGATCGAGTTCGTTCTCGAATCACTCCGAGGACTCTTTCGGGCCAGTCGGGAGGTCGAGCCGAACGAGTGGGAGGATTTTCTTTCGGCGCTCGAGGTTCCGGCCAAAGCCCCGTTGATCTCCGTCGTCGGGTTCGCCGAGATCAAGAAGAAAGGTGATACCGGTATTCTCGAAGTGGTTTATCGGGATGCTCTGGATACCTGGGGGAGAAATTGCGCCGACACCTGTCTTGCGGCTATGCGCGACTTCGTTGCGGAGGCAACGTCTCCTCCAATTGTTCCGGCGCTCAGAGAGTTCTCTCGGATTGCGAGAAAAGGGAAGGAGGCGCGGATGAAAGAGGAGGGTTTCGTGCTTTTTCTTGAAGCGCCGCCGGCGAATCGAAAGAACACCGGCCTCGTCTTTGCTTGCTTTTCCCGCGCCCGCTTCGTCTCGTTGTTGCGGCGCGATCTTGGAACGGATTGGCTCGATGTCTCGCTCGGAAACGGATCGGCATCGGGATCGGAAGTAACGGTGCGAACGGTCGAGCGGTGGGGAAGACCCTGGTCGATTGTGTTCTATGTGACCGAACGAGCGGCACCGCAAAAATGGCTCTTGCCGGGAGGCCTCTTTCTCCTTGGCCTTCTCCTCTCCTTCGTTCTTTGCCGCTTGATCGGAAGAATCGAGCAAGGACGGTGGGAGGCCGAGGTTCTCGTGAGGGAATTGGATGCCGCGAACAGAAGGTGGAAAGAACTCGATGGCAGGAGACGGGAATTCCTTACAGCCGTCGCCCATGAGATTCGTACTCCAGCAGCGACCATCGCTGGAAGCGTCGATCTTCTTCTTCGTGACCTTTCCGTCGATGACCCGCGCCTGAGCCGGGCGTTGGTCGGAACCAAGAACAGCGCGGAACGGCTGGAGAGTCTCATCGACCGCTTCCTCGATTTCACCGTCCTCGAAACCGGGCGACTCGAGATGAAGATGGAGGAAATTTCTCTGCGGGCGGTGGCGGAGGAGGCATTGGAGGACGCGCGGGCCGTTCTGCAGAAAAACTCCGTCGAGGCTTCGGTTCGAGAGGAGGGGAGCCGGGAGGGCGGGGAGTCGTTTCTGGTTCGCGGGGACCGCATCTGGTTGCGACAGGCGATCCGAAACCTTTTGGAGAACGCGGCGCGATATGCGAAGAGGCGAGTTGAGATCGTCTTACGACGCGGAAACGGACGTGTGGAGTGTCGAGTGATAGACGATGGGCCGGGGATCCCCGAAGACCTCCTGCCTCGGATTTTCGAACGGTACACAACCGGGGCCCGCGGGGCCGGACTTGGCTTGGGCTTGGCGATCGCCGCCTCGGTCGTCAAGGCCCACGGCGCCACCATCGAGGCCTCGAATCTTCCTTCCGGCGGAGCCTGCTTCACCCTCCGATTTTAGTAAAAGGTGCCGGGCATTAACTTTTTAACTTTTTCCCCATGAGTGCCTCCTGGAAAGAGAGCCTCCTGGAAACGGCTGCTGGACTGTTCGCAAAAGTTAAAAAGTTAATGCCCGGCACCATCTCCCGGCA
>RFFU01000127.1 GCA_003697085.1 Candidatus Hydrogenedentota bacterium
AGGAAGGTAGCGACCTTCTCCAAGAGTGATAACGAGGGACGGTACCACTGGGATGTGCGCAACGATGCCGGTGCGGAATTAGCGTCGGGGATGTACATCGTCGTCATCACGTCGAGTTCCGGGCAACGTGTCGTCAAGAAGATAATGATCGTGAGGTAGGAAAAAGAGTCTTTTTCTTCTCCGGTCCGCAGTGGGAGCAGGCGGTACCGAGGCTCGGCTTCGCGTCGGGACGAGACAAGGAAAGAGTGTTCCCCCGGCGGAGCCGCGGGCCGAGGTGGCGCGGTTTTGATTTGTAGGTAGGTTTGGACAGTCGAAAACGCCTTGGAACGGCTTCACGAGCCGTTGGAGATGCCCAGGGATGGACCTTTAGGCGTATGCCGCGGCGGGGTACGCGGACGAGGGCATCCGCCCCTCCATTGCTGGTCCACCGATGGACGTCCCGGCGTCCTCGCCGGGACGAGCACGGACGAGAACAAGCGCGGTAGCGCCTTTTTCCGCCACTACTCCTGCCTTCGCCCCCATCCTTGATCCTTCTCCTTTTTTCCCTTGTGCTTGCCCTTTTCCCTGCCCTTCCCCTCCCTATTACGCTGGCCGGGTGACTACCTACAAAATAAAATCACACCCGGGCGATGTGGCGCATTTCAAGCGGTGGAGGCTTCTCATAAACTTCCGGTCCTTATAGAGTTACCGCCACGGCGAAATTGCGAAGTGGAGAAGAGAGGAAGAGTATTCTGGATAAGATTGAGAAAAAACGGATTGCCGTTTTCGGATGTACCGGCTCGATCGGCGAGAACACGCTCGAGATTGTCCGGCGACATCGCAAGCGCTTCGAGGTTGTGGGACTGGCGGCGGGACGGAACGCCGCTCGATTGAAGGAACTGGCCCGGGAATTCTCCGTATCCGATCTGGCTCTGGCGGAACCGCGGGACGATCTGCCCGGGGGAGATGAGGTGTTGGCGGAGATGGCCTCGCGAGAGGACGTTGACATCGTCGTCAATGCGGTCGTGGGAGCCGCGGGACTCAGCGTGACTTTGGCCGCGGTGCGATCCGGGAAGACCCTGGCTCTTGCGAACAAGGAATCGCTCGTGACCGCCGGCGAACTTGTTATGCGCCTGGCGCGGGAAAAAGGCGCCACGATTCGGCCGATCGATTCCGAGCATTCCGCTTTGGAGGCCTGTCTGTGCGGCCGGGATCGTTCGCGAATCCGGCGAGTCATTCTCACGGCTTCCGGAGGCCCGTTTCGCGGGAGAAAGGCCGGGTCTTTCGACGATGTCACCGTCGCCGAGGCGTTGAATCATCCGACCTGGTCGATGGGGCCGAAGATCACGATCGATTCCGCGACATTGATGAACAAAGCGCTCGAGGTGATCGAGGCTCATCACCTTTTCGGGTTTTCCCCCGACGAGATTGCGGTTGTGGTGCATCCGCAGTCGATCATTCACGCGATGGTCGAAAACCGTGATGGAACCGTGATCGTCGAACTGGCTCCCCCGGATATGCGTATCCCGATTCAGCGGGCGTTGATGAAAGATGGAGATTTTTCAGCGCCTTTGGATCTCGAACGTTTGAAGGATCTGACCTTCGAGCCGGTGGACCGCGAGGCCTTCCCGATGCTCGATCTCGCCTACCGGTGCCTCGAGAAGGGGGGGACGGCCGGAGCGGTGGTGAATGCGGCGAACGAGGTCGCCGTGCAGGCGTTCTTGGAAGAACGGATTTCCTTTGGAGCGATCCCGCGGATCGTGACGGAGGTTTTGGAGCGGCACGAGGTGAAGGAAGAGAGTGATGAGGGAGTGATTCGCGAAGCGGACGAATGGGCCCGTGTCACCGCGGAGAGGTTCGTCAGAAAAAAAGACATAGGGAAAGAGAGGTCCATTTAACCCGTAATGGAAAAGGCGGATCGTCGGAGATTATTTTCGGGGAAATTCTGTTTTACCGACGTCCGAAAAATGATTCGATTTGAATGAGCACACGACGAAAAGAAAAGCGACAAAAGTCGAACTGGCCCTAAGACTTCGAAAACAAGGCAGATGAGGAGCCGCAACCTGTCGGAGATAAGGTGTGGGTCAAGGGGTTGTGTTTACCGGCGGCGGAAGAGAAAAGACTTTGAAGAAGGATGGTGTCAGTGATACCCATGAGCAGTTTGTCTTTTTCACTGCGGGAAATTTTAGTCTTCTTGTGGAATATGATGATGTGGGATATCTTCTTGGAAAGTCGGTCGGTTTCTGGCAAAGATGCAGTACGAGGAGGTTGTTCGTTACCACGAACGAATTCCGTTCGAAAGCGGATCCAAGGTTTGGGGGGGATAGGAGTGAAGAATAGGGTGGAAAAAGCGCGATCGGGTCTTGCCGAGGGTCGCGTGTCGAGAGAGATCTTTTAGAACACACGTTTCCGAGAAGGATGAAGAACGAATGAATATATTGATAACGGGCGGTTTAGGTTATGTTGGGGGGCGCCTCGCCGTCTATCTGAAGCGAACGCATCCGGAAATAAATCTGTACGTCACAACGCGAAAGCCGCCTCTCGAAAAGCCACCATGGGCCGCTGAACTAGAGATACTCCAACTAAACGTTGTTGAAGAGGAAGCAATCAAACAATGTTTGGAGAATAATATCGATGTGATCGTACATCTTGCGGCTCTTAATGAACTCGTTTCCTTTAAGGCCCCTGAGGCGGCGAATGAAGTAAATACGATGGGAACATATAAACTTTTGAAGCATGCAAAAGAAAAGCAGATAAAAAAATTTATCTTTTTTTCAACGATACATGTTTATGGTGCGGCGGAGTCTGATTTAATCGATGAAAATACCCCCACAAAACCGTTTCATCCTTATGCGATCACGCATCTGGCCGCCGAAAATTACGCGCGATTTTTTCATCGTTATCACGGAGTTCAAACGTTGATCTTGAGGCTTTCGAACGGTTATGGATATCCGATGGACAAGAACGTGGATCGCTGGACTTTGGTCTTCAATGATTTATGCAGGCAGGCTGTAACGTGTGGGAGGATGGTCATTAAATCGAAAGGGCAATATCGGGATTTTATTTCTCTTCATAATGTTGCTCGTGCCGTGGAACACTTTATATTTAAACGCCCGAACGATTGGAAAGATGGACTGTTTAATTTGGGGGGGGACAATTGCTTGTCTATCGCCGAGGTGGGGGAAAAAATAGCCGAGGTATATAAAAGCGTTTTCGGCAAGAGTGTAAAAATCGAAATAAACAAGAATGAGGATGACGATAGGATTTCCGGTCGGTTTAGGTATTCGATAGACAAGCTTGTGAGCACGGGTTTCGAATTGGAAGAAAACATGGAAGAGGAAATAATGAAAACGCTGTTGCTCTGCAAAGAGTTTCTGATATGAAGAGGAAGGAGGAAACACCGCTCGTCTCGGTCATTATGCCGACCTATAATCGCGCCGCGTATATTCGAGATGCAATCGAATCGGTGTTGGCGCAAACCCACACGAACCACGAAATAATCATCATAGACAATTTTTCGCAAGACGAGACGGAGACGATAGTTGCCGAATACAGAAAAAAGCACGACAACATTGTCTACAGAAAGTTTGCCAACAACGGCGTTGTTGCGGCTTCGAGAAATGCGGGGATGAAAGTTGCAAGAGGACGGTACATAGCGTTTTTGGATTCGGATGATTTGTGGGTTCCGGAAAAGCTCGAAAAACAAGTAAGAATTCTTGAAGAAAACCCGGAAGTGTTCCTGGTGTATTCGAGATTTTATATTAAAAAGGAGAGCAAGGTTGTTGGTATTGGCCCGAAGCATCAAAAATTATATCGAGGAGCGGTATTTGAAAAACTCTTTGGTTCGGTGAACTTTATCGGTTGTCTGACGGTGATGATAAGAAACGATAAAAAAGAGAAATACTATTTTAACACAGATAAGAAATTGATCGCGTTTGAAGATTATGAGATGTGGCTTCGGATATCCCGGAAACATAAGGTCGAATATATTGATGAACCGCTGGCGATATATCGGATGCATCGCGATAATTTGTCATCGAATTTGCGGAGTTATTATGAAAAAAACCTTTATTTTATGAAACTGTATGAAAACCGCGTTCCACGACGGCTTTTGTTGGAGCGATACTGGAAATTTTATCTTCACTATTGTTTGTTGTGGCTTTTCAGAAGAACGAAGGATGCGGTGGCCGGTGGGTGGCGGCGGCACTGATCGGTCTGCCGGAAAGCAAATCGAACGGCATCAAACATGGCGCTGTGAACGGCGCGACAGAATAGGGAACTCGCCGTTCGAGGTGTGTCTGAGAAATCTGACGAGAGAGGAAAGGCGTTCTTCAACCTATTGCTGTAGATAACCGAACCGCCTCCCGGGTTCTTAAGTCCATCCCCAAAGAAAATACTTTTTTCGTTTTGTTCGGCTCTTGCGGGATGTATATTGAAGTCCGTTCGAGGGGGCGATAGCGGTGAGGTGTCTTGAGAAACAAATGAACGTCACAAAATAGGAGATGAAAGCTTTCGGAGACGGTGTTGAGTTATGAAGGTTGTTATTTTATGCGGCGGAAAAGGGACGCGGCTGAGAGAAGAAACGGAGATAAAACCGAAGCCGATGGTGAAGATTGGCGGGAAACCGATTTTATGGCATATCATGAAAATTTACTCCCATTATGGCTTTCGAGAGTTTATCCTTTGTCTCGGATATAAGGGGGAAATCATCAAGGAATACTTTTACAATTATAATATTTTGAATAATGATTTTACCATAGATCTTGGCAGCGGGGGGATCGAGCTACACAACGGTGAGGACGTCGGCCGCTGGAAAATAACGATGGTGGATACAGGAATCGATGCGATGACGGGGGCTCGCGTAAAACGGATCGAAAAGTATATCGACTCCGACACGTTTTTGCTCACCTACGGAGACGGTGTGACGGATTTAAACATTCGGGAAACGGTCGCCTTTCACAGAAGACACGGAAAAATCGGAACAGTTACAGGGGTGTTTCCGCCCTCGAGATATGGAGAACTCGCGATCCAAGAGGATGAGGTCATATCGTTCAGCGAAAAACCCAAAGAATACAAGACCTCGATTAACGGGGGGTTCTTCGTTTTCAACAAGAGAATATTCGAGTATTTAGGGGAAGAGGAGAGCTGTATTCTTGAAAGAGGGCCGCTGGAAAAACTGGCGAAGGATCGGGAATTGAAAGTGTTCCATCATCGAGGGTTTTGGCAGTGTATGGATACGTATAGGGATTATAAATATTTGAATGAGTTATGGAGAAAAAAGAACCCTCCGTGGAAGGTATGGGATCGGAAAGGGAAGGAAGCGTCATAGCCGTGGGGGATGTGATGGAATGAAACGCTCTTCCGCTTCAATAAAGAGGAAAAAAGGGGGGGGGAACGGAAGAGAATAGGTTTGTATCGTTAGGATACGGAAACATGCGTTCTGCTTTCGAGGGTTCTGTGCACGAATCGCCGAACAAGAAACGGCGAAGTCCTGAAAATGCCGGCGACTTAGTGGAGGCAAAGCGTGTATACATCGTTTTCGGAATAAACGTGTGTTTTTTTCAAGGAATGAAGGAAGGGTTCTCTGATGAAGCGCGATATGCTAAAATCTCCATCAAGATAGGAGAGCCAATTTTATTCGATGGAATACGTGATCAATATCTTGACGGCGGCGGTGGCCTTTTGTGCCGTCATCGGTCCGGCGGTCTTTATCCACGAATTCGGCCACTTTCTCTTCGCGAAGAAGTTCGGCGTTAAAGTCTATTCTTTCTCGATCGGGTTCGGGCCGAAAATCTGTTCCTGGACGCGAAATGGGACGGAGTATCGCCTCAGCTGGATTCCCCTGGGCGGGTA
>RFFU01000002.1 GCA_003697085.1 Candidatus Hydrogenedentota bacterium
GCCTTGGCGCGGGCCGCCGCGAGGACGATACAACGTCCGCAGCTGCGCAAGAAGAGCCGGGAGTCGTGAAGGTTTCGAGAATCGGTTTCGACAGAGAAGCCCCTCAATGTTTCCGCGGTTTGAGCGGTCGAGGGGGGGGAAATCGGGGATGAGGAGCACGAGGGCTTTCCTTGCGGTTTGTCGAGCCGAGGTGCGGAATGCGATCGGTGCCCTGAAGGCGGCCGGCCCCGAGGACCGTTTACGTTTTCTCCTCTTCGGTGGACTTCTCATCGCCTTCCTTGTTTCCGCCGAATACCTCTCCTACCGGCTCTTTCATTCTTTTCTCCGGGTCGGAGGGATTACGGTCGAATTGATTGCACTTGTTCTGATGCGCCGCCTGCTGAGCCTTCTTTTCCTTGTCATACAAGCGCTTCTCTTCTTCGGAGCGATGATCGCCGCGATCGACACGCTTTATTTCGACGAGGATATCGATTTCCTCGCTTCTTCCCCTCTTTCCCGCCGGGGCCTCTTTTCCCTCAAGAGCCTCTCCGTCTATTTCACGACGGTCTGGGTCGCGTTTCTCATCGTCGTGCCCGTGATGGCGGGTTACACCCGCGCGCTCGGGCGATCTTACGCCCATTTTCCAGTTTCGCTCGGGATTTTCACGCTCTACACCATCCCGCCGGTGCTGGCAGGGATCGTGACCGTTACGTTTCTGATGAAACTGATGCCCGTGGACAAGGCGCGCGGGGGGGTTCTCGCCGCCGGCGCGGTCCTCTCGCTCTTCCTCGTCTCCTTCTATCGGCTTCTTTCTCCCGCGAAACTGATGAAAGTCAAGAATTTTTCCGAGAATTTCGCGGAATTTCTTGGAGAATTGATGCTCCCGGGTAGCCCCAATCTTCCCTTCAATCTTATGACGCGCGCCTTTCAGTCCGCCGTGCCCGGTAAATATGCGGCGGCGGTCGGCGCCGCGAAAGGATTGGGGATGTACGCGCTGGGTGCGATTGTTCTGACAGGGGGGCTTGTCGGTTGGTTCTACGAGACGGATCGGCCCGTCTCCGCCGATGCCCGAAAACCGTCGTTTCTGGAACGACTCTTTCGCCTCGACAAGGGAGCGCGCGCTCTTGCGGAACGATTTCCGCGGGGCGTGCGGCTTCTCGTGTACAAGGAGATTATGACGAACGTGCGGGATCCGCTCCAATGGTCTCATCTCGCGCTTCTTCTTGCCGTCGTCGCGCTTCACCTCGCCAATCTCCGGGAGGTTCCATATTATCTTCATCCCGCCGCGCGGGTGCTGGTGGCGTTCCTCAACCTCGGCCTTGCCGGTTTTGTGACGGCGGCCGTCGCCGTCCGGTTTGTTTATCCCTCGATATCTCTCGAGGGAAAGCCCTTCTGGACCCTGCAGACCGCCCCTTTGTCGGCGCGGACATACGTGCTGGTGAAAAGCGGTGTCATCTTCCTGCCCCTGGCTCTCGTTGCCGGGATCGTGGTCAGCGGAGCGAACCTTCTCATACGAATCTCCGCTCCGCTCTTTCTTCTTTGGCTCGGCGCCACCCTCCTGATCTGCCTCGCCGTTACGGCGATGGGGATCGCCTGCGGCGCGGCGATGCCTGCCTTCGATAAGAAGAACGTTTTCGAGATTTCGTCGTCTTTAGGGGGGATCGTCTTTATGCTCTGCTCTCTTCTCTTCGTTACCTCAACGATCGTTCTTCTTGTCCGGCCCACCTACGCGCTGGCTTTCATGCGAAGCCGTTTTCTTCATCCGCTCAGTCTCGGCTGCGTGATCGGACTCGTCGTGCTTTCCTCCATCGTGACGGCGGTGTCGTATCGGATCGCCGTTCGTGCGGTGGAGCGGTTGGGGGAGGAGTAGAAAGAGGACGCTCTCGCGTTTAGAGATCCAGGCGTTTGAATAGCGGCTCCGGAATCCAACGAATGGCGGTCATGATCGGTTTCCAAAACCACGGCGTGTAAACTTCCTCGGGACCGCTTTCGAAGGAACGAAGAATGTCCGGTGCGATTTGCTTGGGTTCCACCGCGAGTGGTTTCCTCGCCAGGTTTTCGGTCATTGGTGTCAGAATGAACCCCGGCTTGATGGCGACGACTCGGACTCCCGCGGAATGGAGTCGATGGCGAAGCCCCTGCAGAAAAACGGTCAGTCCCGCCTTGGCGCTGCCGTACACGTAATTGCTTTTCCGTCCTCGGTCACCGGCCACGCTTGTGATCACCGCGATCGTGCCCCGCCTTTGTTTTTCGAAGCGGTTGGCAAGAAGAGTGAGTAGAGAAACAGCGGAAGTGAAGTTCGTTTGAAGAACCTTTTCGGCTTCCTTCGGATCTTCGACAACACGTGACGGGTCACCGAGAATTCCGTGGGCAAGGAAAGCGATATCGAATTCACCAAAGGTAGCGAAGGCTTCGGAGACGAGATCGGAATGTCTCGCCGTCTTGGTCAGATCGAGGCATCGTGTCTCGACGCGGGCGGCTCCGCGCGTGCTCAAATCGGCTGCGACGCGATCGAGCCGTTGTGCGTTCCGGGCGACGAGAAAGAACGAGGCGGAATCAGCGGCGAGCCGACGGCATACGGGAAGGGCGATCGCCGAGGTTGCACCGCAGACGAAGAGGCGCTTGCCTTTCTCGGCGGGAAAAGACGAGTCCGTCACGGCGAGGTCAAACCGATACGGTCGGAGAAGCGGGAGGCAAAGAGAGGATCGATGTGTTCTCGGAAGAGGGAATGGTTGGGGAAGGAGTGCCGGAAAAGCGAAGGGGACATACGGGCGTCCTTGGCCGGATAAAGGGCTCCGCCCGATTCGAGGACGATTTGGTCGATTCGTTCCATCAAGTCGAGAGTGTGGGGGGGGATGTTCGGGAAATCAAGTGCTACGGTGATCCCCGCGCGAGGAAAGGAGAGATAACCGGTGGGGTTTTTCGAGCCGAAGCGCTTGAGGACGGTGAGAAAGGAGCGTATCGGAGCGTCGAAAAGAACCTTTTCCAACTTCTCCAGAGCGCTCGACGCTTTCGCTTCGGGAAAGACCGCCTGGTATTGGAAAAATCCTTTCGGGCCATAGAGCAGATTCCAGTTTTCGATATGGTCCAGGGGGAAGAAGAAGGGATCGAAGTGGACGAGGCCGTTTTCCTTAGAGGAGAGTCTTGTGTGAAGGGTCAGTGAGTTGTAGAGGCTGAGACCGATTTCGGAAAGACAGCGGAGGGGGGGGCGGAAGGGAATTGTTCCCACATTAGTCGGGGCCCTTTCGAATCGTGCACGCGTGGAGGGGATATCAGCGGTTTCGCGTCCCCGGATAAAGACCCCTCGACCGAAGAGTTTTGGAGATCGCGATGCCCAGTCGATCCAAGAAACCGTGTACGGCCATTCTTCTGAGGAGGAGCGATCGAGGTCGAGGAAGGTTTCGAGCGAGGAGAAGGGAATATGTTCCTGGAGGAGCCAGGAAGAAGGTATTCGGCGCAGCCGGAAAGTCACGTCCTGGATCAGACCCGTCAGACCGAGGCCTCCGATGGTGGCTCGGAAAAGGTGGGGGTTCGTTTGAGGTGAAGTTTCGATCGTTCTTCCGTGATGGCGCAATGTAAGAGAAAGAACGTGATTTCCGAAGGAACCGTCCTTGTGGTGGTTTTTGCCGTGAATGTCATTCGCCACGGCTCCACCGACGGTTATTCCTTTCGTGCCGGGAACGACCGGTGGAAAGAATCCGCGCGGTACGAGGAAGTCGAGAAGGGCACTGAAACGAAGGCCGGCTTCACAAGTCAGGACCATCGCTTCCGGATCGAAATGAAGGATTCGATCCAGGGAGCGGCAGTCGAGGGCCGTTCCTTTTTCGCGGGGCAGGCAAACATCTCCGTAACTCCGTCGTTCGCCGACGGCAAGACACGAGGAGGATTCGGTGTGCCATTCCTCATCCACCCAACGGAGTCGGCGAAGGTGACAACGGGACCGGATCGTTCGCCCCCAAGATTCGAGTGACGTCAACACGAATTCGTTTTTAGCATTCGAAAGACGGCAACTCAAGGCTGGAAGCATAACAGTGTAAAAGGCTTGTTGTGGCTATAAGAGCGTGAAAACGAGAAAAAGTAGAGGAAGAGAGGAGGCACCAACAATAAAGTGACGTAACCGGAACAAGAACAAGCCCTAATGGGAATATCCATCGTATTCATTTTCCTGGGAGTGTGTTCCGTCTCCGTTTTCGAAGTGATATTTACAAAAAAGTGTAGGTAAGGGTGGATAAGACCGGTCATTGACGAACGACGGAGCGACGTGTGAAAAGCGAAATCTTAAAGAAATGAGCATTCGACGAAGACAGTGTCTTTTTCCCGTCGTTCGGAAATGCCGACATCTCTTTCGTTGTCGGCTCTTCGGAAGTGAATCCGATACGTGTCTCCTCGGAAACGCCTTATGACGCGGTATTCCTTCCAATCCCTCGGAACTTTCGGTTCGAAACGAAGACCGTCGAAGTCCGCCTTGACCCCGAGGAATTCGTCATAGGCGGCGCGCAGGAACCAGGCCACATTTCCGGTGAACCACGAAAAGAAGTTCTGTCCGAAGCGGGGATGGCCGGGGCCGCAGTAGAAGTTGCCGGTGCAATAGGGTTCACTTGTCCGTCGCGCATCGAAATTCTCGGGATTGGTCGGAAGAATCCGCCGGAAGAGATCATAGGCCCGTTCTCCGCGACCGGCGGAAAGTTCCGCGAAGATCTGAAAAGCGACGGCATGTTGATACACGGACCCGTTCTCGAATGTCCCCGGTTCCAATCGTGCGATGCGGCCGACTTCGTCCCCCTCCTCGACGTACGGTGGAGCCAGAAGTGCGGCCCCAAGCGGCGTCTGCAGATGACGATCAATCGAAGCGAAGATTTTTCGCCGTTTTTCCTCGTCCGCCAGTCCGGTAAAGATGGCCCACGTCTGTGCGTTTAGATGAATTCGGCCCTCTTTATTTTTGTGCGAGCCGATCGGCCGGCCGCTTCCCGTGAAGCCGTAAAGGTACCATTCGCCGTCCCAGGCGTGATCGTTGAGAGCCTGCTTCAATTCCGCGGAACGCCGTCGATATTTCTCGGCTTTAGAGCGGTCTCCGATACGATCCATTAAATCCGCGTAGAGGTTTTGAGCGTGAAAGAGCGCGATCGTCAACCAAGCTGAGACGGCATCGCCGTCCCGGCTGATCCCCTCCAGGGCATCGTTCCAGTCCCCCTCGCCCGTCAGGCAAAGACCGTAACGCCCGCGTCTTTCGTAAAGGAGATCGAGGACGCGTTCGACGTGGCGAGAGACGGACTCCGGTTTCGGGTCATCGAGGTAGGGCAGGGGCTCCTCCAGCAACGAGAAGTCTCCCGTCTCCTTGATCAGATCGAGAAGAGCCCAGGGGATCCAAGTTCCGGAATCCATGAAGAGCCGGAAATCGTGCGGATGGTTCGGACCGAACTTGGAGAAGTTCCGCGGGCACCGTCCGTCCCGGAGGACGTGTCGGAGGACGAGCAGTAATCGTTCGCGAGCGATTTCCGGTTCCAATAACGTGTAACCCCAAGCATCCTGTATCGTATCGCGGAAGCCCCAATGGCCCGACCGAGCGTAATGGAAAGTGAGATGAAGTTGGTTTTTAAACCAGACGTTGAGAAAACGAGAGAGGTTCTTGTCCGGAAGTTCGACGGAGGGGTATTGAATGCGTGTGTTCCAAAAATTTTCGAGATTCCGCCTTTCTTTCCCATAGGTATCGGGGGCGAAATAACGGGTACGAAGAACCTCGATTTCCGACGAAGATTCAGTCGCTCCAAGGAAAAAACGTAGGGTTCGTTCTTCTTTTGGGCCTAGGGAAATGTGATCCTCGAGTCTGGCGTGGGGAAAAAGAAATTCGCGGCCCCGCGTTCCCGCGACGATTTCGGGAGTCACAGAGGTGTTCCGGAGATCGGGAGAGAGGAAGAAGGAAAAAAGTTCCACGGGAAGTTCGTCGTTGTTTGTGTAGAGGGAACAGCAGTGAGGACTTGTGGAGGTCGTCTGGTGGCGTCCCGGCGTAGAAATGTAGGGGATCCCTTCTTCGGCCGTATGGATTCCGAAATGAGCACAACTCCAGATGATCTCCGCGGCTATCCGGAATGCCTTCCGGGAATCGGTGGTATTGCGAACGTGCAATTCATGACATTCTCCCGGGTCGGTACGAGGAACGAAGAGGGTCCATGAAAAGTGAATCCCGTCATGTTCCGTTTCCAGAGTTGTGAACCCCGGCCGGTGAGTGCATTTGAGGGAAGGGCCGGAGGAGGTGAAGAGGTCGAGCCACTCTCCGTTCTCTTTTCGATACAAAATCCGTCGCCCATCCCGAAACTCCCGAGGGAGATAATCAATCGGGTGATCGTAACGCGTGATACGCAAGAGAGTCGTCTTGTAAAACGAGAAGCCGAGTCCTTTGTTCGAGACGACAGCGCCAAATCGATCGTTACAGAGGTAATTGAGCCAGGGGCGGGGAGTCTCGGGATTCGTGATCTCATAAGCGGATGTTTCATCGAGGAAGTGCCCGTATCTCTTTTTCGCGGCGTAGTAATCCGCGGTTGAAACCCAGTACGGAAACGTATCGCAGTCATATTGTGGTCGCGAGTCGTTTTTTGAACATTCAGTCTTGGACCGAAATTTTTTTTTCATCGAAAACATCTCCAGAGGGAAATTCAAATTTTGGAGTTTGCCGAAAGATTTGGCCCCACGGGGAATCGAACCCCGATTACCAGATTGAGAATCTGGCGTCCTAACCGTTAGACGATGGGGCCGTACGAGTGAACGGGGAGACAATGGCTGTAATAAGGGATTTTGTCAAGGCAAAAACCAACCACGGAAGACGTGGAAGAGGAGGGGAATTATGGAAGACACGGAAGACACGGAAAAAAGAAAGGCAAAAGTCAAAAGGGAAAAGTGAAAAGGTGGAGTGCAGGCATCTTGCCTGCGAAAGAACGGCGCGGCATTCCGAAGGAATTCGGCAAAGAAACGAAAAACGGTGGACGAAGAACGGTAAACGAAAGGATCACGGAAGCCACGGAATGACACGGGGAGGGGAGGGGAACTACGGAACACTCGGAATGCACGGAAGGGAAGCGACCACGGGAAACGTGGTAGGAACGGGAGGAGGAAAACCTCCTGTCCGGATTATTCCAAGGCCGTCTGGCGGAAGGCGGCGAGTTTCGAGCGAACGCTACCGTCGAGGAGGGTATCGCCGATTTTGAGAATCAGTCCGCCGATGATTTCCGGGTCCTCCGCTGTCGCCAAAGAAACCCGTTTTGCACCACTGAGAGACCGGACGAGGTTTTCGATCAATTTCTTTTTTTCATCAGAAATCGGAACGGCTGTCGTAATCTCGGCGCGCCGAATACCCGCTCGCTCTTCCGCAATTTCGTGGTACGCGGCGAGAATTTCCGGGAGCAACGCATGCCGTTTTTTTTTGCAAAGCAATCGAAGAAGGTTTCGGGTGATTGGATCAAGGTGAAGCCCGGAAAGGAGATCGAGGAGTTCCCTTTCATTAAGCAAGGGAAGCTGAAGTCGACGTTCGATCCGTGGAAGGATCGGTTCGAGTTTGGGAAGGTCGCTCCGACAGTCCGTTGCGTCCGCGAGAGCGCGGGCGTAGCGGCGAGCGAGAAGGGAGTAACGCACGAAGAAAGGTCCTTAGTGAGGGGTGATTTCGCGGACCGTTTCCTCGATGAGCCGTTCATGTTTGGGACGGTCCAGGTCTTCCCGAAGGATTTTGGAAGCAAGGGAGACGGCGGCCTCGGCGACGGTGGATTTGAGTTCCACGACGGCGGCCTCACGTTCGGCTTCAATCGCCTGGCGGGCCTTCTCGATCGTCTCGGCGGCGTCAGCCTGCGCTTCCTTCTTCAACCGCGCCGCGATCTCCTCCGCACGTTGCCGAGCATCTACGATTATCTTGTCCGCTTCCGACCGCGCCCGACCGAGCCGAGATTCGTATTCTTCGAGAAGCCGTTGGGCCTCTGCGCGCGCCTCCTCCGCCTTTCGCACATCGTTCGCTATCTTCTCTTCGCGTTCGTCGAGGGCCTTTGTGAAGGGACCCCAGCCGTAACGCGAGAGGAAAAAGACGAGAAGGCCGAAGGTAACCCAGGTGGCGATCGTCACGGCGAAATCCGGCGCAATGATTGCACCTCCGCCCGTGGCTTCGCCCCCGTGTTCGGCCGCGGCGGTTACGAGGAAAAGAAGCATCGAAGAAGCGTGTGTAATGCCGGTCAAGGTTACTTCAGGATGAACCCGATGACGACGATGGCAAAGAGCGTTGCTCCCTCGATCATCCCCGCCGTTATGATCATTTGCGTTTGGAGCTTGCCTGCGATTTCGGGCTGGCGAGCCGAGGCTTCGACCGAACCGGCTCCAATTCTTCCGATTCCGAGTGCACCGCCGATAAGGACGAGACCAAGACCGATAGCCAGACCCGCGACATCCGAAAAAAGAGTCATTGTTACCCTCCAGAAATGTTTACAATTTTCTATCGTGCCCCTTGCAAGCGGAAGTGAGTGCTCCGTCGTCTTCCGAGCGAGGGGCAGACAATGTGCCACAAATCGCGTTCTGAGGCAATAGTGTTGTTTTTCTTTTTTTGAAATTCAGAAAAGTGCAGGTCAAACCTCAGAAAGCGGAAAAGCCCGAGAGTCGTTCTCACGTTCCTCTTCGACATGCTTTTCTTCCCTTGTCGGTTTGCCCTTTTTCCCCGGGTTTCTCGATTCAACAGGTTGCGCTCGGATACGCCCCACGTTTTCCTCTTCTCGCACCTCCCGCGTATGCCGAGGGTTCCTCCCTTCGGTGTCATTCCGTGTGTTCCGTGGTTTCCCATTGTTTCCGCGAGTTCCGTGTGTTCGGTGGTTTTCGAGGGGGGGTCCGCGAGAAGGCGGCTGAGAAAGGTGCGTTCAGTGGTGAGGATTGACGGCCATTCCGAAGAAGATCGCCGCCAGAATGGTGAAGATCGCGGTCTGGATCATGGCCACGAGGACCTCAAGGAGATAGATGCCCAGCGCAAGAAGAACAGGGCCGGCGGAGAGAAACAACTTTCCTGCGGGATTGGCGACGTTGGAGAAGATCATTCCGACCATCCCGAGAATGGCGAAGAGGACGAGGTGCCCCGCCATCATATTGGCGGTGAGACGAATGGCCAAAACGATATGTTTGAGAAACATCCCGGCGAACTCGATGAACCAGATCAAGGGAGCCAAAATCCACGGAACTCCTCCCGGAAGAAAGGATTTGAAATAGGCCGCCAGTCCGTGTTCACGGGCGCAACAAAAGATGCCATAGACGTAGGTGAGCGAGGCCAAACCGAGGTTGATCCAGAAGTTTCCCGTTGGAGTTCCTCCGAAGACGAATGGTCCGATGTGGATCGGAGGAATCAATCCGATGAAGTTGGAGACGAGGATGAGGGTGGCGATCGTGAGAAAGAACGGCATATATTTCTTGCCGTATTTCGGTCCCATTGCGGGGTACACGACTTCTTCCCGAATAAGGACGATGAACTCCTCAACGGCGGCCGCCAATCGGCCGCCCCCCGCCGCGCGCGCCGCCGCCGCGCGTGCGACGAGAAACACCACAAGCAGCGAGACCACCCACAGCATCATCAAGTGGAGCGTGAAATTGAAGTCCAAGCCCGGCAAATGAAAGAGCGGGAGCAATTTGCGGTCCAGGACGTGATGGAGAAGTTCTTCCGTACTCATTGTTCCGAGGTCCAAGATAATACCGAAAAACGGTAGGCTGTCCAGGCGAAAGCGAGCAGATAGGTTCCGACGAGCGAGAGGAGAAAGGAGCCGGGGGGAAGGCCCTTTGTTCGACAATAGAGGAAACCGAATCCGAGGCCGAGGAGTTTGAGGAGGAAGCCCGCGGTAAATCCACCGAGAACCCTTTCCGTTTCACTTCCGGCGCGTCTGCAGACCAGAAAATGGGCTGCCATGACGATTCCGAAACCGATCAACACCGCGGTTCCGGCGACAGGAAACGGCCGGGAACGGAGAAGAAAGAGAGGAGGAAGGATCGATGCGGCGAGAAGAATGGGGATGGTCACGGAACAAAAAATGTCAAGGAGAGGGGGGATTGATGCGGCGGAGCGTGGCGAGAATCGAACCGATGCCCACGGCAAGTCCTAGAAGAAAGCCGGCGACGGTCGCCCACGGTTTGGTATTGAAATGTCGGTCGATCCACGAACCCAGCCAAGCTCCTCCTCCCACGGCCACCGCCAACTCGAACCCGCAGGAGCTCAGCGTCGCCGCGGCTATCCAAGGCGACGGTTCGTGCTCTCGTCCGTTCCCTTCGCTCGACACGGCCCGCGATCCTCCTCTTCTCACGAAGGGACTAAACGAAAGGGGAACCGGAAAAGCGGCATGGGTGTTTGTAAGGTTACTGCTTGTAAACCTTATGCCTCGGTCGGCCCGACAGAATTTCGGATTCTCCCCACTCGGTAACTTTCCGGAACTCCTCCGACGTAACAAAACTCCGGAAATCTTCCTCCGAATCCCACTCGCTGACGATGACGAACGAGGACGAATTGTCAACATCCCGATAAAGCCGGGTTTCCTTATGGCCGGGAAAGCCCTTCTTCAAGAGGTCGAAAACGGAGCGAAAGGAAGAAATGAACTCCTCTTCCTTTCCCTCGACGACGTCATAATACATTCCAACAGTGACCATAAATCAGTCTCCTTTCGAAAAAAATTCAGGTAAAAAATGTTACCGAACTAATTCAAGTTGAGAAACAAAAACGCCGCTGATTCTTTACAACCGACGACACTAGTAAGGCAGAATGTTAATCCAAATCATCTAAAAAGAAAAAAATTCTTTTGCGAAACGAGAAAAAAGAATACGATGTGCGCGGCGATTGGGGATTTGAATGTGTCCGATCGTGCGAAATAAATTCGGGGAGGTAAAGGAGATGGCGACTTCTGGGGCGGAAAAGAAATTGCCGGCGGGGATTTGTGGGATT
Organism: Candidatus Hydrogenedentota bacterium; assembly: GCA_003697085.1. Lineage (GTDB taxonomy): Bacteria > UBA8481 > UBA8481 > UBA8481 > J006 > J006. The sequence goes on from RFFU01000002.1 coordinate 10,913, forward strand.
CTTCTCGGGAGTTTGGGCGTCCATAAGTTCATTCTTGGTTACACGAAAGAGGGCTTGATCATGTTGGCGCTCACTCTTCTCACGTGCGGATTCGCGGCGCCTGTGGTCGGGATCATTGGGTTGGTCGAGGGGATCATCTATCTGACCAAATCGGATGAGGAGTTCGTTCAGACGTACATCGAGAATCAAAAAGGGTGGTTCTGAGAAAACGACCGGGGCGGAGGCGTTGTAAAAAAGCGAAAGGGATCCGAAAGGATGTAATTTTCTTCCTTCATTTGTGGTCGATTCCCTTAGGGGTGCTGTCCGTCGGGCCCCTCATCAAGAGGGAAAGAGTGGAAACGCCGAACGAGGAGAGAAGAAACGGGTTCCGAACGGCGGGGGTGCCTTGTTTTCTTCTTCTACCATTTTCTCCACGTGTTTTTCGGCTTTTCCGAAGGCATTCGGCCTTTTCTCGGTATGAAATCGGCGGCTGGAATTCATGATCGCTTCATTATTGATACTTTCCCTATTGGCCGCCGGTCCTCGGATGGTGATCGAGGCGGACAGCTCGACCTACGACGCGGCGACGGGACGGTTTCATCTTACGGGAAACGTCGCCGTGACGCGACTTGGGGCGGAAGGTGATTCCTCGATAACACTTTTGGCGGATCGGATGGAGGGGGTCAACGGCGGAGAGATTGCGGCCGTGGGAAATGTCGTGGTGCTTTACGGGGATCGGGAGGCGCATGCCGCCCGGGGGCGCTATGATCAAATCTGGCGGACAGGAGAATTCGAGGATGTCGATATGGTCGCGGATTCCTGGTTCCTCGACGCGAGAAGACTGACGTTTTCCGGGAGTGGGCGGTATTCCTTTCAGGATCTGGAATTGACGACGTGCGATTACCTTCCACCGCACTATCGTTTTCGAGCGTCACACGGGGTTTTCAAGAACGGGCGCTTGACGCTTTATAACGCCCGAATGTTGATCGGAAAGGTTCCCGTGTTCTGGCTCCCCTATATTTCGGTTCCGGTCGGAGCGCCACGCCCTCCGTTCCGCCTCCAGTTGGGCAAGACGAATTTCGAGGGGTATTACGCAAAGTTGACCTATCTTTACGACCTGGGACGTTTCGGACAGGGGGGATTGAAGTTGGATTATCGTTCCCGCCGCGGATGGGGGGGAGGGGTGGAACATACGTTCTTCCTGCCGCGAGGTTCGATCGACCTCGATCTCTACGGAATCGACGAGCGGGGGCGGGGGAAGCGGAACGTGATTCGACCGCGCTATCGCCAGACGCTGGATGGTCACGACCGCTGGCGGGTCGTAGCCGATTATTACAAGGTCAGTGATGCGCAATTCCTTCAAGATTATCGATTTCGGGATTTCACGTCGAAGCCTGAACCGGTCAGTTTCGGCGCGGTCACGTACCGCGGAGATGCGAAGGCTTTCATGGTACGCGGCGTGGGAAATCCCAACCGAGGGAAGTACGAAGTTACGGAACGGATGCCGGAGGTGCGGGCGTTGTTTCTTCCGCGCCGTCTTCCCGGCGGTCTCTATGTGGAGGGTGAAGGGAACGTGACGTTATTTCGTACGACATTGCCGTATCTCAATGATACGGCCTTGAGGCTGTCTCCGGCGGCTCGGGCGACGGCGTCGCTGAAAAGTTTCGCGCGGGCGGGGGGTGAGGTCACAGTGAAGAGGCCGACGCCGTTTTTCGGGCGTTGGACGGTGACGCCGTATGCAGGGCTAATGGCGATGGGATACACCGAAGTGGACAGCAGACCGTTGAAGCGCGTGCGGTTCCTGCCGCGCGTTGGAATGACGATCGGCAATTTCTTCCTCTGGAATCTCGGAAAGCATACCCGCTATATGATCCGTCCCGTGGTCGATGTCAGTGACCGTTCGATTCACGGGCCGGCGCCCGGGCAGACCCCCGTGGTTGATCACATCGATCTCGTGCGGGACGAGCGGCCGGTGAAGGTGATTCTCGATCAGGGCCTTTTCCGGCGTTCCGCTCACGGCTGGGCGGAAAAACTTCGTGTCCGGCTGGACGGGGGCATCGATCTGGACCGGATGAAAGGAAGCAGATATCTGCCGATTCACGGCAAGGTGGAACTGTGGTGGGGGCGCGAGTCGAAACTGCTTGGGGACCTGGAATACGACCCCAATATCCCACTTTTAACCTCTGTTCGTGCTGTTCTTTTTCACAAGACGCGGCTTTGGGAGGTGCGGGGAAATTACTATCTGCAACGGGGCGAGTTCGGTCTGGAGGATCTCGAAAACGTCGGGGGTGACGCGGCGGTTTATCTTCTTCCGACCTTGAAGATTATGGCCGGCGGGTCCTATGATCTCGAGGATGACAAACTCGATTTCGTCCGCTACGGTATCGAGAAGACTTTTCACGATTGGATAGTGGGAATTCAAGTGACGGACCAGAGGCTTGTGAACCGGCTCGATTTCAATGTGAACGTCCAACTTCGGTTGCCGTAAAGAAGGGGATGTCGGTTGGTGAGAGCCGGGGGAAGAGGAAGAGAAGGAGAAGCAAGAGGAGGAGGAGGAGGAGCGGAACCGCGAATGGCGCCGAAAAATGTGACAGTGATTGGAACCGGTTACGTAGGGTTGGTTACGGGAACCTGCCTGGCGGAATGTGGACACAACGTGCTTTGCGTGGATAACGATGAATCGAAGGTTCGGCTTCTGCGCGGGGGCGGGAATCCCATTTATGAACCGGGGCTCGACGATTTGCTGAAGCGCAACACGGAAGCGGGGAGGTTGGCGTTCAGCGGTGAGATAAGGGAGGGTGTCGAGCACGGGGAGATCATCTTTATTGCGGTGCATACTCCGCCGCGCCGGGACGGTTCCGCGGATCTTTCCTTCGTGGAGGCCGTATCGCGGGAAGTTGCGACGGTGCTTTCCTCGCTGGAAGGAGAGCCGTACCGATTGGTGGTGGAGAAGAGCACGGTTCCGGTGCGCACAGGCGAGCAGGTGTTGCGGACGATTCGCTTGCATGCACGCGAAGGAGTGACCTGCGATGTGGCCTCGAATCCGGAATTCTTGCGGGAGGGCACGGCGGTGGAGGATTTCCTTCATCCGGATCGAATCGTGATCGGGGTGCAGAGCGAGCGGGCGGAACGGCTCTTGCGGGAACTCTATGCGCCGATCGAGGCGCCGGTTATCGTCACGGATATTCCGTCAGCCGAGATCATCAAGCACGCCTCAAACGCGTTTCTTGCGATGAAGATATCCTTCATCAATTCGGTCGCCAACGTTGCCGAACGAACAGGCGCAGACATCTCCTGCATCGCGCGGGGCGTGGGGATGGACAAGCGGATCGGAGCGTCGTTTCTCAACGCCGGAATCGGATACGGAGGTTCCTGTTTCCCGAAGGATGTTCAAGCCTTCGAACGGATCGCGAAGGAGGAAGGTGTTGATTTTGGACTTTTGAGGGAAGTGGAACGGGTCAACGCGAATCAGCGGCGGCTTTTTGTCCAGAAGGTGAAAGAGGCGTTGTGGGTTGTGAAGGGAAAGACTCTCGGAGTGTGGGGGCTCTCGTTCAAGCCGAACACCGATGATATGCGTTCCGCTCCTTCGATCGATATTCTTCGGTGGTTGGATGAGGAAGGGGCGATTCTGAAGGCGTACGATCCCGCGGCTGTGGAGAAGGCGCGGCCGTTGTTGCCGGAGGGAGTGTCTTATGCGGATTCCGCCGAGGAGGCCGCTCGGGGCGCGGATGCGTTGTTGGTGCTGACGGAATGGGACGAATTCCGCCGGTTCACTCTGCAAGATCTGAAGCGACTCTTGGCGCAACCGGTCGTCGTGGATGGGCGCAATCTCTTCGATCCCAGAGAGATGCGGAAAGAGCGGTTCGTCTATTATTCGATCGGGCGGCCCCCTGTTATTCCGGACTAAATCACTTATGAAAAAACGTCGTGCTCTGGTGACCGGGTGTGCCGGCTTTCTCGGAAGCCATCTCGTCGTGCGGCTCCTCCAGGAGGGATTCTCGGTCGTCGGAGTGGATAATTTGATTACGGGAACGAAACGCAATATCGAACAGATCGAGGGGGATTTCCGCTTCCTGGAACTCGATGTCACGACAGGGCTTTGGTTGGAGGAGGATTTCGATCGAATTTACCACTTCGCCTCACCCGCATCCCCGGCTGATTACATCCAGTATCCCATCCAGACGCTCAAGGTCGGAGCCTTGGGAACGCACAATGTTCTGGGCTTGGCGAAAGCCTGCGGGGGACGTGTTCTTCTGGCTTCGACGTCCGAGGTTTACGGTGACCCGGAGATCAGCCCTCAAACGGAAGATTACTGGGGGCACGTCAATCCCATCGGCCCGCGTGGGGTTTATGACGAGGCCAAGCGGTTTGCGGAGGCGATGGTGATGGCCTATCATAGAGTTCACGGTGTCGAGACGCGAATTGCACGTATCTTCAATACATACGGTCCGCGGATGCGGCGGAACGACGGTCGGGTTGTGCCCACGTTTATCGACCAAATTCTTCGCGGAGAACCGCTTACGGTTCATGGTGATGGAAAGCAGACGCGTTCCTTCACCTACGTTGATGACACGATTGATGGGATCTTTCGCTTAATGGAATTCGAGAATTCAGAGCGGGCGTTCCTTCCCGTCAATATCGGCAGTTCGGACGAAAAGACGCTCTTGGAATTGGCGGCGCTGGTAGCGCGGTTGGCTGGGAGGGATTACGAGATTCGCTATTGTCCGTTACCGGTCGATGACCCGAAGGTCCGTCGCCCGGACATCACACGCGCGCGGGAATGGCTCGGGTGGGAACCCCGCGTTACCTTGGAAGAAGGGCTTCGCAGAACGATCGCCTGGTTTCGCGGGAGGAGCCCCTTCTGAAAACGTCTGGTGCTTATGGGGGAAACACGGTTTCTGGGACTTTCGGGAAAGGTGTGATCCCTGGGAACACAGAGATATCTTGTCTTCTGGAGACGGACCGAAAGCGTGGCGAATTCGAAGCGCCGGTCGGTGGAGCCGGAGACACCGTATGTCATTCCGAGGAGGGCGCAACGCCCGACGAGGAATCCCCAACGAGGATTAACCAGGGCTCCGGGGCGGGATACCGGGTGAAGGGGATTCCTCGCCGACGCTTGGAATGACAAAGCGGGTGCCAATCGGCCCCCGGCGCGGGATACCACCTGGGGGGATTCCTTGGCGCCTGAACGACTCGGAATGACAGGCCGCAAGAAGCGCGGACTGCACGGAAAGAGGGAGGCTTGCGCAGAGGCTAGGGGAGGGGCAAGAGCGTCAGCTGTGGGGGGGCGGAGAGCGATTTTTCCTGATATTACGGAAAGTTTTAACGGTGAGTCCCGACAGATTCACGGAGGTGGAATCGATGGGCCAGTTTCGAAAGTGGAAAAGAAGAGGAGTGGGCTGTGGCGCAGGGGTTGTTGTCCTGATGGGGATTTTCCTTTCGGGGTCATCGGCCTGCGCCTCGCCTTGGGATCCCGCGTCGCGTGCGGCATCCCGTCCGGCAGTTCATCGCGGATCGCCTCCGCCGGGTCTGCGCGGGGTCTTTTATTGGAAGACGGACTGGTCGCGGTCGTCTATTGATCTTTCGGAACTGCGGTCGGGAGGGCCTCCGCGGGACGGGATTCCGCCGATCGATCATCCGGAGTTCGAGAAGAGGGCAGAGGATTCCCGGTGGAGTGACGAGCCGGTGATTGTTCTGGAATTGAATGGTGACGCGCGCGCCTACCCGTTGAGGATACTTCTCTGGCACGAGATGGTGAACGATGTGGTCGGTGGGGTTCCGGTCACTGTGACGTTCTGTCCGTTGTGCCATTCCGCGATCGTCTTCGATCGGCGCGTCGGAGATCGGGTGCTGAGTTTCGGCGTTTCCGGGCTTCTTCGGAAGTCGGACATGGTGATGTGGGATCGCCAGACGGAGTCGCTCTGGCAGCAGTTTACCGGCCGGGGGATCGTTGGAGAGATGACAGGCGTCCAGTTGCGGATTATTCCAAGTCGAATCATTTCTCGTGGTGAGTTCGTCCGGAAGTATCCGAGGGGGAAGGTTCTGGCGCCGCCGTCCGAAGTCTTGCGACCTTACGGCCGGAACCCTTACGTTAACTACGCGGAGAAGGACCGCAAGCCGTTTCTCTACCGTGGAAGAATTGACAACAGGTACGCTCCGATGGAACGTGTGACGGGGATCATTCGGGGCGACGATGTCCGTGTCTATCCAATGAGTCGGGTGGCGCGCGAAGGGAGAATTGTGGACGTCGTCGGAGGGGAGACGGTCGTTCTGACGTATCACCCGAACGTTTTGAGCGTTCTGGACAAGCGCAACATTCGGGATTCCCGGCGTGACGGATCGGTCGAGGTCACGGATGAACAGGGGAATCCGGTTCCTCACCTCGATACCTTCTGGTTCGCCTGGCAGGCGTTTCATCCTGAGAGATGAACACTGCCGGTATTCGAAGAAACAAAGAGGAATCGGATTCGTACAAGTGGTTTCCGAATGAAAATCACCACGGGACCTACCGGAAACCCGAAGGAAAAGAGGAACTTGGAAGGGCGCGTTGTCCGATGAAGGGCCGATTTCAGGTAGAAAGTTGCGAAACCGCTGGTTCGAACCGAGCCGGGGTTGCGGTGGCAGTACGAGTAAGTTATACTTTAAGTGATGAAAGAAGAGATTCTGGAAGCGGTAAAGGCGGTCTTTCTCCCGGAATTGGAGAAATTCGGGGAGCGTCTGTCCGGTATCGAGGGTATTCTGGGCGAGATGTCGGCGCGGCTTACCGACATCAATCAACACATTATACGTCTTGATAAACGTATCGATGGGACAAACTCCCGGATCGACGAAACGAACGCCCGGATCGACGAAACGAACGCCCGGATCGACGAAACGAACTCCCGGATCGACGAACTTGAACGATCAATGATTGCGCGAATCGATAAGTTGAACACGAGGATCGATCGGCTTTATGAGGTGATCGTCAGGCGGGAAGAGCATGAGCGACTTTCTATTGAGGTCGAGGCGCTCAGGAAGGATGTCGAAGAGCTGAAACGAAAAAGGGCCGTCTGATTTTCCCACGTATTTCTTCATTCGAATTGGACCATTTTTTTCAACGCTGTCGCGGGTTTCTCTGCGGTTTCTTCCGGAAGAAGCAGCCGGGGCGTTATGTCGATTGAGAAAGTTTTCAACCGCGTTGGAGGCGATATTCAGGCGTTTCAAAATGCGGGCCGTTGAGGAGAACCGTACGGGATCGGGTTTTTAGGGTGGGGAGTATACCGCGCGGGCGGCAAGTGGCAGAAAGGTGCTTTTCGCTGCGAAGACGATGAAGTAGAATACAGCGCGTTTTCCGGCTCCGGTATGTCGCGGAGGAAACGCCGCCCGCCGGGTGTCGATGAGTCGTTGAAAAAAAAATTGGAGATCGGAAAAGATGAACTATCTCGTAACCGGGGGCGCGGGTTTTATCGGGTCGAATATCGTAAGGCGCCTTCTCGAAGAGGAACATTCCGTAACGGTGCTCGACGATTTTTCCACGGGATTTCGGAGAAACATCGAACCTTATGCTGATCGGGTCCGCGTTGTCGAAGGCGGGGTCGAGGATGAGGAAGTGGTTGACGAATTGGTAGAAGGGCTCGATGGAATCTTCCACCAGGCGGCCATCCCCTCGGTCCCCCGATCCATCCGAGACCCGTTGAAGACGCATAGGGCCATCGTTAACGGAAGCCTGGTTCTTTTCGACAAGGTTCGCCTAAGGAATCCGAAATGTCGAATCGTGATGGCCAGCTCCTCGTCCATTTACGGCGAAGGGGAGGGGCTGCCCAAGGTAGAGACGATGCGTCCTTTGCCTCTTTCCCCCTACGCGGCGGCGAAATTGGTAACGGAAGAGTACGCCCGTGTCTATGCGGAACTCTACGGCATTTCAATCGTCGCCCTGCGGTATTTCAACGTTTTCGGGCCGCGGCAGGATCCGAGTTCGGAGTACGCGGCCGTGATACCGAAATTTGTGACGGCCGCCTTGAACGGGGAAACGCCGACGGTGTACGGTGACGGTTTGCAGACACGCGATTTCACGTACGTCGAGAACGTTGTTGAGGCGAATCTGGCGGCTATGCACAGTGACCTTTCTTTTTCAATCATGAACATCGCCGCCGGGGAACAAATCTCACTGTTGGATCTTCTGGATACCTTGGCGGAGATCGTGGGGAGGGAGATCAAGCCGCGGTTCGCTCCGGCGCGGCCCGGCGACATACGCCATTCGTATGCTTCGATCGAGAAAGCGGGACGCGAGATCGGGTATCGGCCGCGCGTTTCCTTCCGCGAAGGCCTTGAAAAAACGGTCACCTATTTCCGAGACGGAGAAGCATCGTGAGGGTTTTGATAACGGGAGGAGCCGGTTTCATCGGCAGTCATCTCGCGGACGTTCACATCGATCGCGGAGACGAGGTGACGGTTCTCGACGATTTCTCGACGGGACAAGCCGCGAACATCGAGCATCTTGAGACACACCCTCGTTTTCGACTGATTGTGGGTTCGGTTCTGAACAGAAGTCTTCTCGGGGAAGCGATGGCGGGTTGCGATCGGATCTATCATCTCGCAGCCGCCGTCGGAGTGAAGTACATCATCGATCATCCGTTGCACAGTCTGCGCGTCAACATCCTGGGGACCGAGACCGTACTCGATCTCGCCAACGAGCGGAAGATCCCCGTTTATATCGCTTCGACGTCGGAGGTTTACGGGAAAACAGAGAAGATTCCGTTTTCGGAAGGGGACGATCGAGTATTGGGCTCGACACGAGTGAGCCGGTGGGGATACGCGAACACGAAAGCGACGGACGAGTTCCTTTCGCTGGCGTATTACCGAGAAAAGGGTCTTCCCGTGATCATTGGCCGGTTTTTCAACACGGTGGGGCCGAGGCAATCGGGCCGGTACGGGATGGTGATTCCTCGTTTCGTCAAGGCGGCCCTTCTGGGTCATCCTCTGACCGTTTTCGGAACGGGCGAACAGACGAGGTGTTTTCTCGACGTGGAAGATGCGGTTCGCTTTGTTCTTGCTCTTTTTGATTCAGGGAATGCCTTCGGAGACGTCTTCAATATCGGTTCGACGGAACGAATCTCGATTCTGGATCTGGCCTATAAGGTCAAGGAGATGACGGGAAGTTCTTCGGAGATCGAATTCGTTCCGTACGAGAAGGCGTACGAGCAAGGGTTCGAGGATATGCTGCACCGCGTACCGGATATGACGAAATTCGAGAATGCTGTCGGTTTGAAACCGAAGTATTCGCTGGAAGAGATACTCGGACGCGTGATCGAATATTACAGACGATAGGAAGGGGAAGAGATGAGCTCGGGAAAAAGGGTGCGGAGGAAGAAAACGCACCGGGAACGGAGTTTTCAGAAGAAAGTCGTCGGTGTCGTGGGGATGGGATATGTGGGAGTTCCTCTGGCGGTGACGTTCGGCGAGGCGGGGCATCGGGTTGTCGGGTTTGATATCAATGAACAACGTGTCGGCCGCCTGAACGCTGGAGAGGATGTCATTCTTGACGTTCCGCGGGGGGCGGTGAAGAGATTGAGACGCGCGAAACGGTTTCGCGCCACGACAAGATTTTCGGCGGTAAGGGAGTGTGACGCCGTCATCTTTTGTGTCCCGACTCCGTTGGATGAGCATAAGCAGCCGGATCTCGGACCGGTGAAAAGTGCGGTGGAGGCGGTGGTTCCCTTCCTGCGCCGGGGGCAGGTTTTGGTCTTGGAGTCCACGACGTTTCCAGGGACGACGACGGAGATCATCAAGCCGCGCATTGAGCGGGCCGGCTGGAGGATCGGAAGGGATATTTTCCTCGGTTTTTCCCCCGAGCGGGTGGACCCGGGAAATCCGCGTTTTCACACGAAAAACACTCCGAAGATCATTTCGGGGGTTACGGCGGAATGTCTCCGGCGGGTACGGGCCTTGTATTCCGGAGTCGTGGAAAAATTGGTGGAGGTATCCCGTCCCGAGGCGGCGGAGATGGCGAAACTCCTCGAGAATATCTTTCGGAATGTGAATATCGCCTTGGTGAACGAACTGATGCTCCTTTGTGATCGTATGGGGCTCGATATTTGGGAAGTCATCGACGCGGCGGGGACGAAACCCTTCGGATTTATGCCGTTTTACCCGGGGCCGGGTGTAGGCGGTCACTGTATTCCGATCGATCCGTTTTATCTTTCGTGGAAGGCGCGGGAATACGATTTCTTTACGGATTTCATAATCCTTTCGGCGGAGGTGAACGACAACATACCGTATTTCGTGGTGGAAAAGACGGTTCGGGAGGCGAACGCGCGGCTGGGGGTCGCGATCAGGGGCTTGAGGGTTTTGGTGATCGGCGTGGCCTTCAAACCGAACATAGACGATCCCCGGAATTCACCCGCCGAGAAGATCATCGCGGGACTCGGGAAACGGGGAGCGCGGGTCTCGTATCACGATCCCTACGTGCCGCTTTTTCGGGTCGGGGAGAAGACGTTCCGTTCCGTTTCCTTGGCGTCCCGGACGGCTCGCGAGGCGGACGTGGTGATTATTCACACGAATCATGCCGGAATCGACTGGCGGGAGATCGCGCGGAGAGCGCCCTTGGTGATCGACACGCGCAACGCGACGAAGGGCCTGCGCCGCCGAAACATCGTGAGGATTTGAAAATGTCGTGTCGGAGGGGCGTCTCGATAATGACCGCTCGATCATCATAAGAGTACCAAGAGAAGATCACGATGAGCGAAATCTTGATGGTTGCCGTCGCAGCGCTTTTGGTTTCCACGGTGATTTCCGCGGCCGCCGTTCCGCTGGCTTCTTCCCTTGCAACGCGTTTCGGGATCGTCGATCGACCCAACGCCCGCAAGGTCCACACGGTCCCGACTCCGATGTTGGGCGGTCTGGCGGTGCTGCTGGGATATCTCGTCGCGGCTCTCGGAGCCTACACCTGGGCGATGGGGGCTCACTGGGAGAAATTTCGTCCCTTTCAAGGAATTCTTCTGGGCAGCCTGTTCATCTTTCTCATCGGTGTCTACGATGATGTCCGCGGTGTGTCCCCTCGAGGAAAACTTGTGGGACAATTATTGGCGGCTCTTCTTCTGATCGGATTCGAGATACGACTCAGCCTCTTTCTTCAGCAAAATTTTCTGACCACCTTGATCACGATCCTCTGGATCGTCGGGATCATCAATTCCTTCAACCTTCTCGATAATATGAACGGGTTGTCGGCGGGAGTCGGGACGATCGCGGCCGTTACGTTTGCCTGGATTGCGTACAATCAAGAGGATTTTCTTGTCCTCATCATCGCTGCTTCGCTTGCCGGGGCTCTTTTGGGATTTCTTCCGTACAATTTTCCGAAAGGGAGGATTTTTTTGGGCGACGGCGGGTCGCTTTTGATCGGATTCGTTCTTGCGGCGGTTTCCGTTCAGGGAATCTATCTGGCGAAAACGAAATTGACACATCTGCCGGTCATTACACCGGTGCTCGTTCTCGGCGTTCCTCTCTTTGATACGTTTTCAGTAATGGCGATCCGTTTTGCGCGAGGATTACCGATCTTCAAGGCCGATAAAAACCACTTCTCTCATCGCCTCGTCGATCTTGGAATGACCCAAAAGCAGGCGGTTCTTCTGATCTACCTCGTCTCCATCGCGGTCTCGATCCCCGCCGTGCTTCTCTCCCACGTCACGCTTAACGACGCTTTGCTCCTTCTGCTTCAGGAAGCCATCCTGTTCTTCATTATCGCCGCGCTGATGCGGTACGGGATGGTGCGCGCGGAAAGCCGCTCTCTCGGCGAACCGGAACCGAACCACTCGGGAGACAGGAGCCGGTGACGCCGGTGCGTTGCTGGTTTGATTTGATCAGGGTCCGCCAATGGACGAAAAATCTCCTTGTTTTTGTTCCGCTCTTTTTTGCGGGGCGTTTTCTCGAGAAGGAGGCGATCCTTTCGGAGATTCTGCTCTTCTTTCTCTTCAGTCTGCTTTCGAGCGGAGTGTACATCATCAATGATCTTCATGATCTCGAAAGAGACCGCCGCCATCCGCTGAAACGTCGTCGTCCCTTGGTGCGAGGATCAATTTCCCCGGCGGCAGCCGCCGGGGCGGCCTTTTTTTTCATCCTCTTCTCCTGTGGAATCGCGATTTCGCTTCTTCCTCCCGGGACCATCGTTCTTTTGGCTTCCTATCTTCTCCTACAGGTGCTCTACAATCTCCTGTTTCGGGAGCGCGCGGGAGCGGACGTGATCGTGATCGGCCTCGGCTTCGTCCTTCGGGCCGCGGCCGGTGCCGTCACGATCGGCGTACCCGCTTCCGCCTGGTTGATCCTCTGTACCTTCTTCGGTGCCGTACGGCTGGCTCTGGGGAAGCGACAGGCGGAACTTTTTGGAGGAAAAACCGGTTTTCGTCCTGGCTGGGAAAGTGTCTCACCACAAACACTCCATCTCTCCGGAGCCCTTTCGAGTGCCGTGCTGCTCTTCAGTTATCTCTCCTATTGCATCTTTTCCGCGACGGCCCGCAGGATCGGCATTCTCGACCTCGGGCGATTGTTGAGCGATTTTCCACCCTTTCTGCTTGCCGTTCCACCGGCCTTCTTCGGAGTACTCCGGTATGAAATCCTGGCTGCTTCCGGACGAGCGGGAGAACCGGAGGCTTTGATCTTTCGGGATGCGGAACTCTTCGGGGCTCTCTTCGTCTGGATTCTGATCAATCTCGTTGTTTTGGCTCTCACTTGGTCCGGGGGGATCGGGCGATGAGGAATGGCGAAGACGCGGGGCGGGAATACGGCCTAGAAGACGATCCAAGCGGGGAAAGATCGTGAAGGCGAGCGGAAGGAGAAGAACATGGACGGATCCACGCGTTCTTCTCGGTATCGCGATTTCGCTAATTGCGATCTGGTGGACGTTTCGCGATGCCGATTTTTCTGCAGTGGGAGGAGAACTGGCGCACCTGCGATGGAGATTTCTTTTTGGTGCCTTTCCGCTTTATTTCCTCTCCCTTCTTCTTCGCGGTTATCGCTGGACCTACTTTATCCCTCGCGACAATTCCTCCCTCAGGAATCGGTACAACGCCTGCGTGATCGGATTTCTCGCAACCAACCTTTTTCCACTGCGCGTGGGCGAAATCGTGAGGGCTTTTGTTTTCGCGCGCAGAAGCGGCCGGAGGCTCATCGAGATTCTTGCGACGATCGTGACGGAGCGCATCTTCGACCTTATTTCGCTTCTGATTCTGGCGATCGTCAGTTTTCCGTTCATTCCGCTGGACCGGATCGCCGCGGAGCTCGGAGCCGATTCCCTCTTCGCGCTCGGCAGAGGTCGGTTGATGGGCTTTGCGGCGGCTTTGGCTGGCGGCCTGTTGATTGCGTTTATTCTTTTTTGTCTCTTTGGTCGGAGCGTTTTGACATTTCTTCTGGCCCGCCTCCATTGGGAAGGAGGGCGGTTGGCTCGGTTCCTCAATACGCTTCTCGATGGGCTCGAAACGCCGGTCAAAGAACGGACGCTCTTCAAGGTTCTTCTTTGGAGTGTCGGGATTTGGTTCCTAATCTGTCTCACGTATTGGGTGACACTATACTCCGTTCCCGTACCGGTACACGGCTCCTTGGCCCAAATCGTGGGGTTATCCGGCGCGATTTTTATGCAGGTCGTCATCTGCGCCGGCATCGCCCTTCCCTCCGCTCCCGGTTTCATCGGTGTCTGGCATGCGGCGACCCGTGTCGCCTTCATTCCGTTTCTCGATTCCGCGCCCGACCTCGAGAGTAAGATCCTCGCTTATGCGGTCGTTGCCCACCTCTATTCTTATCTTCTCACGATTGCCTGCGGATTGGAGGCGTTCGTCAACGAGGGAATGCGATGGAGCGAGATGCGGGACGTGAGTGAGGGAGGCGACGAAGGAGACGGGGGAGAGCGGAGATGAAGATCAGCACCGTCTCGGTTTCCGTTCCCGTATCGGGGCTCCAGAGGAGGGTCTCGATCGGGTTTGCTTCGGATTTCCACATTCGCCGGAAGAAAGAGATCCCCGCGATCATCGAGGCGCTGGAACGCCTAGACACGGATTGCCTGCTTCTGGGAGGGGATTACTGCGAAGAGGCCGATCTGGTGGAGCCGTTTTTCGCCGAGGTGACGGAATTGAAGCGCCGGGCCTTCGCCGTCTGGGGGAACAACGATCTTCCCTTCGAGAGGGAGTTGTTGCGGGCCGGACGGCGGTGGAGAGAGGATGATCCGGAGGAGGGAAGGGTTTGCTGGCTTTTCGACGACCTTCTTCGGCGCGAGGGCTATTTCTTGGCTGGTCTGTCGCATCTGAAGCGGCCCGATCTTCCTGAAAACCGGCTCGTTTTTTCTCAACGCCCCTTACTGATTCTTGCTCATACTCCCGACGCGATTCTTCGCCTCAGCAAGACGGAGGACGTGACGCTGTTGGCCGGGCATTCGCATGGAGGTCAAGTGCGGCTTCCGTTTGTTCCTTGGTGGTGGTCTCACACGAAACTCGGGTATCGCCATGGGGAAGGTCTGTCGCGTAGGGGAAGAAATGTACTTTTCGTGGGAAGAGGAATCGGGTGTTCGATGTTCGAGATTCGAAATGTTCCGCGTGAGGTGTATCGGATCACGCTGGTGCCGGAGGGGGAATGGGAGAGGGACGGGAAGGGAGACGGAGGCGGAAGTTGAGGAGCGGCAAATCCATTTCGGTAGGGGATGTTCTCGAATTCCTCAACGAGATCTATCCGCCGTCGTTTGCGATGGAGGGAGACCATTGCGGTCTGTTGTGCGGACGTCGTCGCGTGCCCGTCGGAAGTATCTTAGTCGTTCTCGATCCCGATAGGCGGGCCTTCGCCGAAGCGCGTTCCGCAGGAGCCGATCTGCTGATCTCTCACCATCCGCCGTGGGCTCCGGGGCGGATTCCCCCAGGTGGCAGAACGCGTCTTCGCGCCGAGCGGGTTCCGCTGATCACCGCTCACACAAACGCGGATTTCGCTCCGGGAGGTTTATGCGATCTCCTGGCGGAAGATTTGGGATTGGAGCGGATCCGCCCGCTGATGCAGTGGCAAGGGCTTCCCGTAGGGAGGGTGGGATTGGTCCGCCCCCCGCGAAGTTGGAGGTTGTTTCGAGGGCGAATCGAACGTTCGAGCGATGATCTTCTTCGGGTTTCGGGGGTCTTGCCAGCAAAAGTTGGGAAGGTTGCGCTTTGCAGCGGAGCCGGCGGCGATCTCATTCCGGCCGCCTTCAAGGCGGGGGCGGATCTTTTCGTGACGGGAGACATCAAATATCATTCCGCGCGCAGCGTCTTGGAATTGGCGCGAGGAAGACGAAAGGGATTCGCCGTTGTCGATGCCGGGCATTTTGGAACGGAGAAGCGATTTATCGAGGCGACGGCGAAGCGTCTGGCGCGTGCCTTTCCGGGGTTGAGAATTCGCCGGTGGGTGGATCGGCGGCCATTCGAACCGTTGGGGGGCGCCTGGAGTCGGTGTCGGGGAAGGCGAGAGGAGAGCGGGCGATGAGCGAGGAAGAAGCAGGAGCGAAGACGCCGTCGGCCGCGGCATTATCGGAAATTGCCAGGATTGATCGGGAGATTCGAGATTTGCGAAGGCGGCTTGAGCCTTTCGAAACACGGTTTCGGGCGGAGAAGGAGCGATGGGAGAAGGAGAATGAGGCTTGGAGGTCCGCGAAAAAAGCGCTGGAAGAAGCACGGCTCGAGGAGCGCGCCCTGGAGAGGGAACTTTCCGAATGGGAGGAAAAGCGGAATCGCGAGGAAGCGCGTTATCGTGCGGTGAAGACGGAGTCGGCGGCGAAGGCGGCCGAAAAGGAACTGGGTTTTATTATCGAGAAGATATCGGAAATCGAGGAACGTGCTTTCGAGGCTCTGGAGTGCGTGGAGCGTTTTGAGAAGGAAGCGGATGCGTTGGAGACGCGCGTGAAGGATCTGGAGGCGAGGTGGCGGAAGACAGGAGAGGAATTGGAGGCCGAAACGTCGAGAAAGAGGGAGATCGAAGAGGATTTTGTGAGAGAGCGGGACGAATTGTTGGAGAAGTTGCCGGCGGAATGGAGCAGACGATATCGGACTCTTGTAACGTCAGGCCGAGTCGAGGATCCGGTTCTGGAAGTCGAGGATACGGGAAGTGGCTGTCCGGGATGCGGTGGAAGGTTATTGCCGAAGGAGCGGACGGCGTTGGCGGCGGGGCGCCCCGAGTTATGTCGTGAATGTGGAAGAATCCTGATTTCGGTGTTGCGGTAGGCTGGTCGCCGGAATTTTCAAAGAGGAAGGAAGCGCGGATTCTCGAAAGCTCGAGCCGTTCTTTCGGTTGACAAGAGCGGATCGGCGGCTATGCTCTCGCGGTTACGTTGCCTTCCGGCGACCTACCGAGAATGTGAAATAAAACTACTCCTGAGGAAGAGGTGTTATTCGAAATGGGTTCTTTTGGTTCGTTACCTGGTGTGTTGTTCTGGATAGCCCCCGCGGGGGCGCTCTTGGCGCTGGCGATGGCGTATGTCTTCTTCCAGCTGATGATCCGGTCGAATCCGGGAAGCGCGAGGATGATCGAGATCGCGGGGCACGTGAAGGAAGGCGCGATGGCTTACCTCTATCAGCAGTACAAGGTCGTGGGGGCCGTCTTCGTGGTTCTCTTCGTGTTGCTGGGGCTGATGGCGCTGGCGGGACTTCAGTCCCCGCTCGTTCCGGTGGCGTTTCTCACCGGCGGATTCTTTTCGGGGTTGTGCGGGTTTTTGGGGATGAAGACGGCGACATCGGCTTCGAACCGGACGGCGCAGGGGGCCAAGGAATCGCTTGACCGCGGGCTCAAGGTGGCGTTTCGTTCGGGCGCTGTCATGGGATTCGTCGTCGTGGGGTTTGCTCTCGTGGACATTTGCGCGTGGTTCTGGATTCTGCGTTATCTCGCCGTTCACAATGTCAACGCCGCCGGTGATGTCATAGTTTTCGGCATCAATCTCGGGCATCTTTCTTTGGAAGAGATTACGGTGATTATGCTCAATTTCGGAATGGGAGCCTCGACTCAGGCACTGTTCGCCCGCGTGGGAGGCGGAATTTTCACGAAGGCGGCCGATGTCGGCGCGGATCTCGTGGGAAAGGTCGAGGCGGGGATTCCGGAGGACGACCCGCGGAATCCGGCCACGATTGCGGACAACGTCGGCGACAACGTCGGCGATGTGGCGGGGATGGGAGCGGACCTTTACGAATCGTACGCCGGATCGGTGTTGGCGACGGCGGCATTGGGAGCGGCCGCTTTCCGCGGGAATCCGAATCTCCAAATCGCTTCGGTTATCACTCCGATGGTCGTGGCGGGAATCGGGACGATCTCGTCCGTGATCGGATGCTTTCTTGTACGGGCGAAGGAAGGAGCGAGCCAAAAGCAATTGATGGCGGCGCTTTTTCGCGGGATCAATGGAGCCTCGATTCTGACGATTATCGGAGCTGCCGTGACGGTGAAGATTCTGATGCCCGGCCACTTCGGCCTGTGGTTTTCGATCCTCTCCGGACTCTGCGCAGGAATTTGGATCGCGAAGGCGACCGAGTATTACACCTCGGATGATTATCGGCCCACGCAATGGTTGGCGACCCAGTGCAAGACGGGGCCGGCCACGACGATCATCGGCGGGATGGCGGTGGGGATGGAGTCTGTAATGCAGCCCGTTATTGCGATCGGGTTGGGAACTATTTTGGCCTTCGCTTTTGCGGGAGGCTTCAGTGAGTTCTCGATGGGGCTATATGGAGTAGGGATTGCGGCCGTGGGGATGCTTTCCACTTTGGGAATCACTCTGGCGACGGATGCCTACGGTCCTATCGCCGACAATGCGGGAGGAAACGCCCAGATGACGGAGCAGGAGCCGATCGTTCGCGAGCGGACGGATGCGCTCGATTCCCTCGGCAACACGACCGCGGCGACGGGGAAGGGATTCGCGATCGGCTCCGCGGCGTTGACGGCGTTGGCCCTTCTGGCGGCGTATATCGAGGAGATTCGCGTCGCGTTGATTCGGGTCGCGCGGGCGGGCGACGGAACGGTTCTCGTCGGGTACGGCGATCATGCGCGACAGATAGGGATCGAGGCGATCCGCCATTTGAGTTTGCCGCAGTTCATGGAGTTTTATCAAGTTCACCTGATGAATCCGAACGTCCTCATCGGACTCTTTCTCGGTTCCATGATGGCCTTCTATTTCTGTGCCTTGACGATGAAAGCGGTCGGACGCGCGGCGGGGCAGATGGTGGAGGAGGTCAGAAATCAGTTCCGGGAGAAGAAAGGAATCATGGAGGGGAGGGAGAAGCCCGATTACGCGCGGTGTGTCTCGATCTCCACGCAGGCGGCGCAGAAGGAGATGGTCTTTCCGTCACTTTTGGCGATCATTTGTCCGATCATTGTCGGTATCCTCTTTGATGTCTCCGGAGTCGTCGGGCTTCTTTCCGGAGCGTTATCGGCGGGTTTCGTTCTCGCGGTGATGATGGCCAACTCGGGAGGTTCCTGGGACAATGCGAAGAAGTTTATCGAGAAAGGAAATTACGGCGGCAAGGGTTCGGAGGCACACAAAGCCGGGGTTGTGGGAGATACGGTCGGTGATCCTTTCAAGGATACCTCCGGCCCTTCACTCAATATTCTCATCAAATTGATGTCGATGGTCTCGATCGTCTCCTGCGGGATCGTGGCGAAGTATCCGCCGATCGTAAAGATCCTCGGGGACAATCTGGACCGCATCCTGAGGAGCTTCGGTTCCTGATGGGAAGGTTGCGGGAAGGAACAAAGCGGGTTTGGAAAATTTTTCTGGAAAGGACGGGGTGATGGCGCGAGAGTTTGTTTTCTCCTCGGAATCGGTGACGGAAGGACATCCTGACAAGGTCTGTGATCGAATCTCCGATTCGGTCCTCGATGCCGTATTGGCCCAGGATCCGAACGGGCGGGTGGCCTGTGAGACGGCCACGAAAACAGGTATTGTTTTCGTAACGGGCGAGATCACCTTCAACGGTCATCTCGAGGTTCAGGAAATCGTTCGGAACGCGCTGCTCGACATTGGTTACGACGATCCGGCATACGGAATCGATGGAAACAGCTGCGGAGTACTCTCCTCGATCCAGAAGCAATCTCCGGATATTTCTCAAGGGGTGACGGCGGGAACGGGACTTTTCAAGGAGCAGGGCGCTGGCGATCAGGGAATGATGTTCGGGTATGCCTGTCGCGAGACCGCGGAACTGATGCCTTTGCCTATAATGTTGGCGCACAAGTTGACGATGCGGTTGGCTTATGTGCGGAAGCGCCGGATTCTTCCGTGGGTCCGGCCGGACGGCAAGTCCCAGGTTTCGGTGCTTTATCGAAACGGGAAGCCCGTGTCCGTGGAGACGGTCGTCATTTCGACCCAGCACGATCCGAACGTGCGGTATTCGCGGATCAAGGCGGCGGTGACGAAGGAGGTCATCGAGAAGATCATCCCGAAACGATTACGTTCCCGGCGGACAAGGATTTTCGTGAATCCCACGGGGCGCTTTGTGATTGGAGGCCCTTATGGAGACGCGGGACTGACGGGCCGGAAGATCATCGTGGATACCTACGGCGGCTCGGCGCCGCACGGTGGGGGGGCTTTCAGCGGAAAGGATCCGTCGAAGGTGGATCGCTCCGCGACCTACGCGGCGCGATGGGTGGCGAAGAACATCGTCGCGGCCCGCTTGGCGGACCGCGCGCAGGTCCAAGTGGCGTACGCGATCGGAGTTGCGGAGCCTGTTTCGGTGATGGTGGAGACCTTCGGGACAGGAAGAGTATCGGAGGAGAAGATCGAGGATGCGGTACGAAAAGTCTTCGATCTCCGTCCGGCGGCGATTATCAAGGCGTTGAAATTGCGCCGGCCGATCTACGCGAAGACGGCGGCGTACGGTCATTTCGGGAGGAAGGATCCGGACTTTACGTGGGAGAAGACGGACAAGGTGAATCAACTGAGGAAGGCGGTAAAATAGAAAAGATGAAAAAGATCGGTTCAGACATACGGGATATCAGACTGGCGAAGTCGGGGCGTGAAAGGATCGAATGGGCGGACGCAAATATGCCCGTTCTGAGGCGTATTCGCGAGCGATTTACTCGCCAGAAACCGCTGAAAGGCATCAGGCTTTCGGCATGCCTGCACGTGACGACGGAGACGGCGAATCTCTGCCGTACGCTCAAGGCCGGCGGCGCCGAGATGGTTTTATGCGCCTCGAATCCGCTTTCGACGCAAGACGACGTGGCCGCGGCGTTGACGAAGTATTATGGGATCGCGGTTCAGGCGATCTGCGGGGAGGATTCGAAGACATATTATCGTCACATCCGCGCGGCATTGGACCATCGCCCGCACGTGACGATGGATGACGGAGCGGACCTCGTTTCCGAATTACACAAGAACCGCAGGAAACAGATCGGCGAGATTCTCGGCGGCACGGAAGAGACGACGACGGGCGTGATTCGCCTTCGCGCGATGGCGGCCGACGGCGTGTTGGGTTTTCCCGTAATCGCCGTCAACGACGCCGCGACGAAGCACTTCTTCGACAACCGATACGGAACGGGGCAATCGACGATCGACGGGCTTTTGCGCGCGACGAACAGGCTTTTGGCGGGGTCGGTCTTCGTCGTCGCGGGGTACGGATGGTGCGGTCGCGGGCTTGCCTCCCGAGCGGCGGGGATGGGGGCGCGGGTGATCGTGACGGAGGTTGATCCGGTTCGCGCTCTGGAGGCGGCCATGGACGGGTTCGAGGTCGCCAGTATGGCCTCGGCGGCCCCGAAGGGCGATTTCTTTGTCACCGTCACGGGTGATTGCGAAGTCATACGTCCGGAGCATTTTCGAAAGATGAAGGAGGGTGCGATCGTCGCGAACACGGGGCATTTCAACGTCGAACTGGACCTCGAGGGGCTCAAGAAGATCACACGAAAAAAACGTTCCGTGAAACCATTCGTGGATGAGTATCTTTTGAGTAACGGACGGCGAATCTTCGTGCTGGCCGAGGGGAGATTGTTGAACCTTTCGGCGGCGGAAGGGCATCCGGCATCCGTGATGGATATGTCCTTTGCGAATCAAGCCTTGGCGGCGGAATATATCCGCAAGAGCCATCGTAAACTTGAGAAAAAGGTTTATCCGGTACCTGAGAAGATCGATCGCGAGATTGCTCGTTTGAAATTGGCCTCGATGGGAATCAAGATCGATTCGCTGACGGCGCGGCAAAGACAGTATCTATCGAGTTGGCAAGAGGGGACGTAAGACGAGCCGGCGGGTCAAGGCGCTGATCGAGGGGTTAACCGCGCTGTGGGGCGAGGAAGCGATAAAGCGGCTTCTTTCCAATCCTCTGACGGCGCGGGAGATCAGTGAGACGGCACGGAGGAAAACTCTTGCGGAGATTCGCGAGGCGTTGAAGGATGCGCGTGAGGCCGGCGCGGCTCGCTGGGCGTGGGTGGCGAAACGACTGAGAGAGGGGCGGAAGGAATGGCCGGAACGAAGAAGGCGGTGAAGAACAGAGCGCGGAAAACCGTACGGAAGGGGACGCGGAAGAGGAAATCCGCGACGTCCAGCGCATCAGGAGAGTTTGAGTCGGCTCCGCCCGATCTCGAGGCATTGTTCCGCGAAATGATGGAGGCGGTGAAGAAACGCCGGGAGACTGCGGAGACTGTCGCAATGCCTCCCACCTGTGGAAAGTGCGAGTACGGATTCATTATCGAGAATGGCCGGGCGCGACGTTGCGGGTGTCGAATCCGAGGAGGAATCGGAAATCGCCAAGAAGCATTGGATGAATTCCTGGCGCGCCATCGCGTCGGAATGCCGCGTCGCCTCCAGAAGGTTTCGGAGTTCACCTATTTGGTTCGGCCGGGCCGGGAGAAGATCAAGACCTTTCTGACGAATTATGTGAAGGAACTGGGGCAGGGGAAGCGGTACGGTTTGTACATTTACGGGCCGCCGGGGGTGGGAAAGTCCTTCGCGGCGGCCTATGTTGTCAATTCCGTGAAATTCGCTCGAATAATGCCGGCCGCGATGGTCAACTTCGCCCGTATGCTCTCCGCCTTGCGGAACACCTTTCACGATCCGTTGGAGCATCAGAAACTTCTCTCCGTTATGTATGAGGTACCTCTTCTGGTATTCGATGACGTGGGGATGGAACAGAAGGTTTCCGAGAACCCGGAATTCTCATGGGGTGTTGCGGAGTTCTACAAAGTGATCGATTTTCGCCGGGACGAGGAGCTCCCGACGATCATTACGACGAACCGAACGATGGAGGAACTGGAGGAGCGAATGGGGGAGGCGGTAATGAAGCGGATCGAGGATATGACCGTACGGTTGGATATGGCGTAGGACCGCGAACCACGGAGCACACGGAAAAAGGGAAAGGCAAAAGTCAAAAGGAAGAAGGCAAAAAGCAAAAGGGAACAGAAGATGTAGCGATCAGTCATCGGTTACCGTTCACCGTTTATCGTTTAACGTTTCAAACTCACCGATCGATGTCCAAGGATGAAAAACGGATAACGGTAAACGAAGAACGGTGAACGAAAAAAAACCACGGAAGAGACGGAAAAAAGAAAGGAAAAATTCAAAAGCAAAAGGCAAAAGGAAAAAGAGAAAGGCAGAAGCCAAAAGGGAAAGGGCAAAAGGAAGAGGGCGAGGGCAAGAAGGGGAAGTCCTGGGAGTGCCGGCATCTTGCTTCCTCCCTGCGGGCCTGGCCGCTCGCCTCGCGCGGCTTCCGTGCCGCGCGTTCCGCTTGTGCGGAAACGGCTCACGCCCGTTTGAATCCCGACATTTCAAACGGAAAGCCACCGTCCCTTCGGGACGCCGCCTTTCCGTTCGGGGTGGACGGGATTCGAACCCGCAACTTCTGCCGTGACAGGGCAGTGCTCTAACCAATTGAACTACCACCCCTGTTAAGAACCAAGGATAGTTTTCAATATCGTTTCTGTCAAGTTATTGAGACAAGGGACCTCGGTTACTGAATGTCACCTGCTGCGGGAGACAAGGTCGGGAATAATTTCATTTTTGAAGGTTCGAGCGGATGGTGGGGGTGTGCTTTTTTCAAGAGAACACTGTTGACGAAATCCCTCAAAAAATCTGTGAAAAAATCAGATAAAAAGGGTGGAATTTTTGTGGCGGGTGTAGTAGAAGGTTAAGAAGAAAAAGAGATCCTGGTTGAACCGGTTGTGTACGCGAGAGGGCACGCCGTGGTTCGAGATTTTTGGTTTGCGATGTTCCTCGGCGAACGCCTCGGGTGGATGAGAGGAAGGTGTCGGACGAAAGATGATCCGTGAATTTTCCTATCAAGCCCCTCGGAAGCAGAAGGAACTTCTCGATATTCTCGCGTCGGAAAGAGAGAACGCCCGTGTGTTGGCCGGAGGGACGGACCTTCTCGTCAACATTCGGCTCGGTCTCCAGCATCCTCGTATCGTTGTGGACATCAAGAAGATCCGTGAGCACACAGCGATCCGTTTCGATGAGAAGGAAGGGCTTTCGATCGGAGCGGCGGTCACGATCAACGAGGTGATGGAGAACAGGGACGTGCAGAAGCATTTTCCCGCCTTGGTGGAGGCCGCGAAGGTTTTGGCTTCCCATCAATTACGAAATCGTGCCACGGTGATCGGCAATCTCTGCAACGCTTCGCCCTGCGCGGATATGGCTCCTCCCCTCCTTTGCTTGGACGCTCGGGTCGAGATTGTCTCGGATTCGGGCCGGAGGAATCTTCCTCTCGAGGCCTTCTTCGCGGGTGTAAAGAAGACCCGTTTAACTCCGGGAGAATACGTCGAACGGATCGTGGTACCTCCGAGGTGGGCGGATGCGGGGGGCGGATTCCGGAAGATGAAGCGTGTGCGGGGGCACGATATCGGGGTTTTGAGCGTCTGCCTGACGAAGAAGGGACCGTTGCGACGGGTCGCGGTCGGCTCGGCCGCCCCGACGCCGGTATTGGTCGGAGAATTTCGCGGTCGTGTCTCGACGGAGGAAGTCATCAGAAAAGCGATGCGGCGGATCAATCCGATCGACGACGTGCGTGGTTCCGCGGAGTTTCGGCGGTTCCTGACACGCCGGTACGTTGCGGAATTGATGAAGGAGGTCCGGTAATGAAGCGGGCGGAAGCGGGAGAGCCGGTCGAGATTTCGCTTCGCATCAATGGAGAGAAGGTGACGTGCCGCGTGCCGCCCCACGTGACGCTCCTTCGTTTCCTACGGGAGTATGTCGGTCTGACGGGAACGAAGGAAGGGTGTTCCGCGGGGGAATGCGGGGCCTGCACGGTTCTGTTTAACGGCCGCGCCGTGAACTCCTGCCTCGTTTTGGCCGTCGAGGCTGACGGAGCGAACATCAGGACGGTCGAGGGGGAATGCCGCAACAACAGACTGTCCCGCCTCCAAGAGCTTCTCGATAAACACCACGCCGTCCAATGCGGGTTCTGCACTCCAGGGATGATTATGTCGATCCGAGATCTTTTGGCCCGCCACCCGAAGCCCACGTTGCGCCAGATTCAGGAAGGGATCGAGGGAAACTTCTGCCGGTGCACCGGGTACGTACAAATCATTGAGGCGATCCTTGAATACACGGGGCAGTTGAAGAAGAAGGGAGAGTTGAAGCGTGTACGCGGATAAGGACCCTGGTTCCTTGAAGGTTGTCGGCACACCGCAACGCCGGGTCGATGTTCTCGAGAAATTGACGGGGGCGGCACGATACACGGCCGATTTGAAGCTTCCGGGGATGTTGTACGCGAAGGTGAAGCGGAGCCCCCATGCTCGGGCGAGGATCATCCGCATCGACACATCCCGTGCGGCGGCGCTTCCGGGCGTTCGATCGATCATTACGGGCGAGGAACTTCCCTACCGCGTGGGGCTTTACATCGTAGACAAGTATGTGATGGCAAGGGGAGTCGTGCGGCATTTCGGCGAGGCCGTGGCGGCGGTGGCGGCCGACTCGATCGAGATCGCCCAGAGAGCGGTGGATTTGATCGAGGTGGAATACGAGGTCCTCACGCCGGTCCTCGATCCTGTCAAAGCCTTCGACAGGCGTTCCCCGCTGGTACATCCGGACTTGGGGGAGTACGAGTACGTCGAAGCGGTCTTTACTCCGGTGCCGGGAACGAACATCGCGAATCACACGAAATTGAGGAAGGGGAATCTGGCGAAGGGGTTCCGGGAAGCGGACTGGATCGTTGAACGGGAATACACGAATCCTTCCGTGCAGCACGTACCGATGGAGACTCACGTTGCGATCGGGCAGTGGGGACCGCGAGACCAGGTGACGTTGTGGTCGTCGGCGCAGTCTCCGTTCACGGTCCGGAACCTCTTCTGTCATGCCTTCAAACTCCCGCACAAGAACGTGCGCGTGATCGTCCCGTACGTCGGAGGAGGATTCGGAGGAAAAGCGGGAATACATCTCGAACCACTCGTGGCGTGTCTTTCGAGAAAGGCGGGCGGTCGTCCCGTGCGATTGGTTGCGACACGGGAAGAGGAATTCAGTCTTCTCCCGTGCCGGAGCGCTTTGACGTATCGGATCAAGACCGGTCTGCGTAACGATGGAAGGATCGTCGCTCAGAAGATGACGATGTTTTGGGATGCCGGAGCCTATGCCGATTATGCCGTGAACGTCACGCGGGCGTCCGGCTATTCGGCTTCCGGGCCCTACGAGATTCCGAATGCATGGATCGATGCCTATACGATGTACACGAACAAACCGTTCGGAACGGCCTATCGTGGTTTCGGTCATGTGGAGTTCTCGTGGGGAATCGAGCGGCATATGGATTTGTGCGCGCGAACGATCGGAATGGACCCACTGGAGTTTCGGAAAGTGAACGCGTTGCGACCCGGATCGCTCACTTTGACGGGGGAAAGGATCACGGTGAATACGGGAAACGTGACGAAGTGTATGGAGGAGGTCGCGAAGGCTATCAATTACGGCCGGCTGACGGCTCGGGAGAAGGCGCGGGAGAAACGCACGGGAAAGAAGATCGGGAAAGCGGTGGCGGCGCTGCACAAGGCTCCCGCGATGCCGCCGTTCACTTCGACGGTCGTCATTCTTCGGATGAACGAAGACGGAACGGTGACGGCGAACTTCTCTCTTTCGGAGATCGGGCAGGGGACGTACACCTCCGTTGCGCAGGTCATAGCGGAGCGGTTGAAGTTTCCGATGGAGAAGATCCGCGTCTGTCTGGATACCGACACGGAGCACGATCCATACGATTGGCAGACCGTGGCTTCCAAGGGACTGGTTCTGACGGGCAACGCGGCGATCCTGGCGGCGGAGGATCTTCTGCGCCGCGCCTACGGGACGGCCGGTCAAATTCTTCGGGCTCACCCCCGGGATCTGGACCATGACGACGAGAAGGTTTTCCTCCGCCATCACCCGGATCGGAGTGTAACGTTTCGAGAGATGGCCGTGGGATACGCCTATCCCGACGGCAACGGGATCGGAGGGCAGATTGTCGGTGTGGGGCGATACATCGCTCAAGGCTTGAGCAATCTGAACAAGGAAACGGGTCAGGGCCATCCCGCGCTCGATTGGACCTACGGCGCGCACGGAATCATTGTGGAGGTCGATCCGGAGACGGGGGAATACAACGTTTTGAAGGTGGCCTCCGCGTTCGACGTGGGAAAGGCGATCAATCCCGAGTGTGTACGTGGGCAGGCCGTCGGAGGGATGTTGCAGGGGCTGGGGACGGCCGTGTGCGAGGGGTATATGTACGACACGGAGGGGCATCTTCTCAATCCCTCCTTTACGGACAACAAAGTTCCGACGGCTATGGACCTTCCTGAGGAAGTAGAGAGTATCGCCGTGGAGACGCCGCAGATCGACGGACCGTATGGGGCGCGCGGTGTCGGGGAGCATCCGATGATTGCGGTATGCGGAGCACTGGGAAACGCGATCCAAAACGCGGTCGGCGCCGACCTCACACATATGCCGATGCGGCAGGAAGACGTCTGGAGGGCGTTGAGAAAGAAGACATCGATCAATCATTTCATCACTCGTTGCGGATTCGGTTGCAAACGGTGACGGTCCCGGGCGTTTCCGCCGCGGGGGACGTCTTGCAGGCAAGAACGGACGGAGAGGTCGGTTTTTTCGAGAAAGAACTTCGAGGAACGGTGGAGGCGCTGTTTCGGACCGGCTTCAGCATTCGGACCGGGAAGGGACTCTTTTGGATTACGCGGGAAAGAGAGCGGCTTCATACCCGAGCCGGTTTCCTTTCAAGGATGAATTTTCCTGATCCAGCCGTGGGGTGTGCGGTTCTGTTTCGTCCGGGGGAGATATCGTTCGGTGCGCGCCGGTTTCCTCTTTTACGAACGGTCGTTCCCCCGCGGCGTCTGAAGAGGATCGATCCCGCATTCCTCGAGAGGAACCTCCGTTTCCTAAGGCGAATCGTCACGTTGGCTTTGGGGCAGAGAGAAAAGGAGAAGGTGCAGCGATACGAGGCGAGTGTCGAAGAGAGAGGACGATCCGGCCTTCTGAGTTTCGAGGATTTCCTTTCCTTGTTCGGAACGGGACCGGGTTCGACGCCTCTCGCCGATGATTTCTTTACAGGTCTGCTTCTTGGTGATCGCTGGTTTTGCTCGCAAAGAGGGGGAGAGGTAATCATCACGCCGTTCTTTCTCGAGCGCCTGAGGGAGCGGACGAATCACGTCGCGTGGGCACAAATCGAAATGGCCCGCCGCGGACAAAGTGTAATATTGATTGAACGACTCTTGGCGGCGATGGGAAGAAAGAATGTTTCCGGGAGTCTGGTCTGGCGTTGCGCACGATTGGGAGCATCGTCCGGTGCCGCGATTTTAAGCGGCCTTTGTGTTGCGGTATGCCGGAGCATGCGGCGGCGGAAAGCGGCATGACGGTCAAGAAGGGGCTCGTCCATCGTGATCGGTATTATGATTCCGTGACCCTGATGCGTGTGACCAATGAGGTGCGTTCCCGCGAGGGAGTCTGCGCGGCTGTCGTCGGTATGGGCACCGATTTCAACATCGACAGCCTTAAACGAATGGGTCTGTTTCTTCCGGAGTTTGATGGAGTCACGCCGAACGATCTTCTCGTGGCGGTGGAAGCGGAGGATGACGCGGCGCTGGAGACGGCACTGGCCGTCGCCGAAGAGGAGATGACCCGGCGCCGGGTGATCAGCGGGTCCGATTATATTCCGCCGACACTGGAACGCGCCTTGGAGATGAATCCGGAGGCGCAAGTCGTGCTCGTTTCGGTTCCCGGCCGGTATGCCGCCGGCGAGGCGCGGAAAGCGCTCGAGGCTGGCCGTCACGTTATGCTCTTTTCAGACAACGTCTCGATCGAGGAGGAACGTTCACTCAAGGAACTAGCCGTGTCCAAGGGGCTCTTGATGATGGGGCCTGACTGCGGTACTGCGATTCTCAACGGCGTCCCGCTGGCGTTTGCCAACGTCGTCCGTCGCGGTTCGATCGGTGTCGTGGCCGCTTCCGGAACGGGCTTGCAGGAAGTGACTTGCCTGATCGATCGTTTCGGTTTCGGGATTTCCCAGGCTCTGGGCGTGGGAGGGCGTGATCTTTCGAAAGAGATCGGAGGATTGATGACGATCGAGTGTGTGAAGGCGCTTTTGGAGGATGCGGCGACGGAGGTGATCGTGATCGTGAGCAAGCCGCCGGCTCCGGAAGCCCAGAAGAGTCTCTTTCGGGAACTCGAAGGCGCAGTGAAACCGATTGTGATCTACTTTATCGGGGCGGATCGAGAGCGGATCGAGGAAGCGGGATTCGTGACGGCGGGAGATCTGGAGGAAACGGCGTCCCGGGCGGTCGAGATCTTGACCGGAGAACCTGTCGGGCAACTTGTTCCCGAGAATCTCGCGAGAGAGATCGTTGCTAATCGAAAACTACCGGGACCATTTGTCCGCGGACTCTATTCCGGCGGAACTTTTTGCGACGAGGCGCAGAGGAAATTGATGGAAGCGGGATTTGATGTGTATTCGAACACGCCCGCGCCGGGAGCGCGGTGCGTGGAAGACCTCCAGAAAAGCGTCGGGCACACGATTCTCGATCTTGGCGACGACGATTTCACGCGTGGAAGAGCGCATCCGATGATCGATCCGGCGGAGCGGATACGGAGGTTGGAGGTCGAGTTTGCGGACGATGACGCCGGGCTGATCCTATTCGACGTCGTTTTGGGGTACGGGTCTCACCCGGATATGGGAGGAGCGATGGCGGCGGCTATTCGGGCGGCGCGGGAAAAGAGCAACCGAGAACCTCTGCTTTTCTGCAATCTTTGCGGAACAGAAAGTGATCCGCAGGGCTTCGATAAGCAACGCAAGGTATTGGAGGAAGCGGGTGTCGTGGTCTTTCCATCGCACGCGTCGATGCTTCGAACGGCGACGGAACTTCTCTCGGGAAAGAACGCCTTCAAGGGGAAGGCTGCCGATCATGCGGAGGTCGGAAAAGAATGAGAAAGAGGTTGGCGGTGGAATGAGCGGAATGCGGGAGATTTTCGGGAAAGAGGTTGTCGTAATCAACGTCGGGTTGGATCTCTTTGCCGAGGAATTGGAGAAGGCTACCGTGCCGGTTCAGCGGGTCGCGTGGCGGCCGCCGGCGCAGGGAAAGAAGAAGGTGCAAGACTTACTTGCCCGCATCAAGAAGAAGAAGGGAAAGGAGTGACCGGAATGGCGGATTATGAGACGGCGAACGCGGAGGCGATCGCCCGAATCCAGAAGGCGCAGCCGGTGTTGAAGGGGATCGACGTTGCGGAGAAGGTCGTACCGGGAATGAGGAAGAATCTGATTCTTCACGCGGGACCGCCGATCGAGTGGGAGAAGATGTCCGGCCCGTTGCGGGGAGCGGTCATCGGGGGGCTGATGTACGAGGGGCTGGCGAAAACGAAAGAGGAAGCCGAAGCCTTGGCGGCATCGGGGGAGATAGCGTTTGAACCGTGGCACGAACATTCCGGCGTGGGACCGATGGCGGGAGTGGCCACGGCGCGAATGCCGGTCTTCATCGTCGAGAACGAGACACATGGAAACAGAACCTTTTGTACGTTGAATGAAGGGCTCGGCAAAGTCTTGAGGTACGGTGCTTATTCCGAGGAAGTCCTGGAGCGTTTGCGGTGGATGGAGGCGGTTTTGGCTCCGGTATTGGCCGAAGCCTTGGAGAAACACGGCCCGATCAACCTGAAAACCCTCATTGCGCAGGCGCTTCAGATGGGGGATGAAGTGCACAACCGCAACCGCGCGGGCACATCGCTTTTCATCCGTGAAATCGCCCCTTTCCTTCTCGAGGGGACGTCTGCCGTGAAAGAGCGCCGGAGGGTCTTGGAGTTCATCAACGGAAACGACCACTTCTTTCTGAATCTCTCTATGCCCGCGGCGAAGGCGATTATGCAATCCGCGGAATGGATCGAGGGATCGACGATCGTGACGACGATGGCGCGAAACGGCACCGAGTTCGGGATCCGTGTCGCGGGATTGAAGGAGCGATGGTTCACGGGACCGGCCCAGGTGATCGACGGCCTCTTCTTTCCCGGATATTCGGTGAAGGACGCGAATCCCGACATCGGCGACAGCGCCATTACGGAGACGTGCGGTCTGGGAGGGTTTTCGATGGCGGCGGCTCCGGCGATCGTCAAGTTTGTCGGTGGAGCCGCTTCCGATGCGCTCAACTTTACGAGAAAGATGTACGAGATCACGATGGCGGAGTCGGAGTCGTTCCAGATCCCCGCACTCGATTTCCGCGGCTCGCCCACCGGCATCGACATAATGAAGGTTTGCGAACTTGGAATTCTGCCGCAGATCAACACGGGTATTGCGCACAAGGAACCGGGCGTGGGGCAGGTCGGAGCGGGGTTGGTCAATCCCCCGATGGAATGTTTCGAAAGAGCCTTGGAGGCCTACGCGGAGACGTACGCGTGAGAAGGCCCGGAGACTTGCGGAAAAGGGAAAAGGCGCTTGCGCGCCGGAAAAAGAAATGGTGCCGGGGAATCACGGAGGGGGGGGAAGAAGGAAAAATGAAAGGAGGAAGAGTGAGATGGTAAGAATGTACGATTTGACGCAGAGGCTTTCGGTGCACACGCCTCCGTGGCCCAGCTATATGCCGCTTCAGATCCAGTACTTCAAGCGGATCGCGGGAGCGCATATGGGCCAAGGTGCAAACGGGCAGATTATCAAGACGAGCAACCACGTCGGGACCCACATCGACGGCGAGATTCACTTCCATGCGTGCGGGCGCCCGATCGGGGACGTGCCGTTGGAGGAACTCTGCGGCGAAGGCGTGGTCGTCGATATATCGGATGCGGTGGAGGATTACTCGCTTTACTCTCCGCAACTTCTGATGGACCGGGCCGAGATTCGACAGGGGGATATTCTGATCATCAATACCGGCTATCACCGGTATGCGTGGGACCAGCCGGAATCGGACGAGGTGCGATATATGGTGAAGCATCCGGGGCCGGATCCGGAATTTCACAAATGGGCTTTGGAAATGAAGTTCAAGTGGATCGGTGTCGATTGTGGTTCGGCCGACCACCCCATGAACACGATCCTTCGGGACTGGCATCCGAAACTCTTTCAGGAGGCGGAGGCGAAACTTAAGAAGGACCATGGAAAGAGTTGGGATGAGATGTATCCTCCGCAAGAGTATTATCAGGTGATGCACATCAAACTTTTTCCGGCGGGACTGATACACGCGGAGAATTTGGGGGGGGAAATCGATGCTTTGAAGAACAAACGGACGTGGATCGGGTGTTTTCCGTGGAAAGGAATCGAGATGGAATCAAGTATTTGTCGGATTGTTGCGTTCGAATTTGGAGCGTAGAGCGGCGTGGAAAAATTTGCAGTCGCCTGCATTCAAATCGCGCCGAGTCCCAATGCAATCTCGGAAAACACGGAAAAGTGTCTAGCGTGGATCGACGCGGCGGTTCGCGATTTTCGACCGCGTCTCGTCGTGCTTCAGGAGACCGTCACGACGGGGTTTTCGCCCGGGATGCCGCGCGAGGAATTTTATGACCTCGTGGAACCGATCGACGGGCCTTCGGCCTGCGCCGTGGCGCGTCTGGCCCGTGATCGAAAAACAGCGGTGCTTTTTCCGATGTACGAAAAAGGGGCGGAGGCCCCTGTCGTTTACAACAGTGCGCTTCTTTTCGACGAACGCGGAGAGCGTCGCGGCCTTTATCGCAAGACCCATCCCTTTCCGACGGAACGGATCGAGGGAGGAGGTTGGACGACGCCGGGAAATTCTCTCGACGTTTTCGACCTCGGTTTCGTCAAGGTAGGAGTGACGATCTGTTACGAAGGAGACTTTCCGGAACCGTCGCGGATTCTCTCTCTCAAGGGGGCGGAAGTGATACTGCGGCCTTCCGCCCTTTTGCGGAGTTTCGAAATCTGGGAATTAACGAATCGAGCGCGAGCCTACGACAATCATGTTTACGTCGTTGGAGTCAACGCGGTCGGATCAGATGCGGCGGGGAACCATTATTTCGGGCATTCCATGGTGGTCGACCCGATCGCGAGAAAATTGGCTCAGGCGCGCGGGACGGAAGAGATCATCGGTGTCGAATTGGATCCGGAGCCGCTCAAGTACGTGACGTACGGTGCCCATTCTCCCATGCTCTTCGACCACATTGAGGATAGGAATCTCGATGTGTACGATGGCCTCTTAGCCGAGGGGCGTTGTCCATTCGAACCAAGTCGGAGGATTCCGTACCGGTAGAGATGCCGGACATCGAATCCGGATCGGAAGGGAGACGAGGTCTGAATGGGAGGGAGCAAAGGAAATCGGGATAAGATAGACTTCTTTCGGGAGAATGCCCGGGCCCCTTCCATGTCCGCGTCATGGGGAAAGAACCAACTCGACCGCCGGCATGCCGGTCTGAACCGTTATCGTTGAAATGCGGTCACGAATCTTAATCCGTAAATTTTGAAATTCTCTCGATTTGGTGAAAGCAGCCTCGAGGCGCTTGGCGGCTGCAATCCCTCCTCGGCTTCCGGGATAATGGCCGAGGGAGAGCGCGCGGGCTTGTCTTCCGGACGGAAGATAGCAGTCGAGGAAAACGGCGGGGCCGATAAATATCGACCGGCGCAACGCTTCCGTGTCGTTTGTTCCGTTTGGAAGCCTCAGGAGCCGGTATTCTTTACCGAAGGCAACGGATAAGATTTTGCGCAACGCCGTGTCGAGTGGGGAGAGGCTTTGCGTGGATCGAACCATGACATTTTTTCTGCGAAAAGGAATAGCAGCACCGTAGGAGAGAGGATTGGTGCTTTTCCGGTTTCTGAATGCTTTTGGTCTCCCCACGGTGACGCGAAACATCACGATCGGCGAGTCTTCCCGTCCGGAAACGCCTTTTTCTTCCGCAGCGGGGAGGGAAGGGGGGGGAAAGAGGAGGCGGAAGGAATCAGGAAGGGTTACGCCAATAGTGGCGATGGGGCGTTCTCGTGAAGAGCCGGTAATAAAGATATGACGCGTGTCGAAGACGATGTCTCGGCTGATCGATGAAGGGAAACGCCATTCGAGAAGTTCCTTCGTTTCGTCGCCGACCCGTTGAGGAAGAAACGTGTCGTAACCGGGGACGAGAAAAGCGAAGAGCGTTCCTGCTTGAGAGGGGGAAAGAGTACGGAAGGAATCGTTACTTTGGTTTCGGTCTCTCTGGAGGTTCGCACTCGGGGAAGCGATTTGTGGTTCGGGATCGACGCGCAAAGTCAAGGTTCCGTCGGCGGAAAGAGACCGCGATTGAAGAAACGGTTTGACCGGCTGACTTGCGAAATACTCGATGATTCCACGATAGTAGGCGAGTGCCTCGCGCATCAGCGCGCCGTTCGTTCTCAAAACGTCTTCGTTGCGAGGATGGGAGAGATACGAGGGTTCTCCGAGGATCGCGGGGCAGTGGGTCTTGCGGAGGATGAAATAATTTCCGAAGTGAACCGAGGTTGGGAGTCCGAGTAGATTTTCGAATTCCGCAGCGACGTTCCGAGCCACGGCGGCGGAGGCGTTAGGGCCGAAGAGAGGAAAACGGTAGAAGACCCGGGAGTTGTTGACGGCCGGGTCAGCCGAGGAGTTGTGATGAATGGAGACGAGGAGGTCGGGATCGAGGAGATTAATATATTTCGCGCGCTGGGCGAGGTCACCGCGGCGTGTGGGAGTATCGACCTCAACGGTTTCCGTGTGAGCCGTGCGGCGGGTGAGATAAACCCTGGCGCCGCTGGATTCAAGTAGCGCCTGGAGGTGGAGCGCGACGGTGAGGTTGAGGTCCATTTCGCGAGTTCCCCGAGGACCGATCGCCCCGGGGGCGCTGCTGAAATGTCCCGGATCGAGAACGATCGTTCGACCGGCGAGACTATCATTTGGTCGAATTGCATCGTACAACTCGGGAAGGCCCTCGGCGCCTTTGACCACGGAAGGAGCGGGAAGACAGGCCGAGAGAAAGACGACCGCAGAAAGGGCGGGAAGAAACGAAGACGGAAAAGCGCAAAGCGGGGAACGAAGAATATGGGAAAGGCGAAGAAATGCAGGAGGTCGTTTGGAGATTTGATCATTCATCGAGAAACAATGCTCCCCACAAGGAATCGTATTCGCTTACCGTGACTTCGGTCAAACCTGTTGCTTTGAGTGTCTCCTCGAGAATTACAGTTCCCGCGATAACGGTCACGGCGCGTTCCGGAACCATTCCGGGAAGCGCGCGCCGTTTTTCCAGAGGTAAATGTTCGAGGGTACTTCGCCAGCGGGAGATTGTATCGAGTGAAAGACGATACCCGTGAATGCGTTCGGGGTCGTATTTTTCAAGAGCGAGATCGAGCGCGGCGAGCTGAGTGACACTGCCGGCCACTCCGATCAGACGGGTCGGACTCAAGTCTCCGATTCCTCGTTTGACCAACGCGGCCGTTTCCGCATGCAGAGCGGCGAGTTCTTCGGGAGCCGGCGGATCGGTTCGGAGAAAACGCTCGGTCTGTCGAACGGAACCCAACGCCAGAGAGCGGGATTGAATCGAATCGGGAGTAGTTGCGTCTCCGGCGATGAACTCGGTCGAGCCGCCGCCGATATCGAGAACAAGCGTCTCGGAAAGCGGTGTGAAGGCGAGAGTGACTCCGCGGAAAGTGACAGCCGCTTCTTCCGTTCCCGTCAGAACACGGATCGGCCTTCCCGCGGCCTTCTCGATGATTTCGCGGATGTCGGAGGCGTTTTTCGCTTCGCGCAGCGCGGCCGTGCCGAAGACCGTAATTCTTTCGGCGTGGAGTTCCCGCGCCTGTTCGGCGAAACGGCCGACGGCGGCGGTTGTCCGCGCGGCGGCGTCCGCGGTGATCAGGCCGGTGGAATCGAGCGAGCGGCCCAGGCCCGTGATCTCGAGATTGGAAAAGACCTTTCGAGGAGGATGACCGGAGAGATCGGCGACGAGAAGGCGGACGGAATTCGTGCCGATGTCGATCGAGGCCGCGATCGAACCGGAGTGCGCCGGAACGGTCATAACGCCTCGCCGCGGACGGCGGGTTGCTGTTGGGTCGAACAGTGAACCGATCCAAAACCCCATGCGAGATCGACCGAGTGAATGCCGACGACTTCACGATCGGGAAAGCATTCGGCAATCAATTCCAAGGCTGTTCGATCACGGGGGTCGTTGAAGGTTGGCACGAGCACGACTGAGTCGGCGATGTAGAAATTGAGGTAGGAGGCCGGGAGGCGGTGTTTTCGGAAAAAGATCGGCTGCGGTGCGGGCACCGTGATAATCGTGGGCCGCCGGCCGTTTTCGAGCCGTGCGGAACGAAGACGGAGGAGATTCTCGGCGGCCGCTTCCGCGTCCGCCCCGGAGAGACTTTCCGGGGCCAGTGTCAGGATCGTAGTAGGATTGACGAAACGTGCGAGTTGATCGACGTGGCCGCCGGTGTCGTCGCCCGCCAGGCCGCGCGCGAGCCAGACGACATTCGGGGCACCGAGAAATCGAGTGAAGACCCTCCGGTAATCGGTCTTTGAAAAATCCGGATTGCGGGGTTGACGGCGCCTGTCGAGAAGGCATTCTTCCGTCGTCAAGAGAGTCCCTCGGCCGTTGACATCGATGGCTCCCCCCTCGAGGACGATTGGATGCGATCGAAACGAACATCGAAGGAGCGGCAGGGAGAGTTTGTGTGCGGCGCGCCGCGGGACGGCGGCATCCCGGCGGTAATTTAAGTATCGACCCCAACCGTTGAAACGGAAGCCCGCGATCACAATCCGTTTCCGTTTTCCCCGAGTTTCCTCCAGGAAGATCGGGCCGTAATCCCGGCACCACGAACGGTCGGTGGGGATGGAGAGAAAAGTGATGGGGTCGAGTGGTAGGGAGATATCGGAGATGAGCCGCCGCACGCGCGCCTCCGCCCGGCTGTTCGGAACCAGTAACGTAACACGTTCGGATCGAATGAGGTGACGAAGGATTTCAAGATAAACGAAGGGGATCGTGGCGAACTTGCCCGGCCAGTCCTCGGAATTGTGCGGCCACGAGAGCCAGGTGGATTGATGAGGCTCCCATTCCGCCGGAAGGCGAAGACTCATCGGCGTTTGGAAGACGAGAAGGAAGGGTCGAGAGACGACGAGGAAGGCGGATGAGTGTCGGACCTGAAACGTTGCAGAAGGCCATCGTAGGCGTCGATTCTACGATCCCGCAGGAAAGGCCAGTTCCGCCGTGTCTCTTCGACCAGGGAGAGGTCGATCTCGGTCATGAGAATCTCTTCGGCGTCGCGAGCAGCCTCGGCCAGAACCCGGCCCTGTGGATCCGAGACGAAGGAACCACCCCAAAACTCGATCGACGAATCTTCGATCTCTTCCCTCCCGGCCCGGTTCACCGTGGCCGCGAAGAGACCGTTGGCGATGGCGTGGCCGCGTTGAACGGTTCGCCAGGCATCGTACTGCGTCTCTCCGAATTCCGCCTTCTCCTGGGGAAGCCAGCCGATTGCCGTCGGGTAGAAGAGGATTTCCGCACCGTCAAGCGCCGCCAACCTTGCCGCTTCCGGAAACCACTGGTCCCAACAGATGAGGACCGCGATACGGGCATGCGGTGTGTCTACGGCAAAGAAACCGGTATCGCCGGGAGTAAAATAGAATTTCTCGTAGTAGGAAGGATCATCGGGGATGTGCATCTTCCGGTAGAGCGTTTGGATGTCGCCGGAGGGGGAAAGGATTGCGGCCGAGTTGTGATAGAGACCGGGGCCGCGTTTTTCGAAAAGAGGGGCGATGATCGTCGTTTCTGTTTCGAGCGCAACGGTTCCGAGACGGTCGACGGTCGGTCCCGGGATCGGCTCGGCCAGATCGAAAAAGGTCGCGTCCTCCTTCTGACAGAAATATCGGGAACGGAAGAGTTCGGGGAGGCAGAGGATCACGGCCCCCTTAGCCGCCGCCTCGCGGCACATCCTTTCCGCGCGGAGGAGGTTTGCTTCCGGGTCGTTCTCCGGAGTCGTTTGAATGAGCGCTATGCGAAACGGCTCTGTCATCGGTGAAGAGAACCCCCGATTCGGCCTCTCGGCGGACGGACACCCGCGGCAAACGAAAACGAAGTGTGAAACATAGGAAAGGCTCCTTTCGAAAGAGGTCGCGGTTGCTCGGAAAAATCGAGCGTGTTCATTCTTCAAAAAACCCTCTTCCAAAACAAGAAAAAAGGTGTCATTCTTACAATTTGACAGTTTCGCGAACGGCTGATTTTCAAAAGACGGTGACGAATTTCGGCCGCGCCATATTGCACATCGCGTGACGTTTGCGCTTCCGTGCCCGCCCTTCGGTTTCGCAGAATACGGGGTAGAACCTTCGTTGGAGACGTTCCTATGTGGGAGGTCGGGAACGGGGAGGAGAACGGTTCCTAAGCCGTACCTGCTTTGGTGTCGGCGAAATATCGTCTCACCGAAACGGTTGGTTGTGCTTTCGGGAAATTTCCGATCTGTAGCCTTACAACTTCA
Source organism: Candidatus Hydrogenedentota bacterium (assembly GCA_003697085.1). Taxonomy (GTDB): domain Bacteria; phylum UBA8481; class UBA8481; order UBA8481; family J006; genus J006. Next base: position 48,658 of record RFFU01000002.1, read on the forward strand.
ATTTCTCGCGGCGTCGGACTGTCGAACGTAAGAAGAAAATGGTTTGGATTCCGGCAAACTCTGATTTCGTTTGGCACAAAAAGTTCGGTTCTTGTTGTCTCCCTCTTGCCTGTTACGACACGGGTTCATAAAGTTTCTGTTGACGATGGATGTCGTGTTGGATCGCGATCGATGATCGAAGATAAACGATGGAGAAAAATGACGCCTTTGAGAGACGGGACGATGAGAATGTATGGGAGTAGCGCTGCGAGTCCGCGGCGAACAGAGGAGGGATTCGTTTTCGAATATGGTTCCCTCAGCCCCGTCTTTTTTTACGCAAATATGTTGATGAGTGTCCTGGCCCCTCTCCTGTTCCTTTCGGTTGGGTATTTCGAGGAGAGTGTAATAGCGCTTGTTTTCGGCGCCATTGCGCTTATTTGCAGTCCGTTCTTGTTTCGAAATGCACTGGCCGGTTTACGCCTCGGTTCGGCCCGCCTCGTCCTTTCGAAGTGGCCTCTTCGAATGGGAGAGGAGATCGAGGTGGTGTTCTCGCGAGAACCGTGGTCTCCCGCGCGAATCCAACGACTCGAAGGGGAACTGATTATGGAGGAAAACGCAACATTCGAAATGAAGACTTCGATTCATGCCCTCATTCTGTTCCTGAAAAGAGAGGGGACACTTTTTGGAAGAAGTTCGGGTACAAGATACTGCGTCGTTACCCATAAGGCGAAGTCGTTTTCCTTGCCCTCCGTCGATCTTCTCTCCGGTTCTGACGCGGTGGCGCGTTGGAAGGTCGTTATACCGAGAGAAGGGCCCAGCACCTTTCAAGGCCGTTTCAATTCTCTCCAGTGGAGGCTTAAAGTGAAGACCGTCGCTCAGGGAGTTCAGAATGCTTATTCTTTCTCTCATTTTCCGCTCGTCGTTCTTCCGGAAGTTGTCCGGAGGGCGTCGTGATCGGAATCCTTCTCGACGCGCCCGAAGTCGAGGTGGGTGGAAAGGTCGCGGGAAGGGTCGTCGGTACACCCGAAAAGAAATGGCAAGCCGTTGCGATCGAGGTCGGGTGGCGGACGGAAGGACGCGGAACCCCTGAACAAGTGACGGTAGCGACCGTAAGGAGAACACCGGAAGAAGATGGGGCATTCATTGCCGGGGCTTCCATTCCCGTAGACGTTCCTTTCGAGGTGGAGATTCCGTCCGAAGGGCCGATTTCATACGACGGCCAGATTGTACGGTTCATCTGGTGTGTTTCAGCAACGCTCGAAATCCCATGGGCGCGGGATGAGAAGAAGGAGGTCGTCTTTCGGGTCGTACCGCGGTTCATCGAAATATGACCTTTGGTGGTCTATTTTAATTTAAATGTGAATAACTTCACCGTGCTCTGTCGTTAAATTGCTTTCATAATAAATCAAGATGGGAAAACGGAAGGAGGTGATCGTAAGATGGAAGATGAGAGGGACGACAAGGAATTGAACGAAGAAGAATTGGAGAAAACCTCGGGCGGGTCGTTTAACGCCTATGCGTACCACCGGTTGAAGGAAAGGATCAAATTTGATCCGAAGATCTCGAGGGATTCCGAGGAGCCGAAGAAGTAACTGCCGCTGAGGGAACGGTCGAGGATTCGGAGAAGGACCACGGAACGGTCGAGCGCGGCGCGGTTCAAGCGCGCCGGGGAGGCGGCGTACGACAACGGTCTACGGCAGGAAGGCTTTGGGGTTCTTCAGCTTCCGGGGAAGGTACTCTTCCATCACATAATTGAGTCCCCATTTTGCCAGCGCTTGTTGTTCAGCGCGCACTCCCATCTTCAGCAGCAGTTCGAGGGCGCGTTGCCAGGGTTTGTGGTGCAGGAAGAACGGATCGTTCTTCAAGGCGTCTTTCGCCCGTTTGATGTCCACGTCTTTTAGAGGATGGGTCGGAAGTTTGTAGTCGACGATGTCCTGGGGTGTAACTCCGAGAAAACGAGCGGCGGGAACGGAAAAGAAGCGGCTGATATGTGCCGCGTTGCCGGAGCCGACCTTGAGGGAACGGTAGATGTTGGCGATTCCGTAGGGGTCGCAATCGACGAAGGCATAGACGGGGATCTTCTTTTCTTCGGAGAGCCGACGGAGAAACCGCCGGCAGGCGCGGGTCGGAACCCCGCCCATACTCACGAGGATGCAGTTCGCCCGGCGCCAAAATTTGTGAGCGGCCAGCCTCTGAAACATCCCGCCCGTTTCGATGACGAGAATGAACTTCGCTTTCGTTTCAAATTCCAGATGCTCGACAGAGGAAGGAACGGAATAGGCCCCCGACCCGAAAGCCGTGCAGTCGATACGAATCTTCTTTCCCGTCTCCCAATCCCGATCGATCACGGTGAGCCGTCCGGCGATGTCGCCGCCTTTCTCCTCGGGATAAAACCGGAGATGTTCGCGATTCAAGCCACTGGTCGAAAAGAGCGCCTCGATATCGTCCATCACAGCATCCGATTCTTCCTGCGCGTCGAACCGCGCCTCCTCCCAGTTCTTCGACTGGTAATAAGCATCTCGCTTCGTCGCGAAATCGTTGGTTTCCACCAACTCCTTCGAAAGGGCCATCATCCGCAGTGTCTGGGCGAAGGTCCGGACCGTTCCAACGGTGAGGGTTCGTGATTTTCGAGCCCGCCCGATCTCAAAATACCCCTTCCGCACGTCATAACGAACGTTCGAAAGGGAACGGATGGGGAAGGAGAGTTCCGGTTTCTTCAAGCGGCGGATTCGATTGTAAACATCCCGGGCTTGTTCCGTAATTCGGTCGATCACCTTCTTGTCGATCGCCGTTTGAGCGGCGGTGCGTCTTCCCCGTCGTGCCATCAGAATTTCCTCGACTTCTCAAGTATCGTCGTCAAGTTCCGCGTTGCTTTTTTCGTGCTTGCCTCGGAGAGGGATAGGATTTGTTGAAGCGCCAGGGCGACTTGCGGGATATAGGTCTGGATGTACGATCGTTTCTTTTCCGCATCGGCGATCCGTGCTTTCTTTCGGATGTGGATTCCGAGACGCCGGCCGCATTCTTGAAGGGCCAATCGAATTTCCTTGAGGATCTCGGGATAGGAGGCGATCGCTTCCTTCGACTCGCTCGTGAACGGAACCCATGCGCTGGCGATGTGCACCGCGATGACGAGCGGCCCTTGCGGCAATGCGGTGCGAGGATGCGTCAGACCGTAGGCGCGCCAATTCAATCCGACGACCGCTTTCGTGATCGCGCAACCGGCTTGTTGATATTGCAGCGGAACGCGGTTGGCAAAACGGACGAGGTCGGCGGGGGAATCGGCGTCCCGTCCCTCCACCCCCCAGGCCAGGGCTGCTTCGACAAGAAACGGATTGCCGCGGTACACGGCGGGATTTCGAGAGACGGCCGTCGAGAACTCGGCCTTCCCGGCCACGCGTTTCAGCCCGGCCAGCATCAACTCTTCCCCGATCGGCGAGAGACAATTCGTCGGAGGGCGCGGAATCTTTGTCTTGCGGACGGCCCGGTACAAGGCATCGGCTTCCTGGCGCGCAATCCGGGAGGGGCGGGCCGTGGGAGGCAACTTGGCATTCGCGCAGATCGTTTCGGCGATCGTCGGGCCCACCCGCGCGAACTCCGTGGTCAGAAACCCCTTCAGATTGCGGGCCCGCGTCGCCTTCAACATCTGCATCAAAAGCCCCAATTCGATTCCGTGCGGGTGCGGTTTGATCTCCGCCGCTTCAATCGGCAGAATCTCCGTGGCGCGCTTCCGATACATTTCCTGACCGTCCGGCGCCTTGTAGTGCAATGTGACATGAGGATTCGCGATCAGTACCTGCTCGAGGTATTCCTCGATCGATCGCCGCCCGCGCTGGAAAATCCCCTCCAGATGAATCTCGACACGTGTCCCGTGTTCCCGGTTCCATTCGACGACTTCGTCCTTGACGACTTCAGGCGCGTTGCGCTTCGTGTCGATGTGGATCTCGAAGTAGTGCGCCGGACGCTTGGGACCGGTTCGGGAAATGATGCGGCACGACGTGCCGGTGGTGAGTTGGCCGTACATCGCCGCGGCTGAGATACCGATGCCTTGCTGGCCGCGGGACTGCTTCAAGCGGTGGAACTTCGATCCGTAAAGAAGTTTTCCGAAAATCCTCGGAATCTGGCTTTTTACGATTCCCGGACCGTTGTCCTCTATGACCACCTTGAATCGGTCTTGTCCCTCCGGTGTGATCTCCACGAAAACCTCCGGAAGGATTCCCCCTTCTTCGCAAGCGTCGAGCGCGTTGTCCACCGCCTCTTTGACCGTCGTCAGTAGCGCTTTCTTCGGATTATCGAAACCGAGGAGATGGCGGTTCTTCGTGAAGAACTCGGCCACCGAAATCTCGCGCTGTCGCGTTGCCATCTCGGCGGCGGATCGCCCGCGCTTTGCCGCAGAGGTTGCCGGAACTTCATTTTTTGGGGATTGTCCTTGCGTGGCGGCTGGGGCCACCGGGGTTCGAGATTCGGTTTCCGCCCGCCGGTTCTTTATTCCTGTCGAAGGCTCTTGCCTCGAACTCTTTTTCACCTTCCTGGTCTGTTTCGCCTCCCCGGAGGATTTTTTTGCATTGGAACGGGGAGAACCCGTGGAACGCCTTGCCGTTCGCTTCTTCTTTCCGTTTTTTGGTTTGCTGGCCTTTTTCCCTCGACTCACCACGTTTATCCTCGACCTCGCACAGCTTCCCGATCACTGAATTATTCCGGAAAATCACGAGAAGGGAAACGCGCGGAAATGGTTTGGAATTTTTTGAAATATATTTTCTTTTCGGAAGGGTGTCAACAGGCGGAAGGCGAAAGGAAAAAGGGAAAAGAAGAAAGAAACGAGAGGGCGAAAGGACGGAGAGGGAGAGGAAGGGGACCGAGAGGGAAGGCGCGGGAGGGAAAGAAGAGAGAGAACGAAGGGGAGGGAGAAGGGAAGAGGGAGAACTCGGGATGACGCCAGTGTGTCGCTTCGCTCCCCGTGGTGTCATTCCGAGGAGGGCGAAGTTCGACGAGGAATCCCCTGGAGCGCCGACCAGCCCCTCGGACGGGGTATCGCGTGAAGGGGATTCCTCACAGAGCCTGTCCCGAGCGAGTGCGAGGGATTCGGAAAGAAATCGCAGGTGCGGGGCGCCTCGCAGATGGAGCGGCGGGCGTCCTGGGCCCTCCAGGTGCCTCACCATGGACCTGTGTATTTCCCGGAACACGCCATCGGATAGTTGCATTTCAGTGAGCACTGTTTTAGCATCGCATCGCAAATCGCGGTTTTCTGCAGAAAGAGAAACGAGTGGGGGAGGGTGAAGAGAGTGGCGAAGACACGAAAAGCGGCCGGCGGGGTGCCGGCTTCTTGGAAGAAACGGCCTCAAAAAAAGAGTTCCATCGATTCAATCATCATCGGAATCACAGTTGCCGCATTCGGTGTCACGCTTTTGGTCGTGGCGGTTGTTCTGATCTTTCTGAAGCTCGAATCGCCTTTTGGTTCGAAGAAACGATTGACTGCGGATCTGATGACGACTTCGGAGGAGACAGGGGGATTTCGGTGGCGGGGAAGTTCGGAGCTGAGCAAAGCCTTGGCGAAGAAAGATTGGGTAGCCGCGGTGCGGATTCTCGAGGCGGAATATCGGAAACACGGAACGAGCGCGGATATTCGGCACGACCTGGGGCAGGCGCATCTCAACGCCGCCCTCGAGATTTTGGGAAGGGATGCGAAAGCGAGTGCTCTTTTGAAGAAGGCGTCGCTTCACCTTCAGCGCGCGGCATCTCTTTTGGTCACTGACAAAAGATTAAGTCTTCGCGTAGCGCAAGCGGAGGCCTCGTTGGGCGTACGGGAGTACGAGACCGGATTGAAGAGCGCCGGAACGGCCCGTGTGGAACGAGCGCTGAGGAAAGCGGGGACCGATCCTTTTGTCAACTATCTTCGCGGGTACATTTATTATCTGGAAGGGCGGTATCGAAAGGCGGAGCCGTATCTCAAACGAGCGGTCTTCGCGAAGGAAGCGGATATCCGTAGGGCGGCCCAAGGTATGCTGAGCGAAATCAAGACGGATCTAGCGGAGGAGAAAACCTTCAACGTTGAAGAGACTTCACGATTTGTGCTGAAGTATCAGGGGCCGGTTCGGCCGGATCTGGCTTCGAAGGTCCTTTCGGCTCTGGAGCGATCCGAGGCGTCGGTGGCGACGATCGTGGGAAGGGCTCCTCAACGGAAGGTCGTGGTGATCCTTTACACCGGTGCATCGTACAAGAGCGCCCGGGAGATCCCCGACTGGTCCTCGGCCTCTTTCGACGGCCGGATTCGTCTCAGCGAGGGCGATATCAATTCTTCTTCCTTCGAGAGGACGGTTCGGCACGAGTACACCCATGCGGCCACATTCGATTATCTCGGACGATCTCCTCCCGCCTGGCTCGACGAAGGAGCCGCCCAATGTGTCGCCGAGGGGGTCTCGCCGCCGCTGGAAAGATTACGTTCCGAGATCGGAGCGCGCTGGTATTCGTTGTCTCGGTTGAACGGTTCTTTCTCGAGGTACTCCCGCGCCGACGCCGATCGAGCCTACGCCATTTCTTATGCGGCGGTCGGATATCTTATACGGCGGTACGGCAGCGGGATCGTTCAATCGCTGTTGGAGGAGATGAAGCATTCGCGTTCGCTGGATGCGGCCCTTCGTATCCGGACAGGCTTGTCTCTCAACGATCTCGATCGGGAAACCCAGCGATGGGTCGGGTTTTCGGGTCAGTGAGGGAAGTCGGACAGCATCTGGAGAAATCCTTTCGCGTTTGAGGAAACGATTCGAAGCGGCAGGGGGGATTCCGCGCGGGCCTCGTCGAGTGTCACGCCGTCGATGAAGACCTTCTCTTCGTTGAGAAGCACGTCGGGCAGGATCGCCGTGTAACCGGCGACGTCGTTTCTCTGGTGCAAGACGCGCGCGACGTCTTTCCAACCGAGAAGGCCGGTCACGGTTGTTTCTTTTCCGAAGGTCTCGTTCGGAACGGCGACAACCTTCGCCGAAACATCGGAACGGCGGGTGATTCGCCGTCCCAGGCGCTCGATCCACCGGAAGGGCGAACGGCCGGTCAAAATGAGATATTTTCCTTTGGCCATGTCCGGAAAGGTGAGAGATTCGAATTCGTCGAGCATTCTGCGGACCATTCCGACCCCATTCTCCTCGACCGCCAGATCGGCGTAGTATTCGGCTTCCGGGGGGTCTTTTTCGAGGATCGAGAACCATTCATCGGCCGCTTGCAGGAAGCCGCGCGGGAAGCGAAGGCCGAGTTGGAGAATCTCGTCCAATGCTTTGGCGGCGTTGCCTTTCGTCCAGCGTCCGACGCCGCCGGCGTGATAGGCTGTGAGCCCAACGGGAACGACGGCCAATGTCAGCACTCCGGGGTGCCGCTCGAAGAGCGCTCCGGCCGTTTCAACGAGCACCGTTCCATCGTTGATTCCCGGGCAGAGAACGACTTGTGTGTGAAATTGTATTCCCTCAGCGAGGAGGTGGTCGAGGAGAGGAAGGATCTCAGCGCCGCGTTTCCGTCCAAGCAAACGAGCTCGAATCGCCGGATCCGTGGCGTGAACGCTGACATAGAGTGGAGAGAGGTGTTTGTCGACGATTCGGCAGATATCCTCTTCGCGGAGATTGGTCAAAGTGACGTAGTGGCCGAAGAGGAAGGAGTAACGATAATCATCGTCGCGAAGGTCGAGGCCCGGGCGAAGCGCCTTGTCGTTGGGAGCCTGATCGACAAAACAGAACGGACAGCGATTGTTGCACTCCTTGATGGGAGGCAATTCGAGGAGGAGACCGTGGTCCTCGGTATGATCTTTTCTTCGAAACGTCGTCGCGATCCGAGCGTTTCCGCGCAAAAGGACCACTTCCGCCGTCTCCTCGGCGAGGTGATAGAGAACGTCGATACAATCGGAAAGAGGAAAGCCGTCGATGGAAAGGAGGCGGTCACCGGCACGGATTCCGGCATGTTCCGCCGCGGAGTCGTGACGCACGGAGAGAACCTTTACTCCGGGAGAGGTTTGCTGTTCGCGGCGGGATTGTCGGGAGAGTATTGTCATTGTTCGGTGATTGTATCAGAGGGGAGCGCGAAAAGAAAAAGGAAGGACAGTTGAAGGAAAAAGAAGAGAGACGAACGGGTGTTCCTTTTGATATAATCGAGATTCAGGGAAGGGGGAAATTCGCCGAGTCCGAGGGAGGTGTGAGCGAGATGATGAATACGATCAAGACGACGTTCCTTATGGCCCTGATGATCGTTTTGCTCATTTTCGTGGGAAACGTCATCGGAGGCCGGGAAGGAGCGACGATTGCTTTCGGATTCGCGCTGATCTTCAATTTTCTTTCCTACTATTTTTCCGACCGGATCGTGCTCGCGGCCTACGGGGCGCGCGAAGTAACGCGCGAGGAGATCCCTTGGCTCCACGACGCGGTGGGCGAATTGAGCCGCCGGGCGGGGATTCCAATGCCGCGGCTTTTCGTCATTGATTCTCCGCAACCGAACGCCTTTGCCACGGGAAGGAATCCTTCTCACGCGGCGGTTGCCGTCAACCGGGGATTGCTGAATCTGATGAATCGCGAAGAAGTTGTCGGAGTTCTGGCTCACGAACTCTCGCATATTCTCCATCGGGACACCTTGATCTCGATGCTGGCCGCCGCTTTCGCCGGAGCAATTATGTATCTCGCCTCGATGGCTCGCTGGGCGATGTTCTTTTATGGAGGGAGAGATCGGGATCGCGGGGGAGGCGGTCTTCTGGAGATGTTGTTAGTGGCGATTTTGGCTCCGTTAGCGGCCCTTCTGATTCAGATGGCGATCTCACGTTCGCGGGAGTATGCCGCGGACGCGGGGGCCGCGCGATTGACGGAAAATCCGCTTTCCTTGGCCTCGGCGCTGGAGAAACTGGCGTATGCCGCCGACCGGATTCCGATGGAGGCGTCCCCGGCGACGGCGCATCTCTTCATCGTCAATCCGCTCTCCGGTGGAGGCGTCGCTTCGCTCTTCTCGACCCATCCGCCGATCGAGGAACGTATCCGGCGATTGCGTGAGATGGCGGGGGTCGTCGGATAAGTCGGAAGAAAACTGGGATCGTCCCCCCCTCGGGGCTCTGCTCCGGGGGTCGGCGGAGCAGGGGAAAGGACGTTTCGTCGGTCGCTGCCGGAACGAAAAGTAAAATGAAGAGAAAAGGCGAGCGCTGCGCCTTCATCCTCGCGGGCCTCAAAACTCTTCTTGCACGAGGAGTTCCTTTCGGTAGTGATCCATAATTGTGGATTTGGAAATGAGTCCGAGGAAACGGCCGTCCTGAGGGGAAACGACGGGGAGACTCCAAAGACGACTCCGGTCGAAGATATCGAAGACTTCCACGAGGTCGTCGTCGGGCGTGACGGTGGGAATATTCGTGTCCATGAGTTCCTCAACGAGGACGGTGTGGTAAAGTTCTGTTTCAAAGAGATATTCACGGATATCGTTCAGGCAGACGAGGCCGAGGAAACGGTGCGTCTGCGGGTCTTCGACGGGAAAATAGTTCCGCGATGTCCGCTTGACCCGTTCGATGAGATCGGCGAGAAACATTCTCGGATGGACCATCTCGCAATCGGTCTCGAGGAGCTCCGGTATTCGAATTTCGTGGAGAATCTGCCGATCCGTGCGCGGACGCATCAATTCACGACGTTCGAGGAGTTCCTTGTGATAGAAGGAGACGGGCTCGAAGAGATGGCTGATGGAGAGGCTGACGGCGGCCACGAGCGTAACGGAGACGAGCAGATGATAACTGCCGGTGATTTCGGAGATGAGCAAGATGGCGGTGAGAGGGGCGTGGAGGACGCCCGTGAGAAGGCCGGCCATTCCAAGAAGCGGGTAATATCCATTGGTCGCCCAAGAGAGATTGGGAAAGAGGCGAAGAAGCGCGTCCTGGTAGGCGGCTCCGAGAAAGGCACCGAGAACGAGGCAGGGCGCGAAGAGGCCCCCGGTTCCTCCGCTTCCGATCGTCAAGGAGGAGGCGAAGAGTTTCACGAGGAAGAGGAGGAGCATGAAGAGAAAGAAGGAGGAGAATTCCCCGTGAAGGGTCCGGCGAAGGATGCCGTATCCATCGCCGAGGATTTGCGGAAACGCGAGACCGAAAAGGCCCACGAGGGTACCGGCGACGAAAGCGCGAAGCGTTCTCCGGGGGAGGTGATTTGAGAGAAAGGAGGCCGTGCCGCGGAGGGAACGGGAGAAGAGGACGGAGCCGAAGGCGGTCAAGACGGCGAGACCGCATCCGGCGAAGAGGTCGTGGAGAGGCACTCCGGTGATAAGACTTGAGAAAGGAACTCGATTTCCCTGAAAGAGCCGGCTGACGATGGTGCCCGTGACGGAAGCGATGGCGATGGGAACAAGGTAGGCGGAGTTCCATTCGCCGAGGATGACCTCGAGGCTGAAAAGCAGCCCGGCCATGGGGGCGTTGAAGATGGCCGCGATAGCGGCGGCGCCGCCGCCGGCGACGAGACAGATTCGTTCCCGGGTGCGAAGCCGAAAGAGGCGTCCGACCGCGGAGCTGAGAGCGGATCCGATCACAACCACGGGCGCTTCGGGGCCCGCCGACCCCCCGGTTCCAATCGTCAGGATACATCCGATCAGGCGCCCCAGGGCCGTCCTTCGCTTCAGGTACCCGTCCTTTTGTGTGATGGAATAAATGACCTCGGGCACGCCATGTCCGCTGCGATCTCTTAGGACGCGGGTCAGCAGGACAACGCTGACGGCCGCCCCCAGACCCGGGTAAAGGAAACGCAGAGACGATGAGGGAAGACGATGGAGAAAATCCGCGAAGACCTCGAGACCGGTATTGAGCAGGAGGGCTGCGGTGGCGCCGGAGAGTCCCGCGAGAAGGGAAAGAACGGGAAGAGCGATACGCTGATCGAGATCGACACGAAGTCGGCGGACGAACGGAGGGGGACTCATTGGGTCTGCATGCTTCTTAATCCGAGATGACATCGGAGGCCGAATCTTCAACGCGGTTGTTCGAAGGACGATTCGATCTGTTCCACGCGGGCCAGAATTTCCTTGGCCTCGGCTTGCTCCTTCAGAAGCCCGTAGAATTGTTCATCGTGAAAGAAATGGCTCAGACGCGCGAGAAAATGGAGATGAGATTTCATCGTTATACTGAAGAGGAAGAAGAGAACAAAAACGGGTTGGCCGTCTATCGCGCCGTAGTCGATCGGATGTTCCGGGAAGCCGACGGCGATGACACCCGGTTCAGGAATGTCCTGAACGGGATGGCGTGGATGGGGAATGGCGATTCCGCGTCCGATTCCCGTTGAGGCGAGCCGCTCGCGCTGAATCAGAAGATCAAGAACGAAGGAACGTTGAATCGTGTCCGGAAGGGGAATGAGTTTCAAGCCGTTGGAGAGAATGTCCTCACGGGAGTCACCGGGGATTCCGTAATGGATACCGCCTCGCCTTAAGAGCGACCCCAGAGGAACAGATTTGTAAGATCGGCTGTCTCCATTCTGCTGGTAATTCCGGTTCAAAAAGATGTTGTGATGCCAGCTCCACTTCAGCAATTTTTTTTGATCGAAGAGATATCGGCCGTCCTCGGCTTCCGAGGCGGGGATCTTACCCTCCCTGGCCCAGCGAAGGATTGTTTGCGGCGGGAGGTCGAGCATCTTGGCGGCATCATCGAGGGTCAGCACGTTTGTCATCTCCTTTCCGAGGTAAAAAAAGGGGCGTCCCGTTTCGAAGGGAGGAAACGAAGACCATTGGAGACATTATAGTTTTTTTTTCTGAAAGATAAATAGTGACTGTAAATGGCTATTTGTTCCCTCATTCTTTTCTTGCCGAACGCCGGGTTTGTGATAGGCTCAATCCTCGAATTCCGGTTTTATGAAAAACCGCCGCTCCGTGAAAACGGGGCTCCTTCGTGAATGGGCTCTCCGAAGACGGCGTCGAACCTGTTGTTTCCGGAGAGTCGATGCGAAGAGATCCAAGGAGGTTGGCTTATGGAAGAAGAGAATGTGTCGGTGTCGGATGATCGGGATGGTGTAACGGGGGAGGAGAGGAAACCGCTTGCGGAATCGGCGGTTTCGGAAGATCGTTCCGAATCAGCGGTCGCATTTGAGGAAGAAAAGAAGGGGACGGTTCCGGAAGAGCGGGAGGGGGAAGAGAACGCGGCCGAGAATTCGGATTCTTCCGCCGGAGATCCTTTGTTGCAGAAGGAAGAAGCGGCGGAAAAAAAGGAGACTCCGGAGAAAATCTCGCGGGTGGTTCCGACAGGTCCGGGACGCGACTATGAAACACTGGTCCTGCTTTCCTCCCGACTGGACACGGAGGCGGTCAAGAAGGTTGCGGATGAGATTCAAGCCTTTTTGGAATCGAACGGAGCCAACGCCGTGGTTCAGGATCATCGTCTCGGCCGTCGGCGGTTGGCCTATGAAATTGGGGATCACACGGAGGGGGTGTATGTAAACTTCACATATCGGGCGTTACCGCCCGTTTTGGGGCTTTTGGATCATTTTCTGAAGATGCGGGAAGATGTTTTGAGATTCTTGACGACGCTGAAAAGCGGGGAGAAAAGATGATGAGCGATTTCAACAAAGTGATTTTGATGGGCCGATTGACGCAGAAGCCGGAGTTGCGATACACGACCGGGGGTGATCCGGTAGCGACGCTGAATGTCGCCAGCAGTTATCAGTATCGATCGCGGGACGGGGAGGATCGAGAGGATACGTGTTTCGTGGATGTAGTGGTTTGGCGTCGGCAGGCGGAGACTTGCACGGAATACCTTGTGAAGGGGCAGCGTGTTCTGGTGGAGGGGCGATTGACGCTTCGCCGCTGGGAGACGGCTCAGGGCGAAAAACGGCGGACATATGAGATCCAGGCTTCGCGGGTAATCTTTCTTGAGAAGCCGCGTGGGGCCGCGGCGGAGGCGCCGCCCCCGGCGGAACTCGAGGAAGAGGAGGGCGAGGATGTTCCGTTTTAGAGAGGGGAGTCGAAAGGAAGAAAGCGAGGCGGAGGAAGAGAAACATGAGTGAAGCATCCGACAACGAGAGGAAGAGTACCGCGCGCTCCGGGCGATCGTCCGGGCACATCCGCGGGTCGCGAACGCGCGTTCGAGGCGCGAACATTCGCCGGAAGAAGAAGACCTGTCCGTTTTGTCACGATCGGGTTTTGGGAGCGTTGGATTACAAGGCTGTCGATCGGCTGAAGCGTTTCCTTACGGATCGAGGGAAGATCGTGCCGCAACGTGTAGCCGGTACTTGCGCCAAGCACCAACGCCGGTTGACCGTTCTGATCAAACGGGCGAGGATGATGGCGTTGCTTCCGTACGTCGGTAGTTTTCAGCGCGAAGGGAGGGAGCGGTCGTGAGGGTGATTTTGAAGGAGAGCGTGGAGAATCTCGGAGTTTTGGGAGACGTCGTGGAGGTGCGGGACGGTTACGCCCGCAACTTTCTCCTTCCGAAGGCTTTGGCCGAACCGGCGACGCCGCAGGCTCTGGCGCTTTTGGAGCAGAGGCGAAAGAAGATCGAGCGGGAGCGGCGAAGTGTCCTTGAGGAAGCGCAAAAGTTGGCCCAGCGCCTTTCGGGGCAGGCAATCAACATCGAGGTCCGCGTCGGCGAGGAGGGGCAGATGTACGGCTCGGTGGGGGCCGGCGAGATCGTCTCCCGAATCGCCGAAGAATTGGGAGTGGAGATTGAGAAACGTCAAGTGCTTCTCCCGGAGCCGATTCGAGAGTTGGGCGTCCACGAGGTGGGAATCCGTTTGCATCCGGAAGTGACGGTGCAGGTCAAGTTCCTTGTCATGAAGGCGGCGAACTGACGTAAACGCGGGGGAAGGCATCCGTTTCGGAAATCGGGAGCGCGGGGCGAATGTGTCACGTTTCGTCGGGCAGGGCGGGAGGCAAGAGAGAAACGAGCACCCGAGCGGGTAGGAAGAAAGAAGGGGGAGAGAGCGGGTTGAAGGCGGAAGCCGGAGGGAAAAAGTGTCGTGAGTGAGATGATGTTGCCCCACGCCGAGGAGGCGGAACGCTCGATTCTCGGAGCAATCCTGATTGATCCCTCTATGGTGAACCTGGCGATCGACCTTGTCTCCCCCAACGATTTCTATCGCGAGGCGAACAGGATCATCTTCGAGTCGATTCTGGAGTTGGCGGCGAAGGATGTAGCGGCGGACACGATCGCCGTTGCGGATCATCTCCAGAGCCGCGGTCAGTTGGAGCGCGTGGGCGGCTACGCGTATCTCGGCCAACTTGCCGCGGAAACCGCCACGGCCGCGAATATCGAGTCACACTGTCGGATCGTCGCGGAGAAATCGATCCTTCGCCGGCTTCTTCTGGCCACGGAGCGGATCCGGAAGGCCGTCCGGGAAGAGGGAAGTTCCGTCCAGGACGTTCTTGAAACGGCCGAGCACGAGATATTTTCGGTGGCGACCGACCGGTCCCGCAAAGACCCTGTACCCGTTCGGGAAGAGATTCGCGGCGCCCTCACCCGTATCGTGGAACTTCAAAAGAGTCCTACGCGGATGACGGGGGTGCCGAGCGGATATCCGGATCTCGACCGATTGACGAACGGCTTTCAACCTTCCGACCTGATCATTCTGGCCGGCCGGCCGTCGATGGGAAAGACCTCGCTGGCCGTAAACATCATCGAACACATTGCGCTGGAGGAGAAACGCCCTGTTTTCTTCTTCTCACTGGAGATGCCTGTTGAATCGGTTTTGCGGCGGCTTCTCGCCTCGCGGGCCCGCGTGGCGTACGAAAAGATTCTGTCCGGGGACCTTACGGAGGACGAGGTGAGCCGAATCGTGCGCGCGTCCACTCCGTTCTGCTCGGCCGACATCTTCATCGATGACTCCTCCAGCCTCACCCCGCTCGAACTGCGGTCCCGTGCGCGGAGGTTGATCTCGCGCGTCGGCGATCCCGGGTTGATCGTCGTGGATTATCTTCAACTGATGCACAGCGGCCGCCGTATCGACAATCGGGTTCAGGAGGTCACGGAGATTTCACGGATGCTCAAATGCGTGGCGCGTGAGCTGCGGGCTCCCGTGTTGGCGCTTTCGCAACTCTCCCGCGCTCCCACACATCGTTCCGACCGACGTCCCCAACTCTCCGATCTGCGGGATTCGGGAGCGATCGAGCAGGACGCTGATCTCGTCGCGTTTATTCATCGGGAAGAATACTATGAAGCCGGAGAGGCGGAGCGCACGGGGGAAGCCGAGTTGTTGATCCGGAAACACCGCAACGGTCCCACCGGCACGGTGACACTCGTCTTCATCGGAGAACTGATGCGGTTCGAATCGGCGGCCATGGATATGGAGCCGGACGCCGAGACGTCCGTGTACGCCTGAGGACCGAGCCGGAAGCCCGGGAGACGATGGAGCCGGACCTATTCGAGGGGCGGTTGGGGGAGTTCGAGCCGCTGGCGCGGAGGATGCGTCCGCGGGACCTGTCCGAGTTCGTGGGGCAGGAGAAGATTCTGGAACGCGGTGCCCTGCTCGAAAGGATCCTCGACCGCGGTATCCTTTCTTCGCTCGTCCTTTTCGGCCCTCCGGGAACGGGGAAGACGGCGATGGCTCACCTCATTGCGCAGCGGTTGAATGCGGAGTTCGTACCGATCAACGCCGTGACCTCGGGAGTGGCCGATCTGCGGAGGGAATCGGAGGCGGCCCGTCGCCGACTGAAACACCATTCCCGCCGCACCGTCCTCTTCATCGACGAGATTCATCGCTTCAACAAAGCCCAGCAGGATGCTCTCCTCCCCGACCTCGAGAACGGCATATTGGTTCTTGTCGGAGCGACGACTCACAATCCGGCTTTCGTCCTCAACGACGCCTTGGCGTCGCGGACGCATTTCGTCGAGTTCGAGGCGTTGTCGGACGAGGCAATTCGCCGATTGGTGAAGCGGGCCCTGGAGGACGAGGAGCGTGGTCTCGGAGGCCGCGCTCCGCTATTGACGGAGA
The DNA here is from genome assembly GCA_003697085.1 of Candidatus Hydrogenedentota bacterium. Taxonomy (GTDB): domain Bacteria; phylum UBA8481; class UBA8481; order UBA8481; family J006; genus J006. Next base: position 64,524 of record RFFU01000002.1, read on the forward strand.
CGGCGCTCGACACCCTTGTGCGGCTGGCCTGCGGTGATGCCCGCCGCGCTCTCAACCTCCTCGAACTCTGTGCTACGGGAAACGCCGGGAAGACCGTCGAGGATACGGATGTGGAGCGCTTGGCCGGACGGAGAATCGTTCGATACGATCGCGACGAGGATTCCCATTACGATCATGCCAGCGCCTTCATAAAGTCGATGCGAGGCTCCGATCCCGATGCGGCGGTCTATTATATGGCTCGAATGTTGGAGGGCGGGGAGGATCCTCGTTTTATCGCTCGCCGGATGATGATTCTGGCTTCGGAAGATGTGGGGAACGCTGATGCGAAGGCGCTGATTTTGGCGGCGGCGGCGGCGGAAGCGGTGGAGCGGGTTGGAATGCCGGAGGCCAGAATCATTCTGGCGCAGTGCGCCACCTACCTCGCTTGTGCTCCGAAATCCAACGCCGCCTACCTCGCCGTGGACGAGGCGCTGAGTGATATCCGCGCGGGGAGGGAGTGTCCGGTGCCGCAATTTCTCAAGGATGCCTCTTATGCCGACGCGAAATGCCGCGGTCACGGAAAGGGGTATCTCTATCCCCACGACCACGGCGGGTTCGTCAAGAGACCGTATCTTTCGAACCCACGGACCTATTACCGTCCCACGGAACACGGTGAAGAGAAGCGCCTCCGGGAGAGATTGATACGCCTCTGGGGGGAGTGGCCGCGCCGGGGTAAGGAGTCCCCGAAAGAGAAGAAAAGGTGACGGCCTTGGATTCCCGCCCGATCGGTGTCTTCGATTCCGGTTACGGAGGTTTGACGGTCCTGAGGGAGATTCGAAAGCGCCTTCCGGGAGAGAGATTCATCTATGTCGGGGACACGGCGCGGATTCCATACGGGCCCAAGAGCCCGGAGGTGATCCGGCGGTTTGCGCTCGAGATCGGAATTTACCTCGAACAGAGCGGCGTTAAGGCGATCGTCGTCGCCTGCAACACGGCCTCCTCATTTGGTCTGGCGGAATTGAGCCGGCGGCTGGCGCCCCCCGTCGTGGGAGTCGTAAACCCCGGCGCGCGCGTGGCGGTTCGATGTAGCAAGCGAAAACGAATCGGTGTGATCGGAACCCGGGGAACAATCTCCTCCAGCGCTTATCAGAACGCCATCCTTGCGGTCGATCCCGCGGCGAAAGTGGCGGCCGTCTCGACGCCGTTGTTGGTTCCGCTCGTCGAGGAGGGATTCACCTCCGGAAAGATTCTGGAATGCGTCCTGGACCTTTCTCTTCCGCGGTTGATCGAGGAAGAGATCGATGTTCTCGTGTTGGGCTGCACGCACTATCCCTTGCTTCGCGAATCGATAGCGGAGTATCTCGCGGCGAAGGGGCGGCCGGACATTGTGATTGTCGATTCCGCGGAGGCCGCCGCGGAAGAACTGGCTCGGATAGTGAAGGATCGCGGAGGGAGTGAGCGCGCGGAAGAAGGACTGCGGGAAAGAGAAGAGGTGGGAGAGGAGAGACGCGGGGAAGAGGGGAGAGGAAACGGCATCTTTTACGCCACCGATGATCCCGCGCGGTTCGCCTTGTTGGGGGAGAAGTTCCTGGGGGAGCGAATTCCTGCCGTACAACACCTGCCGCTTGAAATCCTTGCGGAAGGCGCGGCTCGCCGTTTCCTCTGAATTCCCGGGGCCCAACGCCCGGTCCCGTTCTCGCGGCTCGAGAATACGCGCTCCATTCCGCTTCCCCACGGACCCATCGGGCGGAGGGTTAGGGCGAGGTGGAAGTCTCCTTCGCTTCTCCCTTTTACCTTTCGCCTTTGGCCTTATCTAATGAGGCCGATCCGGTTGAAGGGATAGAAGCGGATCGTGGCGTGCCCGATGATGTTCTCCTCGGGAAGCGTGCCCCAATAGCGGGAGTCAAGCGAGCGGTTGCGGTTGTCTCCCATCATGAAGTAGTGTCCCGGCGGAACGGTGATCGGACCGAAATGATCCCGAGCCGGTTCCGTAACGTAAGGCTCGTCCAGGAGTTTTCCGTTGACCAGGACTCCGGTTCGGGGGACCACCTCGACGACGTCTCCGGGGGTTCCGATGACGCGTTTGATCATGGCGCGATCGTCGTAGAGGCCGAAGGAAGAGATGATCAGTTGAGAAAAAGTCGGTTTCGGATCACCCGGTTTATAAAAGACCAGAATGTCTCCGCGATCCGGGGATTTGAAGTGACGGGAAACGAGTTCGACGAGGAGCCGGTCACCTTCCAGCAGCCCGGGATGCATCGAGCCGGAAGGGATGTAACGAGCCTGAACGACGGCGTTGCGGAGCACGAGGAAGAGGAGAAGGGTGACGAGAATTTCCTTGAGGACATAGAGGATGCGGGAGCCGAGGGTGGGAACGGAGGAGGAATCCTCGGTGGAGACTTCCGCAATGTCCGGAGGTTCCGCGGCTTCTTCCCGGGCGGTCTCATACGGATGAGTCTCAGTATCGGCTTTCATTTGCTGTCACGTTCCTTTCTTTTTTTCGCCGCGGTCTTTTCCGTGATTGTGTACGACGTTTTGAAATTCCATCAGTGGTACGCGAAGGGATTGCGGCGTTTCTTACGAGAAGACGCGGAAGACGGTTGCGATGCGGAGGTGTTGTCGGGCGCAGGTTTCTTGAGCGAGGCATTGAGCAGTTCGGGATCGCGTTCCTCGACGCGCCTGGCCCAATCTTGATCCTCCCACACGAGCCTCCACGGGGACTCGGCGAGGCCGTAAGAGAGGACCCGGGCGTTGGTCATCGTCTCATCGGCGTTGACCAGAATGGTCGTCACGGTGTCGCGTGATTCGAGAACGAGATCATTGATATTGGCCGTGAGATCACGCGCGTTGGCTGCGGTTTGATGAATGTTCCGACGAAACGCCGGGTCCGCAACGATCTTCCGCGTCCCTTCCAAGATATCATCGACCTGCTCGCTGTAATGATCGAAGTTCCTCGTCAAGGTTCGGACGTCACCGACGACTTTGTCGGCGCCCTTGAGGATATGGCCGAGGCGCTTGCTCTGGCCGTCCAGGCGCCGCGTGAACTTACGCACATCATCGAGGATATAACCGGCCTTCGCCAGGATGATCCCGTAGGTGGAAGGATCAATCGCGTCGATTTCGAGGACCCCGTGACGTTTCCGGATCTTCTTCCTTCCGCGGACGAGAAGTTTGTCGTCGATCTGCCGGAAGTCCGATGTGATCTCGATGTAGGGATCGGAGAGCAAGGAAGGTTGCGTGATAACGGCGACGGCTTCCTCGGGGATCGGAAAATCCTTCTTGATCGTCATCGTGACCTTGATTCGGTTGTGCTTCGCGTCATACGTGATCTTTTCGACCTTGCCGATGGGGACCCCCTGATAGGTGACCTCGACCTGCTCCTTGAGCCCCCCGATATTGTTGAACCAGGTCACGGCCGGTCTCATCTCTGCAAACCAGCGTTCAAATCCACCGCCCATCCAGGAGAGAAAGATGAGGAATACGGCCACCGAGAATATGACGAAGAGACCCGCGAAGAGTTCCGACGCTTTCGGTTTCATTCTTTCCTTCGTCCCCTTTCTATGTTTTGTCGATCCGTTCGTCCGCGAACCCGGCCAGGGTCTGCAGATAGACGTCCCGGGAAGTCTTCAATGGAATCGGACCGTCCGGCTCGCCGCGTATAAATTGCTGAACGATCGGATCGTCCGAATTCCGTATTTCATCCGGAGTACCATATGCCAAAACACGCCCCTGGTAAAGATATACCATCTTGTCCGCGATCTTGAAAGCGGAATCCATATGATGTGTTACGACAACCGAAGTGATACCCATCTTGTTTTTGAGGTCAAGGATCAGTTCGTCGATGACGGCGGAGACGACCGGATCCAAACCGGCGGACGGCTCGTCGTAGAAGACAAGTTCCGGATCGAGAGCGATTGCGCGGGCCAACCCGACGCGCTTTTTCATCCCTCCCGAAATCTCGCTCGGCTTCAGATGCTCGAAACCGGTCAACCCTACCATCTCCAACTTCATCCGCACCATAATCTGGATGATGTTCTCATCGAGATCGCTGTGTTGTTGGAGGGGAAGTGCGACGTTTTCGCCGACGGTCATCGAATTGAAGAGGGCTCCCGACTGGAAGAGGACACCAAATCGCCGGCGCAGAGCGTTGAACTCCTTCTCGCTGGCCTGACTGATCTCCTTTCCGAAGAGCCAGGCGCGGCCCCCGTTGAGTTTCTCCAATCCAATCAGAATCCGCAGTGTCGTTGATTTTCCACAGCCGGAACCTCCCATAATCACAAGAACTTCGCCCCTCTTTACATCGAAAGAGACCCCGTCCAACACGCGGCGCCCGTCGAATTCCTTCACGAGCCCATGCGCGCGCAGGATGATATCCTCGGGCGGTGGTTCGTTGGGAACGGGCGCGTTCATGGGAAGATGAAGTAAAAGATCGCCGTGAAGATTCCGTCAACCAAGATGATCGCGAAGATCGAATGGACGACGGTTTGGGTTGTGGCTCGTCCCACTCCTTCCGCACCTCCGGTTACCGTGATGCCTTTGTAACAGGCGATCCCGGAGATGAGAAGGCTGAAGACGGCCGCCTTGAGGAGACCGGACCAGAGATCCCGAGCCACCATATATTCAAAGGCGAACTGCCGGAATTTCGCGGCCGACATCTGGAGCGCCGAGGCGCCGAAGGCATAGGCGCCGAAGATGCTGGCGGCGTCGGCCAGCATAGCCAGACAAGGCAACATAATCAAAAGCGCCCCCACCTTGGGAACGATGAGAAACCGGGTCGGGTGAAGTGCCATGCAACGCAACGCGTCGATCTCCTCGGCGACGACCATCGTCCCCAACTCCGCCGCAATCGCGGCTCCGACACGTCCCGAAATGATAATGGAAGCGATCAGAGGACCCAATTCGCGAACCGTGGCGATCGCCACCAGGGGAGGCATATAACTCTCCGCTCCCAATTTCCGCAGATTGTACGCCGTCTGCATTGCGAGAATGAGCCCGACGGTGAACGAGAGAAGCGCCACTATGGGGATCGACTTGATTCCCTCCTCGACGAGCTGTTTTCCGAAATTCTTTCTGTCGGGAAATTCTCCTCGAAAGGGAGCAACAAAGGCGAAATAACATGTTTCCACCAGCAAGGTGGCCACTCCGCCGATCTCCCGAATCACATCGAGAAAGATGCGGCCGATCAGTTCGATGGTCTTCACCATTCCGGATCCTTTCCGCAGTTCTCAAGAGCGGCTTCCTTGGGGGAGACCAGAGAGAACGTGTCCGTAAGACCGGCGCGATGAAGACGTTCGGTTCCTTCGGAATCGCGTACGCGGTTCCGTGGCGCGCCGAACGCGGCGGCCGGAGAGAGGAGAGGGGAGCCCGGGGCGCGGAAAGGAGAGGATGAGGAGCGGCCTTGGGCGGGTAAGACGGGATCCGGAAGGACGCCTTCCGAAGCGTTTTCCCCCGCGACCGGTCTGATTCGAACTGCAAAAGGAAACTTCACGGAACCGGCGTCTTCAGGCCAGACCTAGTTCGCGGGCGGCGTCTTCCATCGACGGAAACATAGGAAAGATGCCGTCCAGATGCGCAATCTCGAAGATGTCTTTTACGCGCTGCGTGACTCGCACCAGCGCCAACTTTCCCTGGAAGGTATTGAGCATCTGAAGCGCCTCCACGAAGGTCGCGATGCCGGAGGAGTCGATGTAGGAGCAATTCTCGAGGTCGATCAGAAGCGCCGGCGGTTTTTGAGAGAGAACTTGTTGCAGCTCGGAGCGCAGGCTGGGCGAACTCTTCAAATCCACCTCGCCGGTGATCCGCAAGATACGACTGTCCCCCGGTCCTTGGTCTTGGGTTACCTGCATTTCCCGCACCATCCTTCCCGCTTTTCCCTCGGTTCGGAAAACGACCTTCCTGAAGAAACGAGCCGCTCCGCCCCTCTGTCCGCCGAAACTATCCTCATTCAAAACCTCCTTCAAGGTTTTTCTTCGTCCGCAATGTGCAACCTCCCTCCGGATTCCGCGTAAACGTCACGCTGTCCATCACCTCGTTGAGGATGATCAAGCCCAGTCCGCCCGGCTTGAGTTCGCTTTCCGAGTCGGTCTGGGGAGGGAATTCCGGAATCCGCCCCATTCCCTTGTCCTTGAACTCGAAATAGACCGCTCCATTCTCGACCCATCCTCGAATTGTCACCGGGCCTCCTTTTCCCTGATAGGCATGCCGGTAAATATTGGTGCAGACTTCGTCCGCCGCCAGTACTATTTTCACCCGTTCCCGCTCGGGAAGAGCCAATTGCGCCAGGAAGGTCTCCACTTGCCGGCGCATTTCAGCCAGATCGTCCGGGGTCAGGCAGGAGTAGGTGATCAAGAGCACGGGGCCTCCGGAGCCATAGGCGAGAGAAAGGACCGTTAAATCATCCGCCCGTTCGGCTCCTCGTTCAAAGATCTTCACGTGTTCGAAAACCGTCGCCGGGATCTTCTCGGGTGTTTTTCGCACCGATTCACACGCGGCGCGCAAACGGGAAAGTTCGAAGAACTCCTTCGAGGGAGAAGCGGCTTCGGTGACTCCGTCGGTGTAGAAAACGAGAACCTCACCTTCCTGAAGGGAGGTGGTGGCGCTGGTGTAGGCGGCTCCCGGAACGATGCCCAAGGGGGGGTTCTTCGTGGACGGAAGAGAGGCGTCCGCGCGGTCGGAGAGATACAACGGAAGGGGATGCCCCGCCGAGACATACTCAACAACGCCTCCGGGATTCAAGAGCATAACGAGAAAGGTGACGAAGAGACCGCGTTGGGATGTCGCGCAGAGGTAGGAGTTGAGATTTTTGACCATCTCCGAAAGCGATTCCATATGGAGCACGTCGGCCCGGAGACGGGACAAGGTGTTCGACATCAACAAGGCCGCCGGCACCCCTTTTCCGCTGACATCTCCGATCGCCACCAGCGCCTTATCTTCTCCCAGCGATATCCAGTCGTAGAAATCGCCGCCGACGCTGCGAGCGGGAATCGAGAGAGCCGTGAAACGAAAAGCCTCGAACTGCGCCGTCTCAGGCCCCTGCATTCCCGTCTGGATCTGGCGGGCGATGTCGAGTTCTCGTTCGACCAACTCCTGTCGAACTAGGCGTTCGTGCATCCGCGCGTTCTCGATGGCGATTCCCGCCAGCGACGCGTACGCCTCGAAGAGGGGGAGATCGTCCTTCGTGAATGCCCCATCCTTCTTATTGATCGCCTCGGCGACCCCGATGATCTTTTCCTTGGCGCGTAACGGCACCGCCAGCATCGAACGTGTTACGAAGCCGGTGGTGTCATCCGCCTTCTTGTAGAATCGCGGGTCGTTTCGCGCATCCTCGATCACAACCGGTTCTTCGTTTTGGACGACCCAGCCGGCGATTCCCTCTCCCGGCGGAATCCGGATTTCCTTGACCTTCTCCGAAGCGTCACCGGCCGCTTGTTGAAAATACAGTTCTCCGGTTTCTTCGTCCAACAACATTACCGAACTGGCTTCGCAATTCATAACCTGCATCGCCGTGGAAATGGAACGATTCAAGACGGATTCAAGATCGAGCGAGGAACCGACGATGTTCATCGCCGCAAGACAGGCTTCCAGTTCCCGCGTCTTCCTGTCTAGTTCCTCCAGCTTACTCTTCGTTTCCTCATCAGGTGTCATATCCCGCCTCTTTCCTCGGTAAGGAAACTAAACGCCTCCTCGCCTCCAATCAAGGAAATAACGCGAGATACGGGAAGAGTCCTTCTTCCGAGTAACGTTTGCCCCGCCTGGGGGATTCCTCGGCGCCAAGGCGCTTCGGAATGACAGAAGGCGGTGCACGATTCGCTCCACAGGTTCGAGAACGTGTGGCCTATTTTTTTTCGGCAGGCGGGCGCGCACTCCCAGGTTGGCATTCTTTGTCGCTTTCTCTCTTTCGCAGGTTGGAGAACCAGCGCTCCAGTTTCTGCCGGCAAGATGCCCGCGCTCCCAGGGATTGCTTTTCCCAGCCTTTTCCCTCTTCCCTCTTCCCTTCTTCCTTTTTTCTTTTTCCTTTTTCTTTTTTCCTTTTTCCTTTTTTCTTTCTCTTGCCCTTGCCCCTGCCCTTGCCCTGATTCGGCATCCCGCGGTTCTTGTATCTTTCCAGTTAAAAAATTGCACACCTCGGCCGATAGAGTAGGTAACAGGGGAGACGAAAGGAAAGCGAGGAGGAGAGAAGCGAAGATGGAGATTGGAACGACGAATACGAATCCCAGCGCGGCGCCGGCGCCCCAGCCGTCATCCTCCTCCGCTTCCACGGCGCTCGATATCACAAAGAGTCTCGGCAAGGATGAATTCCTCAAACTTCTCCTCACGGAACTTCGATTTCAGGACGCTCTGGAGCCCGTGAAGGACAAGGAGTTCATTGCGCAGATGGCGCAGTTCTCGGCGCTCGAACAGACGACGAATCTGGCCAAATCCTTCGCGGAGTTCGCGCAGGAGAGTCGAAGCACGAAGGCGCTGGCGATGTTGGGGCAGAGGGTTGCCGCGACGAAGGAATCCGGGGAACTCGTGGAAGGCGTCGTCAATTCCGTCGTTTTCGCGAAGGATGACCCGGAGATTTCCCTCTCGTTGGATGACGGGAGAATTTCAGTTGTGAAACTCTCTGAAATCTCGGGAGTCGTTCTTGCAGACTCTCCGGCCGCGAATGCCCTGGCGGGAGGTTAAGTCGCGCGGAATTTCGGCCGAATACCTTTTCGAGAAGTGAGGGCGAGACAGTAGAGACCCCGAGGCGATTCCATCGCGAATGGAACGGGGAAGCATTCCGGAAAAGATGAATAATACCTGAGGCGAAATTGGAGGGACGGTCGGACTTCCTGGAGAAGAGACCGTGCGCTGCGGATCGACGGAAGCGGCGCGAAATAACGGACGGCGGCGGAATCGTCGCGGTCCCTCGGGTCTTGGAGGAAGGTTATATGCTCCCGGGTTTCTGGATTGGAGCCTCGGGACTCAACCAGCACCAGAAGGGGCTGGATGTTGTCTCGAATAACGTCGCCAACGTCAACACCGTGGGGTACAAGGGCTCGCGGGTCTTCTTCGAGGATATCTTTTCCCAGACGATCAAACTGGGTGGCGCGCCGGACGCCGAAGCGACGAGCACGGTCAATCCCGTTCAGAAGGGAATGGGAGTTCAACTCGGTGCGATCGCCAGGAATCTCAAACAGGGAACCTTCGATTTCACGGGGATGGATACCGACATCGGGATTCAAGGACCGGGATTCTTCGTTCTGCGCGCGCCGAACGACACGGAGAATCTCGGGCAGAGCCCCGCGCTCTATTACACCAGGGCCGGCAATTTCTCGATCGATGCCAACGCGGGAGTCACTCCCGCGGATCCCAACAACGTCACCGCCGGACCGATCACACTGGTGTCCTCTGAGGGCTACACGCTCCAGGGGGTCAACGCGACGTTGGACGCGACGACCGGCGAATATGTGCTCCCGACGACGACGCCGACGACCTTGTCCGACATCACATTCGATCCAACGGCGAAACTGGGACCGTTCGCCACGACGCAGGTCACCTTCGGCCAGAACCTCGACGCCCTCAGCCCCCTTGCGATCGACCCTCAGACGCTCTCGATGTCGAAACTGGGGGTCGATCACACGATCCGAATCGAGTTCCAAAAGGCGACGGCGCAAGGGATGTATTATTTCTTCCGTGTAACGGATCCGACGGCCGATCCAACCACGGGAGTCTTCGCGACGCAGACGGACGGCATCACGGGGCAGCCGATCGAAGGAGTGGTGCAACTGGATTCGAGCGGAAATGTCGTGGGTGTCTTTCAGAAACCGGCTTCCGACACGGATGACTACCTTACAACCGCGGAGATCGCTTCGCTTTCGGCGTGGACGAACGTGGATGGAAGCGGCAATCCGATCTTCACGGTCGGTGCGGCTCCGCTGCCTCCGATCGTCGGGGAGACTGCGATCACGACGACGGCGCCGGCGGCCTTCAATCTGGCCGGAAGTCCCGATGCGGGAAGCCTCGTCTTGACCGATTCGACCGGCGGCAAGACGCTCGTCGAGAACGTCGATTATACTCTGGCGGGACAGACGGTCACGCCGCTGACGGCATGGCCGGCGGGGAATTACATTGCTTCTTACACGACGAACGGAGGGGCGGTCCAAGTGCAAGGCGAGACCGTCACTGTCGCCAATGCGAATCCGACGAAGAGTTTCATCGTAGCGAACCCGCCCATCCAAGCGGGGACGGTGACCGTCAACGGAACGCGCGGCGGCGCGGCGCTCGTGGAAGGAACGGACTTTACGGTCGATGTCGAAACTGGAAAGATCACGCCGTTGACCTTCTGGGATCCCGCAACGGTAACGGTGGATTACACGCAGGCCGACACGAGGATCACCGTCAAGCATAATGTGACGGGCAATCCCATCAGTTTCATCGACACCTCGGTTCCGAGCGGCGGGACGGTGAGCGTAATGCCGCGCCCCGACGGCGACGTCCAGGTGGGAACTTCGGTGAGCGCCTTCGACAGCCTCGGGAACGAGCACAGCCTGACCTTCTCGCTCGAACGGCTTTCGGACAACCGCTGGGTCTGGACGGCCACACCGACCTACCGGTCCGTGCTGGGGGCCTCGGACGTGGTGGACAATCCACAAGGCGGAGGGACGAACGCCGACGGGATCACCGTCTTGCCGAACACACTGAAATTGAAACCCGATGGAACCTACGACATCACGATTACGGTGGACGAGGGAACGGGGCCGATCGAGTTCAAGCAGTTGCCTCCCGGAAGCACGTTTCCCTCCGTTTCGGGGAGCAGCAACTATTTCATGGTGACGGATCCCACCACGGGAGCGATCGCCTTTTCCCGGGATATCGACACCTCGAACGCGAATTTGGCGATCCAGACGAATTATCTCTCGGCAACGACGGCCGGCGAAGGGATCATCGCCTTCGATCTGAACGGGAATTACGACACGACCGCGGGCAACTTCGGGACGCAGATCATCACTCCGATCCAATTCACACCGCAGGGAGCCGATCCCGTCTCGATCACCGCCGATTTCAACAACGTGAAGCAGTACCGGCGGAAGTCGGACTTTACCGCAATGGATGTGAACGGATTCTCGGCGGGGGATCTTCTGGATTGGGAGATCGACGACACGGGCCGAGTGGTCGCGAAATACTCGAACGGGAAGGTGCAATATCTCGCTCAGGTCGCTCTGGCGCGCTTTCCGAATCCCGAGGGTTTGCATCACCGGGGCGAGACGACCTTTCTCGTCTCGAATGCTTCAGGGGATCCGGAAGTCATTCTGGCGGGGAGCGGCGACGGAGCGGGCACAAAGATCGTTCCGCGGGCCCTGGAGCAGTCGAACGTCGATCTGAGCGAGGAACTGACGAATATGATCTTGTTTCAAAGAGCGTACCAGTTCAATTCTCGGATCATCACGACCGAGGACGAATTGATTCAGGAAGCGATCAGCATCAAGAGGTGAGGAAAATGAGAGAAGACTGGAAGGAAGGAGCGAACGGGCGATGAATCAACATCAACTGGCGGTTGCGGCGTCCAAGAAAGAGGCAGGGAACAAGCAGAAGGAGCGGACGGTCGGAAAGGAAGAGAGAAAGCTTCTTGCGGCGATGACCTTGAAGCGGTCTTTTAAGGTCAATTTCGACTCGATGTTCTTGGATATGCTTCTTCCGACGGATCGGGTCGTCAAGATCGATCCGCCGAGGGAAGAGAATCCGAGAGGGACAGAGCCCCCGAAAGTCCGCACCGAGGTTGGAGAGCGCGCACCGGCTCCGCACGCTCCCGAACCTCCGAAGGAGCAACCCCAGGCTCGTCCGGCGGAAACGCAGCCGCGGAAGAAGAGCGGTTCGGAAGCGAAGGAAGCATCTCGGCCGGAAAGAACGACGGAGAAGCACGGTAAAGAAAGCGGGAAGGTGGATCGAAAGGAACCCGTTCGAGAGGAAAAGAGGGCGGAGAAGAAGAAGGAGAAGAATGCGGCCGGTGAAGGGGCTGTCCAGAACACGCTGGCCGAGGTACGGATCGTGAAATACGAGCTGCACGCGCGGTTCGAGAAGGCGTTGAGCAAGGAGCAGCGCGATGCGCTCAAGAAGAAGATCCAGAAGATTCTCGAGGACGATTCCCTGACGGCGAAGGAGTTCATTGCGCAGGCGGCGATAGTGATCCGGGAACTCGCCGCCGCGCTGAAGGATAACAATGTCGAGATTCAGGAGAGTCTTTCGGTTGTGACAGCGGAGTCCTTCGGAAACGACCTCGATCTCCTGGCCTTGTTGCAAGAGGGAGACGCGGAGGCTCTATCGAGGAGGAAGCGTTTTCTCAAGAGGTTCCTGAAGAACCTCCGCGACGCCCTTGAGACGGCGAAAGAGAATCTTTCCGCCGATGAAAGCGGGGCGGAAACGCGGGAGGCGCCGGAAAAGGCGGCCGATGAGGCGTTCCTGAAATTGGTCAAGAGGAATCCGGGGCGGAATTCTCATGCGAAGGTGGTGGCGCAGGAAGCCGGGTCCGGGATGGAGCAGGTGACGAATCAGATCTTGAAACCGCTGCTCGAGGCGATGGAACTTGTCTCGAAGAGCGACGAGAGTGGGGGAGACTCCGAAACAACGATCAAGGAACGCAAGTCTTCCGGACCGGGGCTCCAGAATCGGCAGCAGCGGATTCGGACCGCCACTCAGCCGCAGGTGCAGGCGCTGGCGGAGGAATTGGTAAAGGCGGAGGGAAGGACGCGGGGAAGAGGGAGACACCACGGCGGAGGAAGGACGGTCACGAGGAGCGTCGAGATTGAGGAGGCTTCAAAGGGAGGAGGTGCTGGTAAGGAAGCGCCGTGGCAGAATTCGTATGGGCAGAATTCGTCGTTGAAGGGCTTGGACCTTCCACGCCGAGCGCGCAAGGCCCAGGCTCCTCCCCGCCCGGCCCCGAGGCAGGTGCTCGAACAGATCGTTCAGAACGCCAAGATCGTCGTCAAGGGCGGCAAGGGGGAGGCGACCATTCGGCTCCAACCGGAATTCCTCGGGAAGGTGGAACTGAAGGTGGTCGTGGAGAACGGAAAGGCGACGGTGCGGATGACGGCGGAGAATCCGTCGGTGCGCCAGATCATCGCGGACAACGTGCAGGACCTCAGAAGGAATCTGACGGAGTTAGGGCTGGAGATCGAGACGGTGATCGTGACGACAGGCGGCGGATTCACCGAGAGCGGCGCCGGCGAGGAGGGAAACGAATCGGGGAAGAGGCAACACGGCCGTGCGGGAATCGAGGGTCTCAACCTTGATCTCGAGGAGGAAGAAGATGGTGAGCGAATCGGTCCGCGGATGGACGGTTCGACGGTGAGGTACGTGGCGTGATCAACGGACCGAAGATCGATCCGAAGCAGGTTCCGGTCGAGAGTCTGGGACAGGCGGGGGCGGCCTTCCGAACCGGACCGGCTGCAGTCGGAGAGGGATTTCAGAAGGTCCTGAGGGAGCGATTGACAGGCTTGAAGTTCTCGGCGCACGCCGAGGAGCGGATCGAGAGGAGACGGATTGCTCTGACGGTGAACGATCTCGAACGCCTCAAGGAGGCGGTTCAGCGCGCGGAGGCGAAGGGGAGTCGTGATTCGCTGGTGCTGGTGGACGACAAGGCGTTCGTGGTCTCCATCAAGAACAAGACGGTCATCACCGCCCTTTCGGGATCGAGTGTCAAGGAAGGCGTCTTTACAAATATAGACAGCGCGGTTGTCGTGTGATGGGTGAATGGTGATTGGTGATGAGGTGGTTGGAAGTTATCGTGATATGGAGACTTGGAAGAAAGGAAAGGAGATTGTGAATTCGGGTTACGAAAAGGGAAAGCGATTTCCGATTACGATTCACAAATCACGATTCATGAAACACGGGATAGCGGAGCACGGATGCTTCGGTTGGACTTTCAGGGACGGAATCTTGAAAGTAAAGGAGTGATGGGAAAATGTTGAGGTCATTGTTTTCAGGGATCAGCGGTCTGAAGGTCCATCAGGTCCGGTTGGACGTCGTCTCGAACAACATAGCCAACGTCAACACGACGGGCTTCAAGGCGTCGCGGGTCCGGTTCGACGATGTGATGTCGCAGACGATCGAGATCGCGACGGCGCCGGAGTCGGGGCGGGGAGGGCAGAATCCGAAGCAGATCGGGCTCGGCGTTCTCGGCACGACGATTACGAGGAATATGGAACAGGGGGCCATCGAGATCACGAACGAGACGACGAATCTCGCGATTCAAGGCGGGGGATTCTTCATCCTGAGGGACGGAGAAAATATCGGCGAGTATTACAGCCGCGACGGAAATTTTACTGTGGATTCCAATGGCGATCTGGTTCTGGCGTCCAACGGGTTCCGCGTTCAGGGCTGGAACGCTTTTCTCGACACGAAAACCAACACAATGACCATCAACTCCTCCAATCCCGTCGAGGACATTCATATCAATATGGACCAACAGATGGCGCCGATTGCAACAACCCAGGTTAATATGAGCGGCAACCTGGACTCCCGTTTGAGCACCGCGATCGATCCGGTGCGCGTGTCGTGGACGAAGAACGGGACGACACGGGAGGTGGAGTTCCGTTTCACGCACGTCGATCCCACGCAGGAACTGTATCTGTGGGAGGTGTATGACCCAAACACGATCGATCCAACAACGGGGGATTTCCAGAAGATCACGACGGATTTCACCGGCGGGGATGCCTCGGGGATCGTCAAGATCGACGAAAACGGAAAAGTGATCGCGAATTACATCAATACAGCGGATGATGACGCCAGCGACCCGGCGACCAACTTTCTTTCGAGCACGGAGATACCGGATGACAGCAAACTCTGGGCTCTGAACAACTCGACCCGGACCTTCAACGGGTACGATTTCATTACGCTGGACACCAACGGCGACGGCGATGCGATCCAGCAGGAGACGAATTCGCGGTTGACGAGTCAAACGACGGCCACGAATGCCTTGGATCCGAACGTCAACGACGTGACGATTACGGTTCCGAACGCGCCCCTTTCTTCGAATCCGAAGGTCGGCGGCGATTATCCGAACGGTTTCACGCAGGACGCCGTATTTCAGACAGGAACACCCTGGCAGGGAAACTCGGCCCTTCCCGGCGACGGATTGGGCGTGCCGGTGCAGTATATTGAGTCGGTGACGAATGAAGTCGTGAGCCGGATATCGGCGGATCGGACGAAATTGCAATTGGCTCATCCGAACATCATCGACTCGAAACGGGCCAATCCCGCCAGCGACGGCAAGATGTCCTCGACGAACGGAACGGACGCCGATTCGCTCAAACTCTTCATCGACGGTGTTCAGTACACGCGGATCGACAACACGCAGGCGTTCACCGCCGGCGCCACGGAATTCAAATTGGACCCGGACAACGGTGTCATTACGCTGGGATCAGCGCTGGCGAACGGAGTGAATGCGATCGTGTCGTATGATTATGAGATCCGCCCGACGAACACGCGGTCGATTCCCGGAGGGAGAACGATCGGAGCGGAATTCGGCGCCTCGGCCGTAGGCGGAGGTGGAGGGGGACTGGTCTTCGGAGCGCCGGGCGGAGGAACTCAGACAAGTTCCGCCGACGGTTCGATGTTTTATGTCCCCGGCTCCGCGACACTTACCGTGACGGACACGAGCGCAAGTAAGACGGAGACGTTCACGGAGGTTCCGTTCGACGCCACGAAAGTCGCCGGCTGGGGTACAGCGACGGATCGGAACACCTTCATGATCAATCCCCAGGACGGCACGCTCTACATCGGTGATTTCAGCGACGGAACCGCAATCGATGCGGCGAACGATACGATT
Organism: Candidatus Hydrogenedentota bacterium; assembly: GCA_003697085.1. Taxonomy (GTDB): domain Bacteria; phylum UBA8481; class UBA8481; order UBA8481; family J006; genus J006. Next base: position 80,293 of record RFFU01000002.1, read on the forward strand.
TCCGGTTCCTACGATACCTTTCGGAGGTTCGGAGGCGAGACGCAGGTGACGGTGGCCAGCGGTACGTCGGCGACCGCCATCGACGCCGCGTTTCCGAACGGGTACGGCGGCGGCGCGCCCCGGCAACCTTATGTGCTCAATTCCGTCGGAACGCTTACCATCATTCATAACTCCGGAACCGGTGGAGGAGCCGCCGAGATATTTACGGAGGTCCCTCCCGGAACGACACTGGGAGCGCGACAGTTCTCGATCGACCCCGCCACGAACACGATCTCCTTCGGCAACTTCTTCAACGGCGAACCGGTTCTGGCGGCCGACACGCTCAGCGGCAACGCCACCTTCGATTTCTACAACGTCGAGATCGATGTGGACGGAGATACGAATGCGGACAATGTTTTGGGGCAAAACGACCTCTGGAGGGTGCTCGAGATTCCCAACGGCGGAGCCGAGACCGGAAACCTCAACCTCTGGCTCCAAGGTGATGGGCTCAACGGCGCTACACCGAATCGGCCTTCCGATACTTCGCTAAAATATCTTCCGAATATCGGTACGACGTATCCCGAACGACGAGCCGAGCTCAATTACGAGTCCGATGATCGTGTAAATATTATTATTCCTAACGGATTAACGAAAAATCCGAATGTTGATCCCCTTGTGGATAAGACGCCGGAAACTTTTGCTATTGCTCCCAATGTCACTCAGATCACCGGGAACAACGGAAACAACAATCAGGCCGATTCGGGTGATTCCCAAACGGTGGCATTTAATGTCCCGGAAGACTACACTTTCGCGACTGCGATAGAGGTCTATGACTCCCTTGGGACCCCCTGGAATGTCCCACTGAAGTTCGAGAGGATGAGTACCAATTTATGGATTATGTACGCGATCGACCCGACCGACCCGGACGGGCAGAGAATAGCCTTCAAGCGGCTGATCGCCTTCGACGCGAACGGGAATTTCGATTCGGCCTCGACGATTCCATACGAGGCGCCGACGGCGAACGGGACGGCGAACGACGGTTTTCAGGGAATCTACTTCGATCCTTCTCAGGCGGGCGGTGCTGCGCCACCCGAAGAAGGAGCGGATCCCGTGACTATCAATCTCGACTTCACCGATCTCGTTCAGACCGCGCGAAAGTCGGATGCGGTCGTCGCGTCCCAGAACGGAGCACCGCCAGGGCGGCTGGAGACCTTTTCGTTCAACGATGAAGGATTCCTCGTGGGGCTTTTCGACAACGGTCAAAGTATGAATCTGGCACGAGTCGCGCTTCAGGGCTTCGTGAACCCGGCGGGACTAGTTGCCGTCGGAAGTAATCTCTATAAGGACACGGTCAATGCGGGGAAATTCGGCTCACCGCAACGGCCTGGTTTCGACGGCGTCGGAACGATCGTTCCGGGAGCGCTCGAGAACTCGAACGTGGATCTCTCGGTCGAGTTTGTCGATCTGATCATCACACAACGCGGATTCCAGGCTCAGTCCCGGTCGATTACGACTTCGGACCAGGTCCTTCAGGAGATCCTGACGCTGAAGCGGTAACGATTTCGCGTCCCGACATTGATGACGGGGACTCCCTTGGGGGGAAATGAGGGGAAAGCCTGAGGGGCTTGCCCGCACAAAGACCCGCATGGAGGGCCAATCCTGGGAGCGCAGGCATCCTGCCTGCAGGAAGGAAGTGCATATGCAATCCTGGAAGCCGTCGATGTCCTGTCGCCCGCGCTCCCCTTCTCCGTCCGGCGATGAATTATGACGCTTCAGTCAGTTCGGAGGGGAGCAACGGTGGAACCGGAGCGCCCAAGCCGTCCGCGATGGCACGCAGAATCTCCGCCTCCTGGATCGTGACGGTTCCGTCGAGCAGGACGGTATCCGTGAGTGCGGCCAGAAGGCACTCTTGTTGGGGAAACGGTGCTCTCGAAAGAGCCTCGATCGCCGCCGTAATCCGTGGATAGGAGAGATCTGAGAGCGGAAGCAGGGAAAGATCGCGGGCTTTCGGAAAGAGGTCCTCGATGCGGGCACGGCCCGCAAGAAACGCTCGTTGGATTTCCGTTTCCTCCCAATGGCCCATCCGTGCCGTGACGGAGAGTAAGACGCAGGCGTTTTCGAGAACGGCGTCGGTTCCGGCCACCGCCGCGCCTCTTTGCTTCTCGGCCGAGGTCTGAAGCCGCCGGAAAATCATCTGCTGAAGAGTATATTCGAAGAGACTCAGCTGTCGATCGGCCTCGGAAAGGAAACCCACCGCCTCGCGGAACGCCTCCTTTTGAGGTTCGGAGAGATCCTTCAACGAGACGAGCGCAAGATCGGCGATGGGGATGAAGAAGGCTTCCCCCAACCGGGATACCGGAGCACTGATGCGACGGGTTTCCTCGGCGACGGGCTTTCCGAGGCGGGATTCGAGATATTCGAGTTGTTTTCGTCGAATCGCGGGATCGGAATCGAGAAGAAGGGCATAGACGACGGCCGCGGCTCCGCACGGCTCCTCGCAGGCCTTTCGGATTTTCTCGGGTATCGATTCGAGAACCACCCGAGCGTAGGCGAAATGATTCTCCGATGGGGTTCCAATGGAAGAAAGGACGGCTCGGGTTTCAGAACTCAAGGAAGGAGAGGGCTCCGTTTTCCGTTCCAAGGAAGGTGCCGACGAAAGGGAGGGTTCTGGGGGCGGGATCGAGGCGGCTCCGGCCGCCGCGGCCGTCCCC
>RFFU01000128.1 GCA_003697085.1 Candidatus Hydrogenedentota bacterium
CAATTGGCGAGCGGCTTCGTTGTGGACGACACTCCCGAAGGCCATTCTCGCCTCGTGAGATTCTTGATGGGACTTCGGAAGAGATTTCCCAGAGCCATCATCAGGATTGGGATGGAACATACCGGCGGGTTGAAACGCAATTGGTATGCTCTCCTTCGGAAGAAGCAGGAGAAACTCGGCCTCCAGGTCCGATGTATCAACCCGTTCGTAATCAAACAGTTTTGCAGGTTGCAACTCCATCAAAGCAAAACGGATCGAACGAGCGCGCGGACATAGCGCGTCATCTTCTCGTCGCCCCTGAAAAATGTTCCTACGAGCGACCCGCCGGAATGCTCGGAGTCACGATCCTTTACAGAAGGATCAGGAGGATTATCAGGGCCCAGTCGGAACTGAAGAACGAACTTCACGCGTTGCTGATCCAGGTTCAGCCGCAACTGGTTCGTTTTTGTCGGGAAAACTTCCCGCAGTGGATTCTGCTCCTTTTGATGAAATATCCGACCGCCGCAAAGCTCGGCCGCGCATCGATCAAAAGGATTTCCGCGATCCCTTTTATTTCGTCGGCCAGAGCGCGGACACTGAAGGAAGAGGCCAAGAATAGCGTGGGAGCGCTTCAGGATTCTTTCACGGAAACGGCGATTTCCTGCCTTGCACGCTCGATTCTCGAACATCAGAAGGAGATCGATGAGTTAAAGAAGAAACTGATAGGGTTCTGGGAGCCCCGTCGTCCTTTCCACATTCTCATTTCGATCCCGGCATTCGGAAAGTGGAGTGCGGCGGCCTTTTTGAGTGAGATCTGCACAATTTTTCGATTCCATTCCGGCTCGGCGTTGGTTGCCTATTCTGGAGTGGATCCGATTGAGGAGCAAAGCGGCGACATGACGATACGAAAAGGGATCAGCCATCGCGGCAACAGTGAGATCCGGGCGATTTTGTATCCCGTGATTCTCGCCGCGATCAAGTTCAACCCCGTTATTCGGGAATTCTACACCCGTTTGCGGGCCGCCGGAAAACCCCACAAGGTTGCCGTTACAGCAGCGATGAACAAAATGCTGCGGATCGTTTACGCCTGCATGGTGACGGAACAAGATTTCGACCCCGAGTATGCGAAGCGGTTTTCCGGAACGGATACGGTGGTTGCCGCCGCAGACTCTTGTGCCGAAAGCACAACCGAGGATGCGAAAGATTTCCGGGACACGGTGTTGCCCCCTGTCACCATCACGGCGCCTGTGACGCGGCGGCAGGCACGGAAAAGGAGGGAGACGGCCCTGACTCGTTCCTTACGAGATCAACGTCTCACTTCCCAACGAAGGGAACCGACACGAGCCGGACGGGCCGCCCCCGTCCCACCGTTACTTAAATCATGGCTTTCGCTTCGGGAAACCGCAAGCGAAAAAACATGATCAAGAAGCGGAACGTCGGGGCGGAGCCGGTGATATTCCGATGGTGCGTAGGCGCGGTAAGGAACGGGAAGGAATCGGGAAAAACGCAGTGCTGATCTTCCTTCGACTGAAGAAGAAGGCGGAGTGGCGTTCATTTTTCCGTCGCGCGCCACCGCTTTCACACCCGACCGCTTCCCGTGACTATCGGGCTTGACTTTCAACGGGGTATCTCCATCCGTGGACTGGAGGGGCACTGCTCCCTTCGCAGACTGGAGAGTCCGCGCTCCACGCGTTCCCGAATTCGTTCGCGGGCGCCTCGAATAAAACCTCGAACAAAACAATATACTTTCGTGGATAGTCACCAACGGCACTGTTCCACGATAGCTCATAACCATGAATCGAAAGCAGAAGGCCTTTCTGGCGCGGCTGGGCGCCCGTATCCGAAGGAGCCGGCAGGATCGCGGTTGGTCACAGATGAAACTCGCCGACGAGGCGGGGCTGACACAAAAGTACATCAGCGAGATCGAATGCGGAAAACGAAATCCCAGCATCGATTGCGTCCGGCGGATCGGCGAAAGCCTCGGTTTGGAGATCAGGCGGCTCTTCCAGGAAGAATGACGCGGCGTAACCGAGCGTCCCCAGGTGCCGCTCATCGGAAAGAATCGCCCCGGGAGAAGATGCTTCGCCTGGGGCCGCGGGCTCTGTCGGAATCCGAACTCTTCGCCGTCTTGTTGGGCTCGGGTTCGCCCGGGATCCGGCTGTCCGATCACCGCATCGCCACGAAAGAAGACGCAACGGTTGGATTGTCGTGATACCAGCGAATTTCACCGAAGATCCATTTTATGCAGGTGTAGTTCTCCATGTCTTGCGTACGTCAGGAAATCGTTGTCCGTCGTGAAAACGGAGAGATTGTTCCGCACGGCAACGGAACAGATAAAAAAAAAAAAATCGGTGTTGGAACCCTGGATTCCTTTTTTTCGGCATAGATTGGTGGTACACCGCTCAAGCAAGCGTAAGTCCAACTCATTCGAAAACAATCCTCTCGAAGCAGTATTCGTCCGGAAAGATCCTACTCCAACCGGTGGACAGTGATTTCCTTGAACCGCGCAAAATCGCGGTCCTCGGTCAGTATCTCACGAACACCGTTTTCGAGGCAGACGGCCACAATGGCGGCGTCGAACGCCAGTTGCCCCTCGGCTTTGGCTTCGAGCGACCTGGCCTGGTAGATTTCCGGAAAGAGTTCGCCGGGCCGAAGCACGCATACCGAGGGAGACGCGAGGATGGCGTTGAGGTCGGCGTGAGCCTCCGAGAGCGTCGACGGCGGCGTGAAACATCTCGGATGTGTCGCGACTTTTATGAACTCCCGAATGGTGAAAACCGGAATGTCCCAAGGAGTTTGCCCTTCCGCCAACTCACGGAGCCGCTCCAATGCAACTTTGTGCCGATCAAGCTCGCGCCGGTGGGCATAAATCAGGATATTGGTATCGACTGCGATCAGGAGAGGCCGTCCATCAGATTCTGCAAGGCGCGCCTATCGGTGATGTTCACACGAGGTTGGGCACGCCCTTTGACTCCGCGCAGTCGCAGGCGGTACGGCGTGGATTTTCTGGAGGATCCATCGAGAACACGGTGGAGTCCCTCCTCGATCAGTGATCGCAGGGGGGCTCCGCGGCGATGAGCCTCAGCCTTGGCACGCCGATAAAGCGAATCATCAATAACCACGGTTGTTTTCATAAATAATAATAATATATCATTGAAACCATAAATATGTCAAGACAGGAAAACCGCGTTGGAAAGGAAAGGAAAGGAAAGGAAAGGAAAGGAAAGGAAACAAGGGAGTAGGACAAATCCCCTTCGCAATATCCTACAGGGCCGACCGCTCCAACGACGGGCGGCCCTCCGATCGCCCCTACCGGGGGCGCGCGGACTGGAGAGTCTGCGGTCCATTTCGAGCAAAACCGGTTTTCTCCTGCGGGCAGGATGCCCGCCCTCCCAGGGGGAATCGACCACAACCCCCGTGTCATTCCGAGTTCTCCGTATGGCGAACGAGCGATCCCCTCCACGTGGGATCCGGCTCAAAGAATTTGTCGGCCCAAGGCCGCCCGCGCTTCTAAGGCCAAAGGCGTCGAAGAAAATCCTCATCAAGACGCCGCAGCCGCTCCTCGAGGAGTTTCGCCTCGTCCGGATGACGCGGCTTTCCAAGCGCCTGTTTCGATATCCACGTCGCGACCGAAAAGAAGAAGATATATTCCGGCAGTATAAAGACCACGGCACCAGCGGGATCCCGACCCAATGCAACCAGCACCCACCGTCCCCCGCCCCAAAAGAGACCCATCATCGCGATACGCACGAGAATCTTCCGGAGGAACCCCGTCCGGCAAACCTCCCCCTCGGGCGAAAGCCGAGACGCTGTCCAGTACTGGCGCCCCAAAAACACGATCGAAATCATTTGTGCAAGGAGAATCACACTTCCTGCCGTGGAAAACCCGATCGCCGGCGCCAGCGTTACCATCAGATAGAAGAAGTCCATATGGTAATAGGGAAGATACCCTTGTTTCAGAAGGCGTTGCCACCAGACCGGAGGACGCCGGAATCGTCTCAAAAAAACGCCGGTGAGATCGTTGAGAATAACCACAGTTTGGAAGAGAACTTCGAACGCGGGAATAATCAGAGCCGCGAACGGCCCGCCGCCGCATTCCCGAGCCAATCGGATCCCGAAAGCGACGGCGATCGCCCCCGTCCCCAAGGCATCGGCGACCGGATCGAAAAAGGCCCCGAGAAACGTCCCCCGACGGCGGTATCGAGCGACATCACCGTCAAAACCATCAGCGATGAGCGACATCCCGAGAAGCAGGGGGAGAATCACGGCAGAACGCGCGGTCAAGAGCCAGACCGCCGAAAGGATTTTCAAACCAAGCGAGACCGCCGTCCAGAAGTTCGGCTCGACCGGCAATCTCAGAACAAAGGGAAGCAAAAGACATTCGATCGGTTTCGTCACGTGCCGGGAAATGAAGCCGTCCGGAAGTTTCTGGAGTGACCGATATTTCCGCCAGGAAGAGATCATTTTTTCGAGCGCTGTCATCGTTTCTCCTTCAAAAAGGTTCCCGCAACGGAATGTATTTCACAAAAACATCCGCGGCCGAAGAAGAATGAGGGACATCTCTTTCTTATCGCAACGCGGAAAAAGAGGGACCAATCTCCTCCACAAGTTTCCTTGCCTCCGCGCGCAGTTCCTCCGGACTCCCCCGATTCTCAACGGCATAGTCCGCCCGCCGCGCCTTTTCCGCTCCGCTCCATTGTCCCTCCTCGCGCCCTTCGAATACCCGCAGGTGCGCCGCCCGTTTCCGCCGCTCCTGTTGCGGAGCATCAACCGAAATGGTGACATCACAAAGTCGATCCATTCCGCTTTCGAACAAAAGCGGCACATCCAGAAGAACCACTCCCTCCGCCTCCGCAATCCTCTTCCGAAATTCCGCCTCCACGTGGGGATGAACGATCGCATTCAATCGTTCGCGACTTTTCCTGTCGCCGAAGGCTCGCTCCGCCAAGAGTTCCCGTCGAACGCCTTTTTCCTCATCGAGGACATCCCGCCCGAAGGCTTCCGCAAGCGGATCGAGAAGGGGGGACGGCTCTCCTCTCGCGAGACGCTCCGCCTCCCGGCGAAAAAGTCCGTGCACGACGGCGTCGGCATCGAGAAGAAGCACGGGTACGCGGCGCCGCTCCCATTCCTCGCGGAGCAGCGCCGCCAAGGTGCTCTTCCCGGCTCCAAGTGTCCCCGTGATTCCGATAACGAAGGCCCTACTCAACCTTCACTCTCCCGATCCAGAACGCGAAGAGCGACAGGGCAACGGCGACGAAGGCGTAGACCGCCAAGGCCGCCCACAGGCGCAACACCATCGCAACAACGGCGGCCGCGCTGAGGCAGACCGTCACGCCTCCCAACAGACCCACCGCCGCCCTGTCCGAAAACCCCATCTTCTTAAGCCGCAACGCGACGTGATCCTCACTCCCCCGAAACGGCGACCGTCCCTTCCGGAGCCGGAAGAGAATGACGAGGATCGTATCGTAGATCGGAACACCGAGAATCAGGACCGGAGCGAGAAGCGCGATATTGTTGAAGGTCGTATAGGAGCCCATAATCGTGCCGGCCGCGAGGAAGAAGCCCAGGGTTTGCGAGCCGGCGTCGCCCATAAAGATCTTCGCCGGAGGGAAATTGAAGAGGAGGAAGGCCGTCGCGGCCGCAAAGACGCTCGTCCCCATCACCGCCAATGTCACGTCTTCGTTGAGAAGGCCGACGAGAGCCAGGGTGATACCCGCCGCGCCGCAGATCATTCCCGCCAAACCGTCCAGAATATCGATGATGTTCACTGCGTTGATCACTCCGACGATCCACAGGATCGTAAGGACGAGATTGAGCCAGACGGGCAGGACCTTCACATCGAGGTGAACACCGCCCAGCAGCACGACCACGGCGGCCGTGAACTGAAAAAGGAATTTCGGAAACGGGCCCAGCGGGCGCGCGTCATCCACCATTCCACCGAGGAAAACGATCCCGCCGCCGGTCAGAAGCGCATGAAACGAGCCGAAGGCCGGCTCTCCCGTTCCTCGCGTCCAGAGTCCTACCGCCGCCAAGGAACAAAGAATTCCCGCGAAAATCCCGACCCCTCCTCCGTAAGGAACAACGCGTTCGTGCTTCTTCAAGCCCCCCGGACGATCCACCCACCCCC
>RFFU01000129.1 GCA_003697085.1 Candidatus Hydrogenedentota bacterium
GGGGAGAGGGGAGAGGGGGGCGAGGCCGCGAGGGAGAGCGATTCCTCTTCCGTGGATTTCGATGTGGTGCGAAGGCGCGGCGAAAGCGAGAGAGGGTCTTCCGTTCCGGACACGGTACGGCGCGCGATAGCGGCTCTTCCAAGGGAATTGGAAGGGGAGGAAGAAGTTCCAGACGTTTGGATTTCGCGGGAATTTTCGGAGCGCGATCCGGTAAAGGAGAGGTTAGTAGAGCAGGCGTTGAAGACGTCGCCGTTGATCGACGCGGCGCGGGCGCGGGTGCGGGCTGCGGCGGCCTCGGTTCGCGAAGCCCGTTCGTCGTATCTTCCTACGATCGGAGTAAGTGAGCGATACACGACGACGGATGATCCGACCGCCGCCTTTTCGTCGGTCTTGGAACAGGGCCGCTTCACGAACGCGACGATGGCCAACATCAACAGTCCTTCTCGCGTGGACGACTGGGCCACATCGTTGTATCTGCGTGCCTTGATCTTCGACTTCGGGCGTCGGGCGGCGAATATTCGAGCAGCGAAGGAGATGAAGCGACGGATGGAGTTGATGGATGCTGCAACGGCGCGGGACGTACGGTACAACGTCACGGCCGCCTACGACGATCTCCTTTCCGCGCGTGCGACGGTCGCGTTATGGAAAAAGACCGTCGAATTAATCGAGCGGCACAGGGATTTAGTGAAGGCTTATTATGACGCCGGAGTGGTTTTGTATTCGGACCTTTTATCGGTCGAGGTGAAATTGGCGGCTGTCAGGGAAGAACTCGTGAGTGCGCGAAACGCGGTGGAAGTGGCGTATTCACGCCTGGCGGCGGCGGTGGGGATTTCGAAGGAGGCGTTGGAGATCGAGGAAAAGGCGCTGGCGCGACCGATCTACCGAGGGACCGAGGAAGAAGCGGTTGCGGCGGCGCGGGAGGCGAATCCGGTGATCGTGTCGTTAGGCGCGGCGGTGGAAGCGGCGAGGAACAAAGCGGCGGCGGCGGGAAAAGGGAATCTTCCGACGATCAGCGCGGAGGTTCGGCGCGATTGGCACGGTGCCGACGAGAAGATCGGCCTGGACCGGCGTTCGGTGACGGCGGCGGTGGTGGTCGACGTGCCCTTTTTTGACGGCTGGCGCACGAAGGCGCGGCGGGAAGCCGCCGAGGCGCGCGTCGAGGAAGCGGCGGCGGTGCGGCGGCAAGCGTTGTTGGATCTCGAACTTGCCGCCAGGACGGCGCATAACGGTGTCCGCGAGGCGCTCAAAAGGATTGAGATCGCCGATTCTTCGGTGGAAGCCGCTCGGGCGGCTCTTCGAATCATCGAGGAACGTTATCGCAGTGGAATGGCGAAGATCGTGGATTTGATCGAAGCCGAGCGGGGGTTGACGGAAGCGCGCGTGAACGCGGTTCGTGCTCGAGCCGCGGCGTGGAAAGCCTTGGCGGCGGTCGAGCGCGTAGCGGGGAGGAAGGTTGTTCTTGGTGCGGGGAGAAAGAGGGGGGCGTTCGAGGTTGAGGGAACGAGAGGAGGCGGATATGAGCGTTGAAAAGAGTCGGAAGCGGATCGTAATCGAGATCATCGCGGCGTGTGCCTTCCTCGTGGGGATTTTCATTTTGAGTGAGGGACTATTGCGTGAGCGGGTCGGGCCGGAAACACGGGTGTCCGTTCAGGGAGCGCGCTATTCGGGGCCGAAGGTTACGGTCGAAGAGAAAGAAGTACCGAAGATTTTCGAGGAGATGGGGACGGTGCGGATGCGGGAAGCCTCGGTGGCACCGCGCATCCAAGGCGTGATAGAAGAGATCACGGTGGACGAAGGGGATCGGGTGGAAGAGGGAGAGATATTGGCGCGGCTGGCCGCTCCGGAACTTTCCGCGCGGGTCTCGGCGGCCGCGGGGGCGGTTTCCGCGGCGCGGGCTGCCTTGGAGCAGGCGCGTTCCGATTTTGCTCGAATGGAGCATTTATTTCAGCGAAAGGCTGCGACGAGACAAGAATGGGAACGATCTCGAACGGCGGTTCGTGTTGCGGAGGCGAACTTGCGGCGCGCCGAAGGGGAAGCCGAGGCCGCGGAGGCCTTCTCGGACTATTCTGTTCTGAAGGCCCCCTTCGACGGGACGGTCATTGAACGTTCCGCGGACCCCGGGGATCTCGCTTCTCCGGGGATACTGGTTTTTCGAATTGTTCGACGGGCGGATATTCGCGTCGAGGTTTCGCTTGGAGAGGAGACCGCGAGAGAGTTGAGGCCGGGGGATGAGGTTGACGTCGAGGTTCCGGCGGCGGGGTGGAAGGGGAGAGGGCGCATCGGGGAGATCATTCCAGCGACCGATCCCGCGTCGCGGAGTGTCATTGTGAAGATTCCATTGCCTGGGGCGAAGGAATTTCAGAGCGGTCAGGCGGCACGGGTCCGCTTTACGCTTGGCTCTCATACCGTAGTCGTGGTTCCAAAAGAAGTTGTTCGAACCGCGGGAACGATTTCCACGGTGAGGGTTGTAGACGAAGAAGGCCGCCTTGTGACTCGATTCGTACGTCTGGGACGCGGAGTCGGGAAGAATTTCGTCGAAATTCTCTCGGGATTGGAGCCGGGGGAAAAGGTCGCCGAAAGTGGAGAAAGGCGACAGGGAGACGTAACTGGTGACTGACGATCCGACTGAGGAAAGAGGTGCCGGCACCGGGCGCGCCGCCGAGGAAGTGAAACTTGGTTGGAGCGCCGAAGTTGTAAAACTCTTCCTCCAATCAAATCTTTCTCTTCTTCTTCTTTTGGGGTCATTGGTTGCGGGAGCGGTCGCGCTCGCAGTGACCCCTCGAGAAGAGGACCCCCAGATCGTCGTTCCCGTCGTCGATGTTCGCGTGGCGATGCCCGGAGCCGAGCCGGAGGAGATCGAGCGATTAGCGGCAACGCCGTTGGAATCGATACTCTCGGAGATTCCGGGGGTCGAGAACGTTTATTCGATGTCTTTTCCCGGCGGGTGCCTCGTAACGGTTCGTTTTTATGTCGGCGAGGATCGAGAGAAGTCATTAACGAAGGTTTTTACGAAACTGGAGGCGAATCGGCATCGAGTCCCCCCGGGAGTTCCCGGGTGGCAGGTCTTTCCGGTGGATATCGCCGACGTACCGATCGTAACCGTCACACTTTTCTCCGAAACGGTGGACGATGCTGTGTTGCGTGAGATCGGCAATGAGGTTCTTCAAGAACTCCGGGCGATTCCTGAGGTGGCGAGGAGCGAGATCGTCGGCGGGCGCCGTCGTGAAGTGAGAATCCAGCTGGATCCGGGAAAACTTTCCGCTCATAACCTTTCCCTTTTCGACGTCGTTCAAGCGATTCAGGGGGCGAACGAAGAGATCCCCTCGGGGGAACTGGTTTCGGGAAATGTCGAGTATCCCGTGCGAACCGGTCCATTCCTCACGTCGGTCGAGGAAGTGCGATCGGTAGTGGTGGGGATTACACGTGATCGTCAGGGAAGGGAGCGTCCGGTCCAGGTGAAGGATGTGGGACGAGTCATTGAGACGCCGGAGGAACCCGTTTCCTACACGCGCATCGGATTTGGACCGGGAGCGGAATGGTTGCGGGAGCATTCCGGGCGGAAGGGAGGAGAAGGCGCTGGCGCGCGGTTCGTGGCGGGCAGCGAGTACCCGGCGGTGACATTGGCGATCGCGAAGCGGAAAGGGTCAAATGCGGTCACGGTGGCGCGGGCCGTCGAAGAGAGATTGGAGTCGTTGCGGGGAGGGATCATTCCATCGGACGTGGATTATCGAATCACGCGGGACTACGGAGAAACGGCCAACCATAAGGTGAATGAGCTGGTCAAGCATCTCGCGATCGCGATCGCCACGGTGGTGATTCTTCTTGGCTTGGCGTTGGGATGGAGGGAAGCGTGGGTGGTCGCGCTGGCGGTTCCGATGACGCTGGCCGTGACGCTGGCCGCCGATATGATCTTCGGCTATTCCATCAATCGCGTGACGCTTTTCGCGTTGATTCTGTCCTTGGGACTTCTTGTGGACGATCCGATCGTCGATGTCGAAAACATCTACCGGCATTTCAAATTGCGACAACACCCGCCGTTTCTCGCTACGCTGATCGCAGTGGACGAAATCAGGCCGCCGACGGTCCTGGCGACGTTGACCGTTATCGTCGCCTTTCTGCCTATGTTTTTCATTACGGGAATGATGGGGCCGTATATGGCGCCGATGGCTTTCAACGTCCCGATGGCGATGTTAATGAGTCTCTTGGTGGCGTTCACGGTCACGCCCTGGGCGGCGTATTATGCGTTGCGGAAGGAATACGATATTCCCGCTCCGCCCTTCAATCTTCACGGAACCGCCGTCTATCGGGGCTACCGCCGGATTCTGGCTCCGCTCTTGGATCACCCCGGTCGTGCGCGTCTCTTCCTGGCAACTATCCTTCTTCTCTTTCTACTCGCTGTCGCCATGGTTCCGCTCGGCCTCGTTCCGGTCAAGATTCTTCCCTTCGATAACAAAAACGAATTGTTGCTTGTCCTGGATATGCCGGAAGGGACGCCGTTGGAGAAGACGGATGTGTGTCTTCAAGAGATCGGGCGGTATCTCGCCACGGTCCCGGAGGTGGTGGATTACGAGAGTTATGCCGGTCTTCCGGCTCCCATCGATTTCAACGGTCTCGTGCGCCATTACTTCCTTCGGCACGGGGGGAACGTCGGAGACATTCGAGTGAATCTTCTTCCCAAGGAGGATCGGAAATACCAAGCCCATGCTCTGGCGTTGCGGATTCGTCCGTCTCTAGAGAAGATCGCGCGGCGTCACGGAGGTATCATCAAGATCGTAGAGACACCTCCCGGTCCGCCGGTGCTTTCGACACTGGTAACCGAGGTGTACGGGCCGAAGGAGGGAACGTATGGGGAACTAGTCTCGGCGGCGCGGAAGGTGAAGAAGGCCTTCGCGGAGGTGAAGAACGTTTCGGATATCGACTGGACGGTCGAAGATGATCGAATGGAGTATCGGATTGTCGTGGATCGTGGGAAGGCGGCGCGGCATGGGATTTCGGTTTCCCTACCGGCGCGGGCCGCTCGAGTGGCATTGGAAGGAGATCCGATCGGGGGGATACGTATTTCGAGGACGCGTGAGCCGATACCGATCCGTTTACGACTTCCGGCGGAGAAGCGGAGTGAAGTCGAGGATTTGCTGGCGATGAAAATTCGGGGGCGCTCGGGAGTCCTTGTGCCGTTGGGAGAGATAGTTCGGGTCGAAAAGAAGCCGGTTGAAAGGACAATTTATCACAAGGATCTGAAGAGGGTGATCTATGTTACGGCGGAGCCGGTGGGGATTTCCCCCGTCGATGCACTTTTTGCGATCGATAAGAAGATTCGTGACGTGTTGCCGGAGGGATACCGGATCAAGTGGCGGGGAGAGGGAGAATGGAAGATCACGGTCGATGTCTTTCGTGATCTCGGGTTGGCCTTCGCCGCGGCGCTGGTGATGATCTATATTCTTCTGGTCGCGCAGACGGGTTCGATGATCGTTCCGGTCGTTATCATGCTTTCGATTCCGTTGACGATGATCGGGGTCTTTCCCGGCTTCGGGCTTCTGAATCTCCTCTTCGCTCCACCGGTGGGACCGTATCCGAATCCGATTTTCTTCACGGCGCCGGGGATGATTGGATTGATTGCCTTGGCCGGAATCGTGGTTCGCAATTCGATCATTTTGATCGATTTTGTCGAGGTTCTGCGGCGACGAGGGCTTTCGTTGCACGATGCACTGATCGAGGCGGGAGCGACGCGCCTTCGTCCGATTCTGCTTACGGCCGCGGCCGCTCTCTTTGGAGCATGGGTCATCGTTCTCGATCCTATCTTCAGCGGTTTGGCCTGGTCGTTCATCTTCGGCATCTTCGCCTCGACCGGCTTTACGCTCTTGGTTGTTCCCGTCGTTTACTTTTTGGTGATGAAAGGAAAAGAGATCAAGGAAGGAGGTAGATTGGAATGAGTATCGAGAGGATGTTACGGTTGATCGCGGGCTTGTTCGTTATGGTCAGTGTGGCGTTGGGATGGTTCGTCCATCCGGGCTGGTATCTCTTTACGGCGTTCGTGGGGTTGAATCTTTTCCAGAGCGCCTTCACGAACTGGTGTCCGATGATGGCGATCTTGCGGGCCGGTGGTTTTGGGAAGAGCGGGGAGACCGCCGGGTGAACAGCGGAACCACGGACCAGGCGGAACGACACGGAGTGGAATAAACCACGGAAGACACGGAATGACACGGAAAAAGGATTTGCCACAGAGGCACAGAGACACAGAGAGAAAAGAAAAACGTGAGGAGGGGAGAGAGGGAACCGCGGAAGAGACGGAACTCACGGAAAGGGAGAAGGGCGAAAGGCAAAGGTCAAAAGGAAGAAGTCAAAAGGCAAAAGGAAAAAGGGAAAAGGCAAAAGGGAGAGTAGAGCACAGACTCTCGTCTGCGAAAAACGGTGGAGAAAAGGAGGCGGATGGATTGGATCGCGGACTGTAGGGGCGACCGGCCGGTCGCCATCCTGGCACGACCAGCGCTTGTAACGGCGACCGGCGGGTCGCCCTGTTTGTCATTCCGAGGCGGGCGCAGCCCGACGAGGAATCCCCCACGAATGCGAATCAGTGCCTGCTGCGGAATCCCCCGCGTTAGCCGACCCGCTTCGCGCGCGGAGGACCCGGTTGATGGCAAAGGCGAGGGCGGGGCAGAGGAGGGGAAATGCAGCGATTATGGTCAGAGCGTTCTACGGGTCGTGCGGGGGAGAATAACGCCTTCGAGACGGAGGGGGAGTTCGGTGTGGATATAGTTTCGCAGAGGAGTCGGTGGTTTTCCGGCCAAGAGGCGCTGGATGTTGGATAAGGCGATGGAGTCGGCTTGGCGCGGGTCTGGAGCCAACCGGACGGCGTTCCAGTAGCGCTGAAGGGCGTGTTCGGTGTCACCGCGAAGTTCGAGAGCGATACCGTAGTTGTTCTGAAGCGCCGGGTCACTGTGGCGCACCTGTTCGAGGGGGCGGAGGTGAGCGAGTGCGGAGTCGGTCTTTTGGGAGAGCAGGTAAGCCGTGGCGAAGGCCCATTGGACGGAAGGATGATCCTCGAGGAAGGGGGGAATACGCGAAAGAGACGCAATGGCTCCCTCGGGATCGCCGGACTGCATTCTAGTGACGGCGAGGTTGTAGCGGAAGAAGGGCCCGTCGAATCCATTACGATCGGCGGCCTCGAAATATGATCGTGCTAAGGGGTAGTTCTTCAAATCATAAAGAAGGAGACAGCCCATATCGTAGAGGGCTTTGGGGTGGCGGGGATTGAGTTCGAGGGCTTTTTGAAAGTCTTTGAGGGCGATGTCGGGAGCGCCACCGTAATAGCCGAGTTCTCCTCGGAGAATATATCCCGGAGCGTAGGTGGGAGCGAGCAGGATGGCGGAGTCGGCATACGCTTCCGCTTGCGAGAAGTCATCGTTTTCGATGGCAAGGTTTCCCAAGGTAACGAGGATTCCCGGTCGAATCTTTCTGCTCTTTCGCAAGATATCCTGCAAGGCCTTCTCCGCCTCCTCGATCTTTCCCGCGTTGAGCATGAGATCAGCATAGGCAAGCAGAGTCGGAATATCCTCGTCTCCGTAGGGTCGGGCCTGAAGGAGGAGTTCTTCCTGTTCGCGCGCCTTTTTTCCCTGTCCCGCCCGCAGATAGAGTTCGCGAAGGTAGTAACGCGGGGTGAGGGAGGCGGGATTTCTTTCCAACGCATTGAAGAAGGCTTCTTCCGCCTCGGCGTACTGGGCTTGAAGCATCAGGACGCGCCCCTCGAGCAAGAGAGCCCGGCGATTCTTCGCATCGATTTCGAGCACTTGATCGACGATTCCTTTTGCCTCGGAAGGTTCTTTCTGGCGGAGGAGAATTTCAGCGAGGGAGATCGAGGCGTCGATGAAGATACTTTGATCGGTTCGGGTGCGCGCGAATTGGCGCGCGATTTCATAATATCGCGCTGCGTCATTCAGATAATCGTGGTCCTCCAGAATGCGTGCGTAGTCGAGGTAGATTTCTCCGGGGTCGGCTTGAAGTTGCAGAATATTTTCGACAAGGCGTTCGGCCTCCTTGAGGTTTCCGGACAGGACCGCCTGCTCGACGGCTTGGAGTGTCTTCGTAATGCGGTATTCCTGGGTGAAGGTTCGAAAAAAGTAAAAGCAGGCGGCCGCCAACAGCGGAAGCGCGACGGCGAGAACACCCCACTGCCAGGGGCGGACGGCATAGATCCCTTCCCGGCGGAATTTGCGCAGTCTCCGATTGATACCGGGATCTTCGAGGACGAACCTCTTGAAGCGAGCCACTTCTTCGCGAAGTCTCGCCTCCCGTTCCTCCTCTTCCGCCTTCGCCTGTTCCTCGGGGGAGAGTGTCGGCAATTGTTCCGACTCCGCATGAACTTGCTGGAGAAGGGATTGAATGGAGTCGAAGTTTTCCGCCAAAGCCGTACCGCCTTTCAGGTTCCGAGGGTTCTGAACCGATTCGAAATGGATATTTATAACCTATTCGACAGGGAAGAGAGGGAAATTGAGGCGAACTGTCGGGGCAATCGACGGGCCGAAGCGTTTGGAGGTGAGGTGGTTTTTACAACTTTGAAATGGTAAACGCCGAAGGGAAAGAACCACGGAACATGCGGAAGGGGGGAACCACGGAACACACGGAAGGCACGGAAAGAGGGAGGGCAAGCGCAAGGGCAACGGCAGGGGCAGGGGCAGGAGAAAGGCAAAAGGGAAAAGAGGAGGAGGGAAAGGGCAAAAGTCAAAAGGAAAAAGGAAAATATGGAGCACGGACACTACTTGTCCGTAGAGGCAAATCTTCCTTTCGAGCGACTCGTTCCCCTTCCCGATCCGAAAAATTACTCAAAGAGTGTCAAGAGCAGCTCCGTTCTTCGCCGCTTCCGCCGCGGTCGTGGCGAGTCGATCACATTCCTCGTTCCAGCGATGGCCCGAATGACCTTCCACCCAGCGGAAGGAGACCTTGTGGATCCTCAAGAGCGCATCGAGGCGCTTCCAGAGGTCCTGATTTTTGATAATTCCCCCTTTCGAAGAAGGGCGTTTCCAGTTCCGCCTCTTCCAGCTTTCCAGCCACCCCTTGTTGATGGCGTTGGCAAGATAGCGGGAGTCGGTCACGAGTTCGACGGAGCAGGGCTCCTTGAGGAGTTCGAGTCCGCGGATCGCGGCGAGGAGTTCCATCCTGTTGTTTGTGGTATGGGGATGGGATTCGCTGAGTGTGCGCCGGTGTTTTCCATAGGCCAGAACGACACCTATCCCGCCGGGCCCGGGATTGCCGAGGCAGGCTCCGTCCGTATGGATCACAACGTGTTTCATCGAGGAAAGCGGGAAGAGATTTTCCCGGAGGGGCGGAAAAGATCAGGTGACATCTTCAGGGGGAAGAAGTGTCCAGAACGGTACGAACTCCGATATCGACGAGTTCATCGAATTCATACGGTTTCGCGATCCGGCCGAGGCTGGAGAAGACGCCTTGCATCGTTTTTCCCTCGGCGAAGGAAGGTTGTGTTTCGTAATAACGGGATTTCCACACGACCCGACCGCTGGAGACGTCGAAGACGGTCAGTTCGAAGCCGAGTTGCGCGCGGCTTCCCAGATAGGATTCCGAGAGACCGGTTTCGAGGAGAAAGATGCGCGTCGCGACAGCCGCGTCTGCTCCGAGGTTTCGGGCCGCGGCGATGTAAGGAGTCGAGGTGTTTCCTTTCGAACGTTCGGAATCCCTTCCGATGTTGGGGACACGCGATTGGGGAATGACGGTACCAGGAGAACGGACGTCTATCTCGCGCGAGAGGGTACGAAAGAGGAGTTCGGCATCGCGCAAACGGGATTCCTCGACGCGGGGATCCGATGACCGAGGCCAATCCTGTTCCGGCGGAAAGACGGCGAACGTCTTGTAGGATTTCCACGGAGTCGGTTTTTTGGAAGCGGCGGGGGTCGAGGCACAGGAGGTCCCCAAGAACGAAAAAATCGACAGCAGGATCACGAGATGGACGCATCTTCGAAGCATAAGCGAAGAATAAAACCTTCCGGTGAAAAAATCAAATGCGAGTTCCTCTTCGTTCCCGGGCTTAGATGCATGGCGAAAAATGGGTACCTTTTGTGGCATCATGTCAGTCCCCTCCTGGGCGAAACCTCGGATATGATCGGGGAGGCCGAAAGGTGGTCCTCTACAAACCCGTTTTTGCAGGCA
>RFFU01000130.1 GCA_003697085.1 Candidatus Hydrogenedentota bacterium
CATTGTCATTCCGAGGCGCCTTGGCGCCGAGGAATCCCCTCGATAGGATATCCCGCCCCGTGGGCCGATTGGCACCCCGGATGTCATTCCGAGCGCCAGCGAGGAATCCCCTTCAGGCGGTATCCCGAGGGAAGGGCAAGGGCGAGAAAAAGGGAATGGGGAAGGGAAACCAAAAAGGGAGAGGGAAGCGCTTCCTGGGAACGCAAATCTGCCTGCACAAAGGCCCGCAAGGAGCGCCATCCCTGGGAACGCAGGCATCCTGCCTACAGGAATGAGAGCAGGGTATAGGCACGGCATGGGGCGCAGGTTCTTCAACAAGCGGGGGGCGGTTCTGTGCTTCGCAGACAAGAGTGTCTGCGCCCTACATCTCCTGTATCCTTTTTCCTTTTGCCGTTTGACTTTTGCCTTTTTCCTCTTCCGTGTCTTCCGTGGTTCAGTTCGATTCCGTCTTCGGCGCGTAATACACGAAGATACCGCTGCCCTTCGCGAAGCCTTGACGAGGGCTTATCGTCACCTGAGCAATCTTTCCCGGCTTGTCGAAGACCATACGCACCTTTTCCCGTTCAATCATCGAAACCAACTGCCAATCGTAATTCGGCATCTCTTTGCGGAAGAACTCGATCACAGCCCCCACCTCGGCCGGCCCCTGAAAATAAACCGTGCCGGCCAGAACATCGCCGTACTCGAGAATCATCGACTTCGCGGCATCGTAGGTGAACCCGGCCGGGACGGGAAGATCGGGAATCCGTAACGCCGCGGCCGGCTGAAGTTCCTCGACAACGCCTTCTTCCTCCACGGCAAGCCCGCTTCCCTCGTCCGCTTGCTTCTCCGGCAACGTGCAACCCGCCGCCAGAATCAGTCCCACACCGAAGATCGCCGCTCCCATTCTCCTCGTTCCGATGCCTTTCATTTCTTCTCCTCCTCTCCAAATCCTACAACGCCTCTCAATCGCTTGATCCGCGCCTCGTTGAAACCCGGAACCCTTCTCAAGGTTTCGAAATCGGTAATCGGCCCGACCTGTTCGCGGTACCAGATGATCGCCCGCGCGCGGGAAGGGCCGATTCCCGACACCGCCGCCAATTCATCGAACCCGGCGCGGTTGATATTCAACAACGCTTTCCCCGGTTTCGTCAATGCCACCGGCGGCGCGGAAACCGTCTCCGCGCTCGAACCCTCCCGGACGGAAGCAGGGGACGGTTTCCCCTCTTCCCCGGCCCGCGGCGCCAATGCTCCTCCCGCAAGGGCCGCCCTCAACGCGGCCACCTCCTTCCGCAGATCATCGCGCTCGCGTTCGAGTTCAGCGGCGTGGTTGAGCGCTTCCGCAAGCCTCCGCGTCACGGAGCGCAATCGCGAATCGGCACCGGCCAGAGCGGACGCTTCCGCCGCCTTTTCTTTCCATTCGTCGCGCTCCTTCCGAGCCGCCTTCAACGCCGCCTCGCTCTTCTTCAGGATCGCCGCCGCTTCCCGCAGCGATTTCTGGTTCTCCTCCAGTTCTCGGATCAATCGATCCCGCTCCTTCGCCACGGCATCCCGGTCCTTCCGGAGTTTTTCCATCTTCGCTTCTTGTTCCTTCAACTCTTCGTCGAGTTGGTTCAGTTTTCCTTCCAAAACTTCTCCGTAACGCACACGCGCCGCCAGGGCCTTCGAATCCGACTCGAGACGCCGTACTCTCTCTTCCAACGTCTCCGCGCGTTTTTTCCATTTTTCGAGGTCCTGGTCCGCTCCCTTCCGCAAGGCCGCCAGTTTCTCGATCAATTTCAGGTTTTCCTTCTCCTTCTCGCGAAACCGAGCCTGCGCCTGTTCGGATCGGTTCTTCAAGGCCGCCACCTTCTCCTTCAATTTCGTGACATCCGCCCGTAATCGATCCCGCTCCGCCTCGACCGCCGCCAGCGAATCGGCCACGATCGCGCCCGAAACGATTTCCTCCTTCAGATGAAGGAAAGAATCCCTCCACTCCGCGGCTTCGGCGGCAAACCGGTTCTTCTCCAATACCAGACGCGCGATGCTGTCTTCCCAAGCATTGCGCTCCCCTCGAAGTTTCGCCATCTCCCCCCTCAACTCCGCCAGTTTTTTCACTACGCCCTCCCGCTCGATCAATTCCTTCTCCTGGAGCGCCGCGCGCGTCTGGAGGCTTTGCGCGCGCTCTTTCCACTCGTCGCGATCCTTCTCCGCCCGGACCAATCGCGCTGAAAGCGCCTGTATCGTCTCGGAAGATTCGCTCCTTCGAACGGCCTCCTTCAAGGAAGCCTCTTCCTTCTCCAACTCTGCAATCCGAGCCTGCAGATCGGCGTTCTTCTTCTCGAGTTCCGCCTTCTCCCGCACGGTACCTTCCAAGGAAGCCTTTTCCTTCTCCAAATCCGCGATTCGGCCGCGCAAATCCGCGATCTTCTTCTCGAACTCCGCTTTTTCCCGCTTGGTGTTCGCAATCTCAACCTTCAGATTCTTCAGCGATTCCTCGAGAGAATACAACCGGCCTTGCGCCGCGTTCCATCGCCGTACCAGGGAATCGTTCCGCTCGGTCAATCTCCGGTTCTCCGCCTCGATCTCGGCAACGCGTTTTTCGAGCACCGAGGCGCGATTCTCGGCTTCCACGATCTTGGCTTGGATTTCCGCGACACGACGATTCGCCTTCGCTTCGGCCAACGCCACCGCGGCCATCGCCCGTTCCACGATCCGGCGTACCTGCTCCTCCGACGGAGCCTCCGCCGGCTTCTTCGCCTCGGCCCGAACGGACGCCACTCCGGCAACGAAAAGAAGAAAAAGAAGAAGAAACGCGAAGCGACACCCCTCCCGGGCGGCGCGGACGCCGCACATCATCGCACGCGCACCAGACTCCGCAAAATCTTCGCCGACTTCGCGTCGAATCCGGGCACCTTCGCCAACTCGTCCACGCTCCGGAACTCCCCCACGTTCTCGCGGTACCAGACGATGTTCCGCGCCTCCTGAATCCCAACCCCCGGTAAGGCCCGCAATTCCTCGATCGAAGCCGTATTGAGATTGATCCCCTTCTCGAGCGGTTCCTCCAGGACCGTCACGCTCTTGTACCTCCTCGCCTCCTGTTCCAACGCCCCCAACCGCGCTTGAAGGTTCGCCATCTCGGAACGCAACTGGTCCGACTCCCGAATCAATTCCTCCTTCTCACGCCCCAATTCCTCGAGGCGTTTCCGGGCGGAGGCGAGATCCTGCCGGATCATCGCATTCTCGCGAACCACACGCTGGTAAATATCCGAGCGCGCCAGAAGAGCCGTATCGTTCTTCGTCAAGGCCTCCATCTGCTCCTGCAACCGCTTCGCTTGGGTCTGCGCCGCCTCGAGGCGCTTTTGATACTCCGCCTGCAATGAACTCAACTGGTTGTCGTAATCCCTCTGCATCCGAATTCGATCCGCTTCGTAAGTTGCTTCGATCTTCGCTTTCTCCTCGAGATACTTCACCTGCGCGTTCGCCTCGATCTCCGCGCGCAATTTCTCAGCTAACGCCAGTCTCTTCGCCAAGGCCTCCGAGGCCAACCGCTGCTTTTCTTCGTTCACGCGCCGAATCACTTCGGAATCCGCCGCGGCTTGCGCCTTCGCGATCTCTTCCTCAGCCTGCACCCGCGCTCGATCGATCTGCTTCTTCGCATCCGCGAGAACCTTCGCGATCTCGGAATCGGCCTGGAGTCGAATGCGGCGGATCCGCTCCTCGGCGTCCAACTGGTTCTTCGCGACACGCGCGTCCGCCGTCAAACGAACCTTTTGAATGTAGTACTTCAAACGCTCGAGCGGAGTCCGGTTCGCAACCTCCTCCGTCTCCGCGCCGAGTTCCTTCAAGCCGAACATAATCTCTTTGTCGATCTGCTCTTCGAGTTCCTTCGCCTCGCGGGTCTTCGCCTCCGCTTCGGCCCGCTTCCTCTCCGCCGCCGCTAACGCCTCTTCCTTGATCGCCTTCTCACGCTCCAACGCCGCGGAGAGCGTCGCGATCCGCTCGCGGAGATTGGCCAACGAGGCGGATTCCACGGCCTCGTATCCCGGAGGGATTCCTCCCGTTCCGGCCTCGACAGCCGGTTCCCTTTCCGCCGCCTTCCGACTCCCCCGCTCTCCGCCGACTTTTCCTCCTACGGCCGCCGATTCCGTTTCCGGCGCTTCCGTCGCCTTCGCCGACTCCGCTCCGGGCGCCGGAGCCATCCGCGCGGGACCACTCCTTCGCTCCAACGCCCTCGCACGCTCCTCCGCCTGCTCCCTCAACGTGCGCTCCCGGCGCAACGCCGCCTCCCAATCCCTCTTCTCCCGCTCGAAGTGCTCCAAAAGTTCCTTGCGAACCTCTTCGCGAATCCGATCCGCTCCAACGGCGGTTTGCGCCGCTTCCCGAATCTGCTCGACCTGCTTCCGCGCCGTCTCTTGGATCCATGCCACGCGCGAATCGGCTTCGGCCTGAATCCGGCGGATCTTCTCTTCCATCTCCCGACGCATCGCCTCGACCTTCTTCGCCGCCGCTTCGTTGATCTCCTGAATCCGGCGCTCGTTCTCTTCCTGAGCCTTCGCCAGACGCTGCTCCGCATCCTTCGCCAGCTTCTCGTAGCGCGAACGCCAAATCGCCCGCTCCGCCTCCACCGCTTCCTGCACTTCGTTCTGTTCACTTACATCTCGATACTTCCGTTCGTATTCCAACGCCCGCGCCGCGCGGCCCACCTCGGCATAGAGCGAGGCGAGTTTCTTGTAATAGGGCGCCCGGTCTTGGGCGCGCTCGGCAATCAATTCGTAACTGCGGATCGCTTCCTTCAACCTCCCCATCCGGTAATAGACGTCCGCAAGAGAGTTGAGCACTTCGCTGTCCGAGGGATTCGCGCGCCACGCACGCTCCAACTCCGGTAACGCCGCGTCATACTTCCCCAACCGGTAATACCCCAAGCCCAACGGAGCCGATAGCTCGGGGTAGTCACCATATTCGCGAACCTTCTCCATCTCCCGTACGGCCTCGCCGATCCGGCCGACCTCGAGGAGCGCCTGCGCGAGTTTGTACCTCACCGCGACATCCTTCTCGTTCTCGATGAGGACGTTCCGGAAACTGGAGATTGCCTGGTTGTAACGCCCGAGGTCGAACTGAACGAGGCCGAGTGTGCGGTATGCCAGACGGCTTTCCTTAACGCGCGGCGCGGCGCGTTCCAACTGGCGCGCCGCTTCTTCCAACCTCCCCCGGCTCTTCTCGATCAACCCCAGATTCAACCGAACCTCCGCATCGTCCGGCGCTTTCGCCAAGACCTGACGATAGAGATCGGCCGCCTTCTCCAAATTCCCCAGTTTGTGATAACAGAAGGCCCGCAATGTCAAAGCCGTTCGGTCGCTCTTCAGAGCCGGCACCTTCTCCAAGAGATCGATCGCGTTGCGGTAACGTTGTTTACCGAGTTCGACGCGCGCAAGAAGCATTCCGATCTTCGGCTGATTCGGGTTCAGAAGAAGCGATTTCCGGTAATGCACCAGGGCGGCCGATTTGTTTCCGGCGCGATAGAGCGTTCCGGCATACGCGGCTTGCAAGACGGCATCGTTCGGCCGAATTTCAACCGCCTGCTTGTAGTACTTCGCGGCATCCGCATACCGACGCCGATCGATCAGAAGTTTCGCGGTCTGAACCTGGGCCTCGTAGAATGCGGGGTCGGCGTCGGCCGCTTGCTGAAATTCGTTCAAGGCCTTCTCCGACAGACCCGCGGCAAGATAGCGCAGCCCAAGATCGTAGTGGGAACGGGCAATCGTCGAAAGACTTCCCGCTCCGGAAGCCGGCGCGGCCGCGGCCGCCGAAATAACTCCTCGTGGGAAGAAGAAAGAAAGGAGAAGGAGAACGATCAGAAAACGAAGGATCGACGCACGTTCCCACCGGCCGATACTTTCCCCGGCACGATTCGATTTCCCATTTCCGTATTCAACTCCGGTCTTCTCCGCGATCATCGTCCTCATTCACTCCCGCACACCGGCTCCCGAGACCGCCGCCTCGGAAACCTCCAGCTGCATTCCCTTGCTTGTCTCTTCCGAGTATTTCTATCGGTTCCTTTTTTGACCCTCTTGAACAGTTAACGCCTCCCTGATCTTCTCCCGATCCCGGCGGATCGCCTCCGCCAACGCCTCGTCCTCGGTGATCGAAAGGGCCTGATCGAAATCGGCACGAGCCCGCGGAAAGATCTTCCTCGCCGCGAAAATCTTTCCCCGCTGGTAGAGTCTCTCCGCCGTCACCTTGATCTCCAGCGCCGCCGAAATCGCCTTCTCCGCCTCTTTCAGATCACCGGCTTCATAATACGCCCGCGCCAACGTCGCGTAAATGGCACCGTTGAACCGTGGCTCCTCTTTCCCTAGATCCTTTACCAACGCGATAGCCTCTTCCGCAGAACGCCCCATCTCCAAATAGAGGTCGGCGAGATTGTTCCGGGCCACGGGATCCCTCGGATCGATCGCCAGCGCTTCCTGATATTCCCGCACGGCTCCGGAAAGATTCCCCGCCCCGCGCAACGCCAACGCCCGCTCGATATGGATCCGTTCGTCCTCCCGGCGCTCCGCCTCGACGCCGGTCGCCCCCGCCGATCCGCCCGAACCCTTCAGTCGATTCAAAGGACCATACTCTTGCGCCGCCTTTCGCAGACGCGTCCGCAACGGCTCGACCGAAACCGTGTACGCCGGCTCCGGAACGGTCCGTTTCACAGTGCGAGGTCCACGGGAGACCGGCTCCTCTTCCTCCGCCTTCGAAAGCCCGCCCCGGCCTCGTTCCTCCGATACCGCCTCCGAAGCCGCACGCGACTCCTCCTTCGTCACCGCCGCTCTCTCTTCCCCAACCCCCGGAGCCGCCGTTCCGCGGGCTTGCGCCGCTGGAATAGTCGCCGCTGGCACGGCCGGAACCGGAGCCGAAACCGCCGTCGGAAGAACCGGCTCCACCTCCGGAATGACCTCCGCCTCTTCCGCCTCCACCGCTCCGACAACGTCCGGTATCACCAGCAACTCGCCCGTCCCGCTGCTCGTCACACCCGCCATCTCGTCCCCCTCCCCGCCAGCAACCGCGACTCTCTTTCCCGTCGCAATCTCCCCCGTTCCTCCACGGCTGGATGGCGCTGCCTCTGGAATCGATTCGATCGGAACGGAAACCGGTGTCACCGGAGCGACCACGGGTTGCGCGCTTCCCAAGCCCGGAACCTCCTCGGCCAAAACCTCCGGAACCACCGGGGCGACGGGTTCGCTCATCTCAAGCGTTCCCGGCACCGCAGGTCCGCGGGACTTTTCCTCCTCCGGTCCGGCCTGCGCCGCCCCCGATTGCTCTTTCCGCGCTTTCCGTCCGCGTGAAACCGCCCCCGCCGCTTCCTCCGATTTCTCCTCGGTTTCCGCCGTCTTCACTTCTTTCTCGACGTTTTCCTCTCGCAACTCCGCTCCCTCTTTTTGTCCCCCCATCTCGAGTTCCTTCCTCTCCTTCCGCTGCTCGGCCTTTGCTTGTACCGATTTCTCCACTGCAACCTCTTTCTCCGCGGGCTCCCCCGCCTTCTCTTTCAAAACCTCTTCCGCGGGGACGAGCCGGAAGAGAACGACCGATTCCTCCGCCTTTCCCCTCTTCGCCGGTTTTTCCTTCTTCCCCGCCTTCTTCACCTGCCTGCGATGACTCACGGACTTGACAGTCGTTTCTTCACCTCGGAGTTTTTCGGCGGACGCATTCGCCGGACGCGATTTCGGCTCCTCCTTCCCTTTCTTCCCGCCCGTCACCCCTTTTTCCTTGCGATGAGCCGCACTTTTTGCCGTTTCCTCGTGCTTCTTGGGCTTTGCTTTTTCTTCTTCCCTCTCGAAGTATTTCCATACCGCAGTGCTCATGACCGGCAACGGCTTCGAAGAAATATCGAGCCGGAACTCGCTCAGAATTTTTCGCGCTTCCTCTTTCTCCTTCGACGTTGCCGGTTTCGGTGCCGGCCGGAATTCCTCCGGACCGTTCACTCCCAACCCAAGAACGGCTTCCGGAGACGGTACTTTCTTGAGAACGGGCTTCGGCGGGGGAGGCGGAACACTGATGGCCTTCGCCGTGGTCTCTGATTCCTCTTTTCCAATTCTTGGCGAAACCGCAGGCTTCTCGATGCCCCTTTTCTCTTCGGATATCTCTTTCTTCTCTCCGCCTGTTTCACGGTGCGAGACCGCCTCCGAAACGGAGACCAGTTCGAAGGGACGCTCCGATTCCTCGGGAGCCTTTACCGCCGCCGCCCGCGCCTCTCTCTTTTCCTCCGGCTCCACGCCTCGCGCCGGCAGTGTCCCGGCTGGTTCCAACGCTTCCTCTTCCGCAACCGGAAGGAGAATGAACTCCTCCGGCGGAACAGGACGAGCCCGCGAGGCAGCGGGAACGGCCCTCGATTCTTTCGTTGCAGGCCCGGGTTTCCGGGTCGGTCCCGCGGGGGCAATGGGCGCGGGTTTCTTTTCTTCCTTCTTCTCCTCCGCTTCCGCCTTTCGCCTCTCCCTTCCACGATTCTTCCCCGCCGACACCGCTTCGCTTTCTCTCTCCGGTGCCTCCCTCCGCGCCTCCCGCGGTTCTCCCATCTCGACCGAGATCGTCGAGACCGCGACTCTGCGCGTCACGGGAGGCACGGGCGCGGGGGCTTCTTTGGAAGAAACCTCCACGACGGGCGGACTCTCTCTCCCACCTCCTTTCGCACGACCGGTCGCCGGCGTTTCCTGCGCTCTTGGAGTAACCGACGGCATCAAAGCCGTCGGGACGACGGAAACCGGCGAGGGCAAAGTTTTCGCTTCGCGCCTCGGAACAGGAAGATGTTTTTCGGGATAGACCACCGCTGTCTGTTCCGCCGTTTTCTTGACACTTCGGCCGGCCTTGGAGATCGGGAATCGATTCGAAACCTCCTTCGCGGTCCCTCGTTCCTTATGCGGAAGAAAACGAAGCGGAAATTCCGCGCCTTCCCCTGCCACCGGCGTTTTTCGCCCAACGGGACTCTCGGGCACCTTCGGAAACGTTCTTCGATGTTCCGGCGGCTTCTTCGCGACCTTTCTCTTCTTAGAGGACGATGCGGCTTTTTCGCGAAGGATATCCTCCAGAACCTCGTCAGCGAGGCGCCGGGCCGAGGAGGATTTCCGTCGGGAAGCCCGCGAGCGTTCGGCGGAGGCGTTCCTCGCCAAGGACTCGATCTCCTTCAACCGTCTCTTCGCGAAACGAACCATCTCGGAATTCCCGTACTCTTTGACGAGGCGTTGGTAAGCACGGCGGGCCGCGTCGTACTGCTTCAATCGCTCGTAGGACAATCCGAGATAATACGCTGCTACGGCCGCTTCGGGAGCCGAGGGGAATGACGCTAGCACCTTCCCGAAGAGCCGCGCCGCTTCGGTGTATTCGCGCCGATCGAAGGTTCTTCTCGCCTCCTTCAACTGCTCTCCGGGCCCCGCCGCAGCCGCCGCAAGCACGATGCAAAAGATCAAACTAAAAACGATCGGACTTCGCCCCCGCATCCCCCGCTCCGGCATCCTCTTCACCGATGTTTCCGCCGTCTCTTCCATTTCCTCGAATCCTTGTTCAAGAACATCGTCGCCTTGTATTTCGGAAGAAGAAGCGTTCCGTGATCTTCCATTACAAGCACATATTCATAGAGTTTTTTTCTATGCGTGCGGGCTTGAGGGGAAGGTGAAAAAACCACGGAGAACTTCTGCGTCCGCGAATCCGGCTTGTCGAAAAGATGCACCTCGTTGATGCGCTTCATCTGGTAATTCGGAGCGATACCCTCTTTCGGCATCTCAAATACGTCATCGGCCAACGGGGGATAGTAATGAAAATTCGAGCCGAGGATGCCATTGTCCACGCCGAGTCGGACTTCCTCCACGAACTTCCGCGCCTCCTTTTGGGGAAGATAATCCACGGCCACCTTCATCCAGCCGAAGACCCCCAGGGCCACAACCGCCAAAATGAAGAGTATGTCCTTGAGACTCATTTCTCCTCGATCTCTCCCAAAAGCATCAGATTCTTCTTCGCCCGTTCATGATTCGGGTCGAGTTTCACGGCCTGTGCGAAGGCCCGGCGCGCTTCCCATAAATCGCCGTGCTTGTAATACACCAGACCCATATTGAAAAATATATCGGCATTGGTTGGGTCTAGGGTTGAGGCTTTTTCGTAGGCTTTCAGAGCCTGTTGTGTTTTTCCAACGTTGAAATAGGCGTTGCCGAGGTTGTTCCAGGCCGAAACGATACTTGAATCGCGGGACAGAGCCTGCCGGTAGAGCCGAATCGCTTCGCTGTAATCTCCGACCCGCATCGCGTCCTCCGCCCGCGCCACATCGGCTTCGGGAGGAGGAGCCGGCGGGCGGGCCCACTGAGCCCGCCCGTAACGCGTCGCCACTCCGGCATCCCGGCCGAATTCCTTTTTCAAACCTAAACGAAATTGCCAACTCGGGCTCGAACTGTTCAGCCCCGCTCCGCCGCTGATGTAATATTCCAACGTCGGCGTCACCTCCCCGGCAAGCCCTCCCTCCACCACAATGTCATTCTTTACGCCGGGAATCTCTTGCCCCCCTGAAACGGCACTGATCGTGCCCCGAAGTTTCCTCAGGAGCCGATATTCGAACGCCGCTCCCCATTTGAATACGTCCGGGCGGTTCCCGGAAAAAAAAGTGTACCCCAGATTCATATGGCCGACGCCGCGGGGGCCGAAACGCCTCGAAAGAGAATAATTGATGCCCACGGAGAGAGCCCCGCTGGCCACGACATCGTTCGGCCCGTTCCCTATGATCAACTCCGTTGCACTCGCCGGGGTTCCTCCGACATTCTCCGACATTTGATACTTGATTGAACCCTTCACGTCCGAAAGACCACTCCCGTCGTAACGAACGTCGTCGGAACGTTGGATCGCAAACGGTACCTCCAAACCGAACTCCAATCGGTCTTTCCAGCCGTAACGAATCGAGGTGGGAACCTTTCGAAGGTCGATCTTCGTGCCGTTGAGCGGATAGCCGCCGCCGAGTTCCGCTCCCAACCCGACCTCCCAGACCCCGCGCCAGAGAACGGAGGCATCATCGACAGTGGCGACTCCGTAGCCGATCCGCGCCGAGACGGGATTCGAAAGGGAAAGGAGCAGCAGGAACGCCGGAAATTGGAAGGAAAAACGGAATCTTCTCGAGAGGGGCCGGCGTCGAAAATTGACCGTTCCAGCACCGCTTTGGCCGGTATCTCGAATGCCGATATTTCGGCGTCGGCCGCAACTCCCCCACTTTGTCATCTCCGTTCGCCTCATCGTCTCCATCATACTCCCCCTCGACCGGCCCTGACAACAGAATCAAGGCACGCGGTGCGGTTTTGTCGGCAGCGCTGGACAGCCGCAGTCGCCTTGGAACGGCTTCGCGAGCCGTTGGAGACGTCCAGGAATGGACCTTGAGGCGTACGCCTCGGCGGGGTAGGGCGGACGAGGGCACCCGCCCCTCAATTGCTGGTCCACGATGGGAGGTCCCGCCGTCCTCGCCGGGACGAGCACAGACGAGAACGCGCCGTAGTTCCTATCTCCCCCCCTACCCCTGATTTCGCCCCCGTCCTTGATCCTTCTCCTTTTTTGCCCTTGCCCCTGCCCTTGCCCTCCCTGTTACGCTGGCCGGGTGGACCACCTACGAAATAAATCGCACCCAAGGCAAGAGGGAACCTATCAATAAACCGGTATTCTGCACCAATCTTGTCCCCGGAACACCGTTCTCCCTCTCCGCAGGTCGGAGACCCCGCGCTCCATGGCCCTCCTAGCAAGAACAAGCACGACGTGCTTCGCCTCGCTCTCCGAAACGTTGCCTCAAAAAATCTTACCCCTCGGTTCGAAAATAGCCTACCGCCGGATCATCGTTCCGACACCTTCCGAGGTGAAGAGTTCGAGCAACAAGGCGTGAGGGACGCGGCCGTCGATGATGTGAACGCTCTTCACTCCCCCCTCGAGCGCATGCCGGGCCGACTCCATCTTCGGAATCATTCCCTTCGAGATGATCCCGCGCCTCGTCATGCCCTCGATCTCCTCGACCCGAATCTCCGAAATGAGTGTTTCGGGATTTCCCACCTCCGCCAGAACACCTACCTGATCCGTCAGAAAAATCATCTTCTCGGCCTTCAGACTGGCGGCAATGTGCCCCGCGACGGCGTCGCCGTTGATATTGAGCATCTCGCCGGAAGGGCCCATTCCGGTCGGAGCAACCACCGGAATGTAGTGCTTCTCGATGAGATCCGCCAGAATCTCCGGATTGATCTTCCTCGGCTGCCCCACTTGTCCAAGATCAACATTTTCTCCGTTGACGGCAACGGGCTTCGCCCGTCGCGCCCAAACGAGATTTCCGTCCCGCCCCGAAAGCCCTATGGCCCTTCCCCCAGCCAGGTTGATTTCAGCAACCAACCCCTTGTTGATCTTGCCCACCAGGACCATCTC
This sequence comes from Candidatus Hydrogenedentota bacterium, assembly GCA_003697085.1. Taxonomy (GTDB): domain Bacteria; phylum UBA8481; class UBA8481; order UBA8481; family J006; genus J006. The sequence goes on from RFFU01000130.1 coordinate 12,370, forward strand.
GGCAACCTCGGCCGTCTCTTCGTCTGTCACCCGCAAGCCCTCGACGAACTTCGTCTCCTTCCCGAGACGCCCCAGCATCTCCGAGATCTCGGGGCCCCCGCCGTGAATCAACACCGTTCGGATTCCGACGGCTTCCATCAACACGAGATCCTCACAGACGTTGCGCCGCAATCCGGCATCGACTTGAGCACTCCCCCCGTACTTGATCACCACGGTCTTCCCAGCGAAATGCTTGAAGTAAGGCAAGGCCTCGATGATCGCGTCCGCCGCTTGCTCCGCCTTCGACGTTCTCTTCATTCCTCCTCCACCTCGCGTGTGTCAACACCGCCTCGAAATCCTCGGAAATCCATGCCTTCTTCCGAACGAGTCGATTCTACGGAAGAAAGAAGGGAAAGGCAAAAGGCAAAAGGCAAAAGGAAAAAGGAAAAGGGAAAAGGGAGGAGCGAAGAGGGAAGAGGAAATCGGAGCGGGGGTTCTCAACCTGCCGAGGCGACAGAAGCGATGGAGGGAGTGGCGTCCTTGTCCGCCCATGTGCCTTCCGCCCGCGTTCCGCCCACGCTTGTCCCGGCGCGGGCACCGGGACCTCCATCAGCCGATCCGTAATGGAGGTGCGGAATCCACGAGATTCTTTTCGTTTTATCCATGTCTTCCGTATGCTCCGTGGTTGTCGCCGTCTATCGTTTTCCGTTTACCGTTCTTCGTTTTTCATTTTCCATGGTTGAACGGCATGGTTGAAACCGTCAACGGAAAGGAGTGAACAGTGAATGTTGGACAAGAATTTCTTTTTTTTCCTTTTGCCTTTCTCATTTTCCGTGTCTTCCGTCTATTCCGTGGTTTTATTCCCTTCCGTGTCTTCCGTGTATTCCGTGGTTCCTTTCCCTTCCACGTATTCCGTGTGTTCTGCTATTCGCAGATGCCTTTCACTCCAATACCGATCTGAACCTGAAACTCGGCCGCAACAACCGGTTGGACGAGAACATCTTGAACCCTCTGTAACTCCACGTTGTTTTCCGCCATAATCCCCGGCTGTTGCACCAGCGGCGCTTCTCCACCGGGCGTCAAATCCCCCCCCCCTTCCAGGGTTTGCTCGCTGAGAATCGTGATTTCTCCGGCTCCGGCTCCTTCTCCCCCCGCTCCTTCACCGCCTTCACCTCCCCCTTCGGCTCCTTCGCCACCGGTCAGAACTCCCTCTCCTCCCCCTTCACCGCCGCCGGTTCCTTCGCCTTCTCCGCCCCCACCGCCTTCCGCCGTGGCTCCGCCGCCCTCGCCGCCGGCATTTCCCGCCGTTGCTTGGTTCGGACCTCGGCCTCGATTTCCTCTCCCCGTGTTCCCAAAACCCCGCCCTCGATTCCCGGCTCCGCGATGCCCTCGTCCCTGTACCATTGCTTCCATACGAAACGTCTGCCCCGCGTTCACCAACGTCGCGGCCGCCGGACCCGTCGGGTCGACCGATACCTGCCCCTCCAACACCGTGCACTCGAACCGCATCAACGCTCCCCCCGCCGGAAACTGCCCCAGCGTCACCGGCTCCTTCGCCGCGGACGTTCCTCCTCCGCCGACGCCCCCTTCTTTCTCCACCAACCGCACGCTGAAAACCGTCCCCCGCACGCCCGCCACCGCGACCGGCGTGTTGACCTTGTAATCCGAATTTCGTCCCATGCCTTTCAGGATCGAGACCGCCTCGCCTTTCTCCAACTTCATGCTGTATCGATAATCCGTCTTCTTCGTCGAGAAGATCCCGATCTTCGCGCCGGGACGCGTGATCTTCTCCGCACGCTCGATCTCGAACTCTGTCTCCGGCGCCAGGCTCACAACGTTCTTTTCCGATAATCGCAAAACAACCCGGGAACGCTTTCCTGTCCTGATCACGGTTCCCGGCCGCAAACGTTCCCGCTCGTGAAGTATCCGAAACGTCTCTTCTCCGGGGGGCTTCACGCTCACGTCTCCGTCGGCGCGCAGAACCGTCGCTAATTGAACCCTCTCCTTCGCCCGCACCGCGGTAGGAGGCATCAGTGCCAGAAGGACGGCTACGATCGTGAAGAGACTCACTCCTCTCCTCAGCCCGCTCCTATTCACCTTCACCCTCATCTTCATCGCCTCCTCCCTCCTTTTGACCTCCGCGCAAACCTCACCAGGCTGTCAGCGCTTGAATCGCAAAAACGTCGTCCTTCACTTTTCTCCCGTCCGGATAGAGCGCATTCACGCTGTTGAAATCGTACTCGGCTTGTATTTGTAAAACCGGATTCGCCTGCCAGGTAACGCCAATCCTTCTTGCAATCCGATCCCAGGACCACGGTCGATCGAAATCGACGACGTCGGCGTTCACCCGATATTGCCCAAAGGAACCCAGAAGACTCAAATTCGACCGGATTTTTCCTCGAATTCCGACCTCCCACGCCTCGTGCTCCAAGTCCCCCTCGTCCGCGAAGACCCCGTCGCCGTAAAAACGCACCGGACCATAGATGTAATCGACGGAACCCTCGATCACGCGACGGTTCCGATCGTTCTGATTGATGAAATACATCCCCGAGTTGGCGATCGTCCGCACGTCCTCGTCCGACAACGTTCCGTATGTTCCCGTCATATTCACCTCGACCGTCCCCCAGGCTCCTCCCGCACCCGACCCCAACGAGAGATAAATCTCCGGAGGGTCCGCGCTGAACGGCGCTATCGAAGGGCGGCTGATCGCCAAAACGTTCGCGATGGAAGTTCCGGAGAGCGAAAGCGGATTCCGATTCGTTACTCCGAACTCGTATCGCACTTGCTGATCCTCCATCTCTCCCGAATATTTGATTCCGATCGTCGAGAAAGAACGAAAGATAAGCGTGGGAAGGGAAAGATTCAATGTGGGAATCGGCGCGCCCCGCGGGCGGTAAAACTGCCCGAAGGTCAGCCGCCCCGGGCCCAGTCCGTCCAGCGCCAACCACGCCTCCGTTACCGCCAACGTGTCCGGCAAAAGACTCACCCGGGCCATCCCCTGAAGTATCTCCGAAAAACGCGGCTGAAGGATCAACTGGGCCTGCGTGAAACGGATCCTGTTGTTCGCATCGTCGGGCCCGTAGAGCGGATGGCCGAACTCCGCATCCTGATACTCCGCGATGAAGTTCCCGTGTATCTCCATCTCCACCGCAACGACCGGCGCTCCGAACACCACCAGCAATACCGCCGCCAAAACGGCACCGCCTCTTTTTCCCATGAATTCCTTCATTCCTTCGGACCCACTCCTCCTTATCCCACCCTGCTATCTTCTCCCCCTCCGGCGCTTCGCTCAACATCTTTTTTCTCTCCCCCCGGTTCTTTTTCACGGTCCCCACCGGTATCCGATTCCGAAACGGTGATTCTCGCCGATCTCCCCGAACGGCATAAAAGCGTAATCGAGACTGAATTCCTCCCACCGGATTCCCAATCCCCCCGTCAGTCCGTTGTCCACCCCCGTTACGCTTCCGTCATACCCCAACCGCAACGCCAGAACCTTCCCCACCCAGTACTCTCCTCCGCCCCGAATGATCGCATCGTCCCGCCGCGCTTTC
>RFFU01000131.1 GCA_003697085.1 Candidatus Hydrogenedentota bacterium
TCATTCTCGACCCAGGCTTCTCCCGTGGAGGTACGCCGCACCGGTCCGCAGTGCCCGTGATCCGTATATTCGCAGAGACAAACATCGGCGATCGTAACGAGTTCGGGGAACCGTTTTTTGAGAAGCCGCAAGGCCTCGGGAACCGGCCCCTTCTCGTCCCACGCTCCCGAACCCTCCGCATCCTTCCTCTCAGGTATTCCGAAGAGAATGACCGAGGCGAGACCGCGGGAGACGAGCGGTTCGAGATGAGCCTCGAGGCGGTCGACGGTGAATTGAGAAATGCCCGGCATCGAAGCGATCGGACGTTTCTCGTTTCGGCCGGCCCGCACAAAGAGCGGATAGACCAGGTCCTGCGGCCGAATCTCCGTCTCCGCCGTCATTTCCCGCAACAATCTCTTCGCACGCAGACGGCGCGGCCGAAAGACCCCTTCGATCACCCCCGATTCTTCCGCCGAACCGGGGTTTTCTCTTCCCCTTTCTTCGCTTTCTTCTCGCATCCGGTTCCTCCCGTCCTTTCGCTCAGCCCATTCCCGCGTAACCGGGAATCGATTTGGATATTCAGCCCTTCTTCGGCCCTCCCCCCGGATCTTGTGACGCGCGAAGTTTCCACGCTGGTTTTTCCGATTTTCTTCGTCTTCTTCTCACAGGGCGGCGAAACTCGCGCTAGAAACAGCCCGATTCCTCTTTCCTTCATCCCTTGGGTTTAGTCTAACCCGCCTCAACCAAAGAAAAAACCGGGAAAAATGGAAAAACGTATTACGTCTCCTTAACCCCGAGTTCGGCGAAAGACGAGGAAGGGAAAGAATCGAAAAAGGACGAAGACCTTCTGCGAATGCGGTTACTCGCCCAGAACAAGCCTCCTCTGGAACGCCTCCAACGCCTCGGGATACTCCTCGGGGAATCGTACCGCGTTCCTCCCCCACTCACGGCAGAGGGAACAGCGGAAACATTTTTCCGGCAGGCATCCCCCTTTTCGAAAGACCGCTTCGAGGTAGCCGTCGAGTGCGCGGTTTTCGATCCAAAGATCCTTCTCTATCCGATCGGCGGTTCGCGACGCCTGACGAAGCAATCGAAGGTGCCGCAGTCCTGAGAGAAAGAAGGTACTGAATGCGGTACGCGGGTCGAGGTGAACGTTACCTCTCGCCAGGAGGTCGAGCAGATTACCGTCAAAGCGCCGCGAAGAGTACGCCTGCACACGTTGAACGAGCCGTTCCGTGGAACAACCGCGGCCGGCAATCTTGAACCGTCTGTACCCCAGTTCCTCATAAAGGTGTAAATCTTCCGGACGGATCCAGTCCTGCATCATCAAACGCGCAGGATCCCTCGCGAATTCGGCTTGGCACTGGAAATAACAAGCATCCGGACGCGGAATAAGATTTCGGGAAGCCTCCCCGATATCCTTGGCGTGACACGGGGCCCAGGCACATCCGAGTTCACAGCGATTGTTCACGAAGATTTCCAAGGTATTCGAGTCGAATTTTTTCGCCAAACGGGCCAGCCGTTTCGGATCCCGATTCACCAACATCGAATCGAGAACAACGATCGAGGCTCCGAGATCCAGCCATGACGCGACCTTTCTCTCGTCATCCGCTCGAGCGAAGACACTCACACGAACCTTCAGGGGAGTATGTTCTTTGACGACGCGAAGAAGAAACGGCGAGACGACGGTGACGGATTCCACGCCGATCTCAACAAGCCAGGACAGAAACCTCCGGAGCCGGCGAAAGCCGGAGGGGGTTACGGCGTCACCGGTTCCTCCATCCGCGGCATTGAGAAGATAGTTAAAGCCGATTCCTTTTTCGCGGGCGTCCGCGACGTGCCTTTCCAGGCGCCGGCGACCGATCTTCGGAACGAGGAAGCGGTGTCTTCCCCCACCGTAGCCGTCGTCTTCCATTCTCCCGTAAATCTCAATGACACCCTTTCCCTCGATGCGATCGAGAAACTCCTTCTCGAAACTCGTAGCCACCGAGAAACCGGTTCCGCCCTTCTTCGCGATATTTTCCCCGTATTTCCTTGTCTCCGCGTTCCGCATCCTTCGTCAATCCTTCCTCAAGACGGCCATATCCGCCTGAAATCCCGGGCCGACCGCAATAATCCCGTGGAACCTCCCATCCTGTTCTGCTTTCAGGAAACGTTCGAGGATGAAGAAGATTGTAGCGGAGGACATATTGCCGAAATCCCTGAGCACGCCTCGGCTGAGAGAAAGATCTTCCGGAGACAAACCGAGCGATTCCTCGATCGCCTCCAAAATCTTCGGCCCCCCGGGGTGCACGAGCCAGGAGCGAACCGGTTCGGGAAGTTGAAAGCCATCGAGTATTTCGCGGACGGCGGGAATCAGGTCGGTTCGAATGAAGCGTGGGATTCGAGGCGAAAGAAAGATGTGAAATCCTGTTTCCTCGAGATCGAATCCCATAAAAGATTCCGTACCGTCGAAAAAGCGTGTCCCCACCTCCTCGAGAGCAAAGCCGCCTTCTCCGCGGCAACCGAGCACCAGCGCGGCGGCCCCGTCGCCGAAGATGGCACACGAGACCAGATGATCACCGGTTCCGTCCGTCGGCTGAAAATTCATCGTCGGCGTTTCGGCTGCGACGATGAGAACGGTGCTGGTCGGATTTCCCCGCAAATAATCACGCGCGATGCGTAATGCGGCGACCCCCGCCGCACAGCCCAATTCCGTGACCGGAAGACGCCCCACATCCCGCCGAAACGGATATTCGGCAAGAAGAAAGGCATCCAACGAAGGAATCATAAAGCCCGTGCATGACGTCGTGATGATGAGATCGATCTCTTCAAAGGAACACCCTGCGTTTTCCATCGCCCTTTTCACCACCTCGGAGCCGAGCCGTCGACAGGCGTCGATGTAGAGGCGGTTCTTCTTCCCCAACGGCCTCGGGTTCAAGAGATCTCTGACGGGAAGCACGCTGTAGCGACGACCGACCCCCGCGTTCCGGAAAACCCGCTCACATCGTTCGAGAGAAAGATCGAAATTCTCTTCTCCCACGCGAGAATACCATTCCCGCAAGGCTTCGATGGCTTCTTCCTGAGAAAAAGATTTTTCTGGATTGGCGGTCGCCAATCCCAGGATGCGGATCGGGTCCGCGCCTCGAGTCACGAGGCCGTGGACTCTCGAGTCAATCTCCCCTGCGCGTGAAATTTAACCTCGACGTTGTCTCCCACCCTCAAAAAAAGGAAGCCGGGACGTTCCATTCCGAAATCGGTGATCCGCAAATCGGCACGCCCGTCCACAACGGCATAATCGTCCGTCAAACCCGCGCGAATCCTCAACCCCGTCTTTCGAACGACCCCGTGAATGGTCAGCGTCCCAACCGCTAAAGCGGTGAACGTATCGGCCGTCTCCCATTTGACGTCTCTGAGTTCCTCAAGATGAAAGCGGATATTCGGATACTTCCTGGCTTCAAATGTCTTGTACATATTCTTGTCGCGAGCGGAGATTCCCGTCTTGAGTGACTTGACGGGAATAATGACGTCCGCGTACGCGGTTTCCGTCAGTTTCTCCTTGTCCGCCCCGAATTTTCCCAGCACGGTGCTCGTTCTTCCCTCGAAATTGTGAGCGGTCGAATGGCCGAAAAAGACGATTTCATTTCTCCCTGAATCGCGGGTCGTATAGTCCAGGATCCCGGCGGAAGTGGCGGCGATAAAGACCGCCATCCCAACCGCGATCACGAAACCACGCCTGACGAAAGACTGCACCGGCATTTCCTCTCCTCCTTACTTTTCTTTCTTCTCGATCAGCACCAAATCATACCATCCCGTCCGATAGATCCGAGTTTCTTCCTTCTCGATTGTCACCGAATTCCCGAATTTCGAGCAATGGGAAACCGCCACCTGAATGGAGGCAGCAAGAAATGTGCCACTCTGCTTACTTTCACGCCACTTCTTCCGCTTCTCCATCGGCGGCTGGATGATTTCAAAAATCGAAATTCCTCCTTGCTCTTGCTCATTCCGTTTGCAGAAGACGCCAAAGAAGGAAAGAATGTTCCCATGAAAGCCGTCTCACTCGAAAAACAGTCTCCCATTGAGGAACTCCCGTTGAATCTCTCTGAATTCCCCGTCCCCGAACCGAAGGCGGAAGAGGTCCTCGTGAAGGTGGAGGCCTGCGGTGTCTGCCGTACCGATCTCCATATCGTCGAAGGAGACCTTCCTCTCAGGGCCTCACCAACCATTCCAGGGCATCAGATTGTCGGCACCGTCGCGGAAGCCGGAGCCGGAGTGACACGCTTCACGGTTGGCGAGCGGGTCGGTATCGCCTGGTTGCATCATACTTGTTCGGAGTGTTTCCATTGCCGGCGCGGGGAAGAAAACCTCTGCTCAGAAGCCCGGTTCACAGGGTGGGACGTGCCGGGAGGATTTGCGGAGTTCACGACCGTTCCCGAAACATTTGCCTACGCTCTTCCCTCTACAATTCCGGCTCCGACCGCGGCTCCTCTGCTTTGCGCCGGGATCATCGGATACCGCACACTCCGCCGCGCGGGGGTCGAACCGGGGCGGCCGGCGGCCATTTGGGGGTACGGGGCGGCCGGACACATTGCTCTTCAATTACTGAAATATTGGGAATGCCCGACCCTTGTCTTCACGAGAACACGGCGGCATCAGGAAGAAGCCAAGGCTCTCGGAGCGGAATGGGTCGGCACGGCCGATCAGATACCTCCCTTTCTCCCGCATTCCGCGGCGGCTTTCTTTCCCAACGGCTCCCTCGTTCCCCGCGCTTTGGAACTTCTGGAACCCGGTGGGATCCTGGCCCTGGGCGGCATCCACCTTTCGGAGATCCCTTCTCTGAACTACGACAAACATCTTTACCGCGAACGAACTCTGACAAGTGTCACCAACGCCACACGACGGGACGGGGAGGACTTTTTGTTGTTGGGCCCAGGAGATCCCGATTCGAACCCGGGTTAAGATTTTTCCCCTCGAGAAGGCCGCCGAAGCCTTGCAGGCGCTCAAGGAGAGTCGCCTCGCCGGAGCCGCGGTTTTGGTTATGAATTCCAAAGATCCCTCCGGAGAAACTTCCCTTTGAATCTCCTTTTGTGCCCGCGACATTTTTCGATTCCGGTTTCCAAACGCGATTCTGCGGAAAATCGTTTTTTCTCGCTGGCGTGGGCGCTTTCACTCCTTCTTGTCCTCTCTCCTCCGCCCCTCTCTTCCGCCGTGGAAGTCCCCACCGATCAGACGATCCTTCGCGAAACAAACGCTCTTCTCCCGCGGAAGAATTCGCAAAGCCTCCTTGCGCTTGCCCGAGCGAACGAAGAATTCGAACGAATACTTGCCGAGGCTTCTTCTAAAAGGTATGCCACGGGCCAATCGCCCCGTCAAATCGCATTTTACTTCGAAAAACAACTTTCGGCCCTTCCAAACCCGCTGCCGGGAGACTCGGAGGAATTCCAACGCCTTCGTTCCTTGAAAATCCGCCGACTCCGGGCGCTCCTTGGAATCGAGCCTCTGGCGGAGGTAGAGGGAATAGAGATCTTTTCTTCTTCTGACAGTGACAGTTTTCGTCGAATCAAACAAGGAGAAATTACATTTTTTGAAATCACCCTCCGAAACAACGGAAGAAATCCCGTTCTCATACGCCGGGTCTTTCCCGTTGGAGTTCACTATGGCGAGGATGCCGTACTTTCGTTCCGCCCCTACGGCTCGATCGAATTCGACCCCGAGCGCAACCTTTTTCGACACAACACGCTCGATCAGCGCCTTGCAGGCTGGCCCATCGAACACGGACTCCTTCTTCCCGGCGATACGCTTTCCGTAACCATTCGTTTTTTGCTTTCCCATTCCGGTTTCCAATCGATCGAAGTCGGAATCGAGTATCTCCGGATCGATCCGCGTCGGCTTTCCACATCTCTCTACATTCCCGAAAGTAATCTTGATCCGACGGTGAAAGAATACCGTCCGGCGGGCAAGAAAGTGCGGAACCTCCGAACCGGTAAGGAACTGATTCTCGGCGAGTTTGTTGAACAACCGAAGACCTCTGTCGCGCAGATCCCGATCTTCGTTCCGCCGCGCAAGGAGGGCTCCCTTCTCCCTCCCGATTTCATCGCCGCGTACTATTGGAAAACAATCTCCGGATGGCTGGTGGAAGAAGAGGACGGAGTTCATCTCATCTCGCCGAGTGCGGACACGCACTGGTATCGTTTGGAATTTCCCGCGGTCGTGGCAGCCGCGGACCAAGCCTCCAGAAACGGAACGATAAGGATTCTCATTGAAAAGCGTTTACAAAAACGTCTCTCCGGATGGCCGATTCGAGGTTGGAGACGTATGGAAATGGGGTATTCGGGGTTTTTAGACGAACGATGGCTTCTCGATCTCTTCGAACTCATTGAAAATGAGCGTCTTCTCCTTCAGCCTGTGGAAAACTTCGTTTCCGGAAAATTTTTTTCATTAAAAATGATGGATTTTTGATTTTTTCTCTGGCGCAGGCACGCGTATTGCTTTATAATCTAACCAAAAGGATCGGTTGTTTTGGATCCAGGTTCTTCTCCACCGGCGAGGTGACCACGAAAATCTCTCTCAGCCTCGTCGGCAAGCGACCGTTGGGAGAAAGTCCGGACCCGAAACAGCCCCCAATATGGCGAGCGTGTGGTTGGCCCTGACCCCAGGATCCCCCAAGCCCCCCCCAGGGTTTTACCACGTTATGCGCTCGCCATTATTTTTTTTAATCATCTCCTACACGGACGTGAGCCCGGAAACGTGAAGGATGGATGAGGTGGATGGATCGCAAACTCTCCAGGCCGCCAAGGAAACGACGGCGAAAGGCGCGATATTTCGAGCGCGGAGCGCAGACTCTCCAGTCAACAGGAAAAAAGTTTCGGAGTGTAACTTCCCGCTTCTCTTCTTTCCAATCCCTTCGATTCCAGTTTCGAAATTCCGATTGTCTCGGTCGAATGCGGCTTTTTTCCTCTAGAGGTTCCTTGCCGTCGTGGAGATTTTCTCGAGGGATTTAACGAGCCGGGAGAGATCGGCCGCCCCAAGCGAACCAAATATCTTTTTCACGATTTGCGCGAAGACGGGCCGAGCCTCTTCCAGTTTCTTCCGGCCGCGCGGCGTCAGCGTGACGCGTCGAAACCTGCGATCGTGCTTAGATTTTTGGCGTTTCACGAGATTGGCTCGGTCGAGATTCTTCATCACCATCGTAATGTTACCCGGCGTCTGATTCAACAATTCAGCAAGCACCAACTGGTGTGTCTCGCCACGCTGTTCAATGAAATCCAGAACCAAAAACTGACTCAGTGTTAATTCGTATTCGTTAAGCGCCCGCTCCAATCCCACCGTAACCGCCGAAGCGGCGCTCCCCCAAAGGTGATACAATTCCCGTTCCTTGTCCGTTGCCTTCTTATTTTTCCCCCGCTTTCCTGTCGCCATAACCGCCTCCTTTTCCTCGTCTGAATCTTGCTCAGAGGGCATCCGTCTCCTTCCCCCTCAGCGGCGCTGCTTGGCCGCAACCGAGGCCGCGGTTTCGAAAACACATCGGCTTCGCTCCGAAGGAAAATGTCCTTAGCGTAGTGCCCGGGCATGTTTCCAGGCCTGCGCCCTTCTCGGCCTCGCCAGGGCGGCTCCTCTCGGAGCCGGACCGTGGGCATCTCAGCAACCCCAGAGCGTTACAGAACAAAGGAAAGCCGTTCCTTGAATCTTAAAGGAAAACCGAACGCCTTTCCCAACTGCGCCGCAATATCCGGTTCATTATTTCAAATGTTTCATTGAGATTCAAGGATAAAACTTTCGCGGATTGGGAATGCACAGGTACATGGTGAGCCACCTGGAGGGGGAGGGAAAGAGGGGGCTGGTGCAACGAAAGGAGGCCGTAGGCCGACTGGAGTTTCACCAGCCCGAACGCGAAAATTAGCTTGTTTCGGGAGCCAAACATGCGCGTTTCTCAGAGCCAAAGTCCACGAACTCCGCACTCTTGCCTTCGAAGGAAATAGCGATGATGAGCCCGGCAAATACGAAGCGAAGCCTTAAACGGAAGACATTATTATGAGGGGCCTGGCAACGAGGGAGACGACGACTTTTCTTGGAGAATATGCTCCAAAAGTGATGCGTAATTCTGAGCCAATTTTTTGATCCCGGATTTCGAATAATGAACGTTATCCACGAAATATGAGGGATTTCCATCGAAAATCTTATCGTTATCAACGAAAAAAGACCCCGTCGATTTCGCTACTTTTTCGATGATTCGGTTATAAATTTTATGGTGAGCAACATATTCGTGAAACATTGGATAGACTACGACGTTATTATAGGGACGTTGGGAGGTTTTCAAGAAAACTTCTTCGTTGGGAAAAATCGGTTGAGACCCGAAGACGACGGTGATGTGGTTGGCTGCAGCCAGGGTTTGGAAAGAACGCAAATTTCGTTCAAAAACGGCGGCAGCCAATTTTGGAACGGAATCGCCATAAGATCGTTGGCGAAGTTGATACCGGGCTGTCGAGAATTTCTTTTGATTCAACCAGTCTTTCAGGAACCAGTAGAATTCAAAATGCTGGAAGAGAAGATTCGTGGTTGTGAAACGCGATTGATAATTGGGGAATTGGTAGAAAGGGTGGGAGTATTTGTTCGAATAGTCAAAGCGGAAATTCGGCCAATATATCACGGACCGATCGTTGATATTATGGCTTATGATAACTAGATCAGGATGCCAGGATAAAACATCCAGTTCGAATAAAATCAGAGAATGAGGCGTCGCGTAGGCGGAATAACCGGCGTTGATGACCTCAAATCTATAATTCTTGAACCGCCGCCTCAATAACTTTTGTAATTCGAGGGGATAATGTGTTCCGGTATGGCCGGCTCGATTTTCGGTCGTTGAACCTCCCATACAAACGATTCGAAAGGTGTGCGGGGCTTTGTTGAGAGGATAGGTCTCGCCGCGGCTCGAGACGATAAAGACTTTCTCATCGTGTACTTCATAGAAATCCGGTCCGAATGTTCGGAATGGAACAAGAGGTTTCAAGGGGCGGTTCAATTTGTTTCTGACATCGGTGAAAAAACTTTTTCCGGAAAAAACGTTTTCGAGACGAAGGACCACTTCGCAGAACATTAAGCTCAAGAAAAGCCCCCCCAGCATAACCAACAGCCGAGATTTCCATCTTTTTGATCTTCGCGTCATTGAACCGATTTTAGTCGTAGCCGGAAGAGAAAAAAGGACAAATGGATGGACAGGAAGGGGAGAAGATCGAGACGTTCGCCGGTGAACTCGGGGAATTCCTCCTCGTCGCCGCTTTGCGTTTCATCACTCAACAAAAAACTCGGGACGGCCAGACGGCTGCTCCTCAGCCGGCCCAACGCCGCTGCAGGACATGGAGTAGGACTTGAACCCCGCTCGGCAAACGACCTATTGGCCACAAAGTGCCAATCCTGTGACGTACGCTTTTAGAGCCTGAAAACTCGTAAACCGTAGTTGCGGAACACGCTACACCGGCCAGAAGACGATAGAAAAAAACGTTGGCGCTGACACTCGGCGTTCCGCCGGGGAAAACGCCCCACGTGAGGAGAAAAGAAGAAGAAAGAAAGTGCCACCGACTCATTGGAAAACACCTTGCATGTTTCTGGGCCGCCTTCTAACATTCGCCTTATGGTGCCTGTTTCATCAAGAAGATGGTTTTATCGAAAAAACCTCCCCTTTTTCTTGGTGACGCTTTTGTTTCTTCTTCCCTCTGCGGAACTTGCCTCCACATCTACACTGTTATCCGAAACGAAGTGTACCTGCCATCATTCGATGTGCCAAATGGGGAAGCACGGCGCACATGCTTGTTGTTGTAGAAAAATCTTAAAGAACGGCAGGGCGGCGATGAGGCCGTTTTGCAACACCCGAACGGTTTCTCTGTTGTCAAGCCGAACAGACGGGGCAAAAGAAGCCTGCAAAATTACGACATACAATGAAATGATTTCGCTCGGGGGACTACCCCGTGAAGGCGATATTCCCCTTCCAGAGTTCAACTCTACTCCAGAACCGCCACCGCCGCGTACGACTCCTTTCTGAATACTGTTCCATAGAGAGACCGCCAGAGGGAACGCCGGGCGTTCGAGTGTAGGGCCTTCGCGCCTTGTTCGGTCTTAAAATCCACCACTCTATGAACGCATTTTGCCGTTTGTACCAGTAGTCGGAGATCCTTTCTTCTCAGCAGAATGCTCATCACTCCGAACGTCTTTTCCCTTCTTTTTGAAAATGGTCTCTCCAATTTCAAACATCTGAAGTGTGAAAGGAGAAGTGCCTCAATGAGAAAACGCTCAAATGAACTGTGGTTTAGTTCGGGGGTTAGTGTGTTGATTCGGCTTATGTTTTTGAGCACTTTCGTTTTGCCTTCGACCAGAGCGAATATGTTCGCGACGGAAATAGAAAAAACGAATCTGCAGGAAATCGTTGTCGAGGAGGAAGGTGATCTTTTTCGCTTTCACTCCGGTTCACTTGAAAGAGCGGCCCTTACCACGCCAAATACGGCAGAGGTCGTAGCGACCAGCCCTGGTGCAGCGGTGATCGAGAACGGACCTATCACCGGCGATTTTCAATATCGCGGGCTGGATTCACAACGCGTTCAGGTCCTTATCGACGGAATGGAGATCACACCGGTGGGTCCGAACAGGATGGATGCGCCCTTTCAGATTGCACCACCGGAACTCCTCCAGCAAGTCGAGGTCACCCGGGGAATAGCCCCGCTTTCGACAGCAGGCGGAGCATTTGGCGGCTCCGCAGAAGCCCGTTTCCGAACGAGTCACTATACGGATGCCGCTTCCCTGGTATTTGATTCCGGCGGAAGTTTTTTATTCGCCGGCGTCCGAACAAATCGCGCCGCGGAACGGACCGGCTTTCTTCTTTCCTTCGGATCGCATATCACACGACTTCATTTTCGAGGAAGTTTTGAAAACGGAGAGGACCGTAAGAGCTCCAGAGGGGTTGTTCTCCCCTCCGGGTACAAGAGAAAAACTCTTGGAATCGGTTTTGCGAGAAAAAGACCGGAAGGAGAATGGGGTGCTGATTATTACATGCTCCGAACCGACGATTTCGGAAATGCGTCTCTTCCAATGGATGCTCATCTTGTCGAGAGTCACATCGGACGCCTCTTCGCCTCAGGAATCGTGGCGGGTTTTGTTGTAGATGGAAATCTCTACTTTACCGCCCAACGCCACGTGATGGACAACTTTCGTCTTCGTCCAGATCCGGGAGCGGCATCGCGTCGAAACAGTGATCATCAGGCGCGAAATATCGGTTGGAGCATTCAAGGAACAAGATCTGCAGGAAATGGAATCCTTTCTGTTGGTGCAGATGGACACTTCTATCGTCAACTCCAGATTATCACTAATCCCTCCAACCAAGCGTTTCAGATAACGAATTTCAACCATACCGAAAATAATCGGTACGGAATGTTTATCGAATGGAGCGGTTCCGTCAAAAACGGGTTCAACCTGGGATTAGGCGCCCGCCTCCACTATGTTCAGATGAACGCTGATCCGGTTTCGCCACCGCCAACGGCAGCGGCGCGTACACTGGCTGCACGCTTCAACAGCGCCAATCGAAGGAAAGACGAAAAAACTCTTGATTTGTTTACTTCAATAAACAAGGAAATCGCGGATGGACTGGAGGGGGAAATCCAGTGGGCAAGGAAGTCGCGTTCCCCATCGTTTTTTGAACGTTTTTCCTGGCTACCGCTCGAGGTTTCTGGTGGATTGGCAGACGGTCACAATTACATTGGCAATATTGATCTAAAACCGGAAACCATCAATGAAATTGATGTCGGTCTGGATTGGCATTCCAAGAGATTCCGATTGACCCCCCGGGCGTTCTATCGACGAGTCAATGGCTATATCCAGGGGACACCGACAGGTGACGCCACGGTTCTTATGGTGAGCACAATGAACGGAGACGCAAACCCCTTACAGTTTAACAACACAGGAGCCGAGTTCTACGGTGCCGATGCAGCTTGGACCCTGGGACTAGGAGACCACTGGCATGCAAAAGGAACGCTCAGTTTCGTACGCGGATTAAGAACGGATATCGCGGACAATGTGTATCGCGTGGCGCCATTTCACGGGAACACAGAACTTGCCTATGAACAAAAACAAGGTGCGTTCGCACTGGAATGGGTTTTCAGCGGAAAGCAGGATAGAGTCTCAAAAACCAACGGTGAAACTCCTACCTCCGGATGGGGCGTGATCAACCTTCGAGGAGAATATCGTCCGACCCGAAACCTCAAAATATCACTGGCGGTGAACAACGTCTTTGACCATTATTACGCCTCTCATCTCAACGGTTTCAACCGGGTCTCCTCTTCTTCCGTTCCCCCCGGAAACCGCATCCCGGAAGATGGACGCCACATCAGCGTTACAACGCAATACCGTTTTTGAGCGCAAAAGAACATTGAATTTTTTTAGGAAAGCAATGCACGGATTTCCGTCGTCCAAAACAAAGGCTGCGGAAGACAAGCATGTCTTCCGCACCGCACTGATTCTTTCGACCGTTATTCACCTCGCCTCCTTTCCATTTTGGCCGCATCTTTCCGCCCCACACCTTCAGAATAAAATGAAACGAAACACCATATCCTACCTCTCTTCAGAAAGACCCGTGCCTCAACCGAAAACTTCAGGCCATCCGATTATGCGCGTGAAGCCGATCGAAACACACCCGGCCCAAAAATCACTAAAAAAGCGTGTATGGAAAAATCTGTCTCCCCCAAGATCCCACCCCTCATTTCAAAAAAGGACGCCACCGTTAAATACGATGTTGAACGAACGAAAGAAGCCTGCAGTCCAGCGAGAAGGCCAGTGCCCCCGAACCATACCCAAACACCAACTCCACCCGGCCGTTTCTCAAAAACGTAAATCGGATTTTTTCATCAGCAAAACCGAAACGAAAAATAGATCGAATTCTGATAAAGTCCCGCCCCATTCAAAAAGGGCCAGAAGATTCGATGCCTCTTTCGAGGGAATACCTCCGCCGCCGATCACATCGAGTTTATCCATCACCTCAACACCGGGAAATCCGGGTTCGAACAAAGAAAGAAGCCTTTTAAATCAAACAACACGTGATATTCGAAACGACAGTGGTATGAACGACTATTGGAAACTGGTGCGTAAAAAAATTGAAGACAAAAAATATTATCCTGAAATCTTGAAGCGAAAACACCTCGCGGGAACTGTTTTGGTACGCTTCAAAATTTTTTCGAACGGCACTGTCGAGAAGATACGGACGGTGGCAAAAGACCGAAACATCCTTTTCGCATCGGCGGCCCGTAATACCGTCCTCCGCGCCGCACCCTTTCCTCCACCGCCGGACGGGACATCTCATCTCGTCGAAATCCAAATTCGTTATAATCTGCGAGACAAAAGATAAAGAATGTCTGACCACGGCGGCATTGTATCTTTCAAGCCCGAAGGCGCTTTCACGCTCGACCGCAACCGAAATCTTTAGACGCCCTCCTTTAACATCTCCCTTTCTTTGCGACCACAATGAAACAACCGAAGAAAAATGTGAAACGACTTCCGCAAATGCTTTGACAGATCAATTCTGTCATCGGATGAGTGAATCCCTTGTGCTTGAAGGCGCGACGGTTCGCCGGTAGCATCTCGGTATGATCGGCTCTCACAAATGGCGCCGGATGGATGAAGAGCCCGGAAGAACGCCGCGCCTTCGCACGACCACGCTCACAATATCGCCGCCTTCATTCTCTTCATCTTCGACAGCCGGCATCCGCGAACCGTTTCGCCGATATTGGCGCGGTTGCTTCTCGCGATGAGAAGAGTTTTCTTTCTTCTCTTTCCTCTTCTCCTTGCGCTGTTGGCCGGTTCCTCCCCGATCACGGCTGATTCGACGACGAACACGGTTTCAAGCACCGGCGTTCATCCGATCTATCGAGAGATACGGCTTCACAATCAAAATCGCTCGAGTGTCACCGCGCGATTGAAATTCTCCACCGGCGCGGTCCGGACGGTGCTTCTGCCGCCGCAATCGCGGCGTCGCGTAACGCTTCCCGATGTTTCCTGGGTCCAAGTGGAGATTCAAAGCGATCAGTCAGTGGCGTACGCGACACGGATGAAGGAGAAGGAGACGGAACAGAA
>RFFU01000132.1 GCA_003697085.1 Candidatus Hydrogenedentota bacterium
CCCGATGCCCCCGCGCTGCCCCTCCAGATGGCTCCAGAGATGTCTCAGATGTGTCCGCTGGTACTCCAGACGCGCCAGCTCCACCTGTAACTTCGCCTCATGCGAACGTGCCTTCCTCGCGAAGATGTCCAGGATCAGTTCCGTCCGCGTCAGGACGCGTCGTCCGGTGATCCTTTCAAGATTGCGGATCTGTGCCGGAGCCAGTTCATCGTCGAAGAGAAAACACTCCGGTTCGTCCCCCTCGCCGGCCCCCTGCGCCAATTCCTCCGCTTTCCCCCTCCCGATCCAGGTCGCCGGCGACGGCCGAAAGCGCGTCTGAATGACCCGATCCGTCACCTCGATCCCCGCGGATCGTGCCAAGGCCGTCAGTTCCTCGAGATGATCCTCGACATCATGGCGGGATTGTCCCGGAGTGCGCAGCGCGACCGCGATCGCCCGCGCCGGCCTCTCGTCTTCCAAATTTCGGATCCCGCGTTCCCCCTTCATCCACACGGGAAGAAAAGATGATCGGAGCGCGCCGAAAGCACTCTACTCCTCGGAATCGCTCTCTCCCTCGCCCGGTGTGATTCGAACGTTGCGCGCCGGCTGGATCGTCGAGATCGCATGTTTGAATACCATCTGTTGCTTCCCGTCGACATCGAAGAAGACGACGAAGGAATCAAAGCCCTGGACGCGCCCCTTGATCGGAACGCCGTTCACAAGATAGGCCGTTACCGGAACCTGCCCCTTCCTCAATGCATTCAAGAACCGGTCCTGCAACTGTCCAACTTTCATAATCCGCCCTCGCTCCCCGATGCGTCCATCGAAGCCGCGGAGAATCCCCCCTCACCCCGGGCGCCTCTTTTCTCGACCGGATCCCGCTCCCGACGACGTATCGTATTTTTTTTGGTTGTGTATCTTTTTTTACATTGTAGCGGAAAGACCTTTTGTTTCGCAATAGGAAAGACGCCGATTTCCCGAAAAAAAAACGCGCTCTGTCCCCAACAGTCCCGGCCCCTATTTCCGTTCCTTATCCTCTTTCCCTCGATATTCCCTCTCCTCCAAGGGCAACACCTCGATTCTTCCTTCCTCCTCATCCAGACGAAATCGCACTCCTTGCAGTCTCGTCTCGATCTTCATTTCGAGATCCTTCATTTGAATCCGTGTTCCCGGGTGCAAAGTCCCCTTCACAACGATTTCTCCGGGGGGCACCTTCGCCATCTCCGCTAGACACCGAACTCGTTCGACCCCGACCTCCTTCAGTCTGACTTTCAATGTAACACGGGAACGAATCAAGCGCTGGTACAAGCGCGCGCGTTCGGGAGAGACCGCTCCGAGATCAGGGCACTCCTTCCGAAACTGCTCCTCGATCATCCGCAGCCGGGCCAGTTCATTTTGGTATTCA
Source organism: Candidatus Hydrogenedentota bacterium (assembly GCA_003697085.1). Classification (GTDB taxonomy): domain Bacteria; phylum UBA8481; class UBA8481; order UBA8481; family J006; genus J006. Next base: position 1,385 of record RFFU01000132.1, read on the forward strand.
CGGAACTTCCGATCCGCTGCGCGGGCCCGGCGCTTCAGAAGCGGCGATTCCCCCGTCTTCAAAAGCGTCGGAACGAAGGACGGGCTCCCGGCGTGGGTGGTTTCGATCCCGGCTCGAGCGATCACCTCCCCTCCGATAATCCCCCGCTCCTCGCCGCGCACACGAATCACCCCCTCCGACTCCAACCGCGATTGCAACGAGTAGACCGCAACCCGAATCTCGCCCCCGGCAAGCAATGTTCCGCTCTCGACGAACCGAACCTCCACATCGGCCCCGGCATCGACCGTCCCCCGCTGGCGACCAATGACGCCGTTTCCGACACGGACATTTCCATTCGTACGAACCACCGAACCTCCAACGTTGTCCCGAATCGTCACCTCTCCTTCCGCTTCGACGAGAAACCCGTCCCCTACACTTCCGTCGATAACAACCGGACCATTGTGGTGAATATTTCCAATCTCCATCGTCACATCCCCATCGATGTGGAAGACATCCTCGACGCTGATCCTGTCTCCGACGTGGACGAGATGGCCGTCCCTGTCGGCATAGTACATGTTCCCGTCGCGCCGGACGCCCGGTCCGGCCTCCAGCAGCACCTCCGGAATCTCCGGCGGGAAGACCGGATTGCCGCGGACATCGGTCCCGGGGGTCCCTTCCTCGCCCTCATAGAGAACGGCGATCAGGTCGCCCGTTCGAACCGGGCGCAAGGCGCTGCGCTCCCGGTGATCCACGCGATCCTCGGAATGGACCATCGAAATGAAGTCCTCGACCGGAACCTCCACCCATCCCGCCTTCCCCTCGACGGCGGCCGTTCCCCGCGCGATCGTCCCCGAAATCGGCCTTCTCCGCTCATTCCATTCGTTCCAAAGCCTCTCGACCTCCGCCGCGTCCAGACCGTGTTTGATCCCGGCCTTCTCGATCAGCTCCTCCACCTCCTCTCGACTCGGGCCGGGGGCGTCTCCGATGGGAGGCGTAAGAAAGAGTTCGGCGCTCATTCCGTCCGAAGAAACTCGCACCTCCGCCGTCCCGGGAGCATACGGTTTGATGCTTATGACCAACCCCTCCAGAAGAACCCGGCCGGCCACGGAGGCCCGAAACTCCGTCCCCCGTTTCTCCTTCGTTACATTTGCTCCGGTATTGAGCCGAGGCGTCCGTCCCGGCTTGGCCGGCAGCGGTTTCCCGCGAAGGTCGCGCCCCGGCTCGCCGGCCGATCCGGGAGTGATCCGCGCCAAGAGCGTTCCCGCATCGACGATCACGGGACCCGAAGTCTCATCGAGAATCCATCCCGATTCCTCCTCCTTCACGGGAATCTTCCATTCGACCGATCCATCCTCGCCGTCCACCGGAGGTGTCCCTTGCGCGATCACCGTCTCGATCACCTCCGGCCGTTCCGTCGCGCAGCGGTGCAATGCTTTCTTGACTTCCTCCCATTTGATCTCCCCCTGGATTTTGAGATCGGCGACGGCCTTTTCAATCTCCTCAAACTTCACCGCTTCGCCGTATTCCGCCGCAGGATAAAGGAAGAGCACCAGCGCCATACCGTCTTCGGACATCTTCAGGTCAAAGCGGGCGGGTCTATAATGCACCGTATGAATAACGTGACCGGATCGAGGGCGACGCACCCGCTCGAGAATCTTTTCGAGTTCCTCCCGGGGCGGCGGCACCGCCCCGATCTCCTCCAACCGCGCCAGAACCTCCTCCGCCGCCAGCGGCCTACCGTTTCCGCTGGGAGGTCGGAAGGTGACATAGGCCTCGCGACGATGGGGATTTTGTTGAATCTCGATTACTCCGTCACGATCCCCAGCCGCCGCTCTCCGCGACACCGCCTCCAGTCTCAGATGATCGAGCTGATCGGCCAGGTCGGGGTCGAGCACTGTGGAGAGATCACGAATCGAACGGATCAGTTCCGGATCGGCCGCGAATTCCGGGTCCTCCAGAATGCCGTCCACCTCGGCAAGAGCCTCCTTCAACAGCGTCTCTTCGCTCTTCTCCATCGCCGCGACCGGCTTCTTCTCTTCGCCCTTCTCCGCTCCCGCCAGCCGTTCCCAGTGGGCGAGGTCTTCCTCCCAGCGCGCCGCCTGCCGAAGAGCGCGAACCGTCACCGTATAAAACGGGTGGTTCGAGGTGGGAGCCTCCTCGATCTCCAGTTCGACGAATTTCGGTTTAACGTTCAACTGTTTCGCCCCGAGAATCCGCGCCTCCTCGAGCGTCGGGGCCTCGACCGTAACCTCGGCTCGCCCTGGGGAGGTCCCCGCACCCGATTTCGCTCTCTTCATTTCGGCCTTCCTTTC
>RFFU01000133.1 GCA_003697085.1 Candidatus Hydrogenedentota bacterium
GGATGGGACCGTGACCGGGCTTGCGGAAGACGGGACGGAAACGGCGCTGGGGCGGATCGAGCCGGTTCGTTTTCCGAATCCGCAGGGTCTGGAGAATATCGGCGGCAATCTCTTTCGGCCCACGGCCGCGTCGGGCGCGGGAACGCGAGAAACGGGACCCGAGGTTTTGCAAGGGGCGTTGACGCTGTCAAATACGGATCTTGCGACGGAGATGGTGAACCTGATCCGGGACGAGCGATTCACTCAGGCGAATGCCGCAGTCGTGCGAACGGAAGACGAGAACCTCGGCACGATCCTCGATACAAAGCGATAGATTCTCCAGTTGTTCATTTAAGAGAGCACGGGCACGTCTTTTTCTTCCTCGTTCACTCCGATCAGTGAATCAATGTGAAGCGGCCCGTTCCGACCCGCTTTTCATTGTCGTAAATGCGGTAGAAGTACATTCCGCTCCCCATCAATTTCCCGTTTTGGGTACGTCCGTCCCAAACAAGGGTTCTGTCACCATCACCGGTGAGAAGCCGCACCCGCCGCCCGCTGATATCAAAAATCTCGATACTTAAGATCGCAGTTGTTGCGAGACAAGATTCCTCGGCGATAGCGAACGTTACCGGACCTTTCTCGGGCCGGAAGGGATTGGGGTAACTTACGACGTCCACCGGCTGACCCTCGACTTCTCCCAGCACGACTCCGGCCGCGGGATCGACGGTCGTGGCACAACACAGTGGCTGTTCGCTGAATTGAAAGCCGTCGATGAAGACTCCCGACATGAGAACGGCGTCCCCCTCATCGCCGATCGAGAAGACGAGCCAAAAGGGATCGGCACCGTTGGGCAACGGAGAGCAGGTCAGCAGTAAGGGGGTCTGCCCGTCGAATTCCGTTCCCGTGCTTTGGTTTTCATCCTGATTGAAGAAGTTGTTGTTCACACTCATCACCTTGTTCGAATTGTCGAAGACGATGTTGTCGGAGGCGACGGGAATGGAGACCCCGGAACTCGAGTCGAAGGTGATGGTGGCGGGATTCTCCGCGGCCTGAACGAGGAAAAAATCGTTGAATGCACTCCCCACGAATTCCGGGAATTCCTCGGAGAGAAAGACGAACTGGAAGGAGAAAGAGAAGGCGGTATCAGGAGGGTCGATCTTGATCCGCAACTGAACGACATCGTCGCCTCCGTTGTCGGCTCCTTTCCCGTCCTGGACACCCTGATCGAACGAGACGCCGGTTGCATCGTTGCTTCCCGGAATGTCGTTGACGTTTCCCGATGTCAGAATCACGAAGGAACCGCCTTCCGTCGGAAAGTTGTTTCCAAGGGAGCCCGTTTGAATGGCGAAACCGTTGTTGTCCGCCGTCCCCTGACCGTTGAGGTTCGTCAGCTCCGCTGTCACGATCACGCTGGAAGGAATCCCGATGGCTTCCGCCATCTGGACGGCCGTTACATTCGTATCGATGGCGTAAACAGGGAGGGGAATCGTCATCGGGAAGAGGAAAAGGAGAAGGAAAAAGAAAAACGGAACCGCGAAGAGCCTGGCCCGGTTCTCGTTCCCCGTTTCCGTGAAGGCCTTCTCGAGGCGAACGCTTCTTTTCGAGGCGCCACTCCGTGCGTTCTGGAGGATTTCTCCGCTCATTGGATTTCGGAGTCTATCGTCGGAGAGGGTTGGAGAGAAGGGAAAAGTGATATACCTCCCGCGCCTGGTGTCCGTGCACGCGGCCTCGGTTCCGCGTCAGTCTTCTCCCAGGAGTGACTCGATCTCCTTCCGCAGAGCCGCCGTTTCCTCCAACGTCTCCCGAACGAAAGAATCCTCCGAGGCGGACGGATGGGCTTCGGCGTAGTCGCGAATGATACGGGTTCCTCGTCGGTCGTCCTTTTCCTTGGAAAGGCGCACGTTCTCGGCAACCTTCTCTTGCATTTCGATAAGTTTTCCCAACGCCTCCTCGACGGAAATACCCGGGAACTCCGCGAGAAGAACTCCGCGCTCGTGTTCCCAACGGTCGGCTTCGCTGGGGGAGGAAAGGAGTGTGTCCCAGCGATCGCGGGAAAGAGAAGACTCGCGGATTCTACGGTAGAGGCCTCGAAGCGCGTAGTAACGGATAAAGAAAGTATAGACTTCGATACCACGAATGCGGGCTCCGTCCTTGAGATAATTCTTTCCCAAGCCGGGAATATCCTGGGATGTGTAGAATTCCTTAACCTTCGGGACTTCGACGAGCCGTTTTCGGGCCCGGAGCATCTTGTCGACGATCTCCGGACGGAAGACCTCAAATACCAATCGGTTTCTCTCGGCCCCGTTCCGCCTCTTGAATTTGATTTCGTTCCGTTTTACCGCATAGGTGTTTTCACTCAAGAGCCATCCGGGTAAAAGTTCGTTTATCGCCGGCGATAATCCGGGAAGACGTTCGGCCGGAGTATTGATAAGAGAGAAGGGAAATTCAAGCCGTTGAGGGAGGACAGTCACGTTGGTGGCGACCATCGAGTAAGGGGCTTCCGTGAAATCCGAGGGGAACTTGATATTGCATCCCAACCCGAAGAAGGTGCCTTCGCCGGGCCAAAACTCCTGGTCCGGTGCTTTCCCAGTATGATTTGAACCGATATTCGCACCGTAACCCACATTTCCTTTTCCTTCGGGCCAGAGGACGGCGATCAGAAGCGCCTGATGATGAAAGCCGACAAAGGGGCCGATCAAACTCGCTTTTACCTCTCCCTTTTCAATAGCAGTGTTTGGACCGATATACGAATTCGTTACTGTGCCATGATGCCTAATGCAGGTTGATTCCCCCAGAACGGAATTTTCGACTACGGCCATCGAGGAGACCTCGGTTCCCCATTGGACCACGGAGTTTTGAATCGAAGCGCCGCCTGAAATTCGGACCGGTTCTTCGGGGGCGGAGAGCAGAATGGTATTCTTTACAAGCGAAGCGCCGTCTACGACGGTGCCCGTTCCGATACAGAAGTTTGTTAGGCACGCGGTATTAAGAATTCGACATCCGCTTTCTATTATCGATCGCGCGGTTGCGGCGCGTTTCTTCGCTTCGTGGACGAGATTTGAGTACCTCTGGAGGAAATCATGATCGGCGCGATGTTTCGCTACACAGGCGGCGATTTCGACCGTGATTTCCGGGAAGAGGGGGACTTCGCGCCCGCCGGTCTCGATTCCCAGAGAAAGATTTTCTCCAATACAGAAAGAGGTGGGCGGGGTTTCGGTCGTGAGGCGGCCACAGTTCATCAGAATTGTGTCGGTCTGTATCGACGTGCGGCAGAGAAGAGAGACGTTCCGGATCACGGAACGTCCAAAGACGTTACAATCAGCAAGGACTGTATTCCAAATTTCCGCCGGGAGGGGAATCGTTTCAAGAAGGAGGTTGCCGGGAGAGAGGCCGAGGTGAACGGAACCGAGGAAGTGGGAGTAGTGAACGAGATCGGGATCGAAATTTCCGCCGACCGTCACCCGGCTCCAGTCCTCGGCCCGGTTACCGTTCTTCTCCATCCGTTCAATCTCTTTTTCGGTCAAGGCGCGGGATTCGGTGGGGGGAGACGAGATTCGAGAGATCGCCTTCAGGAAATCCGATTCCCGAATCAACCGTTCCGTTTCGATAAGGCATTCCTCCGGTGTCACTTCTCTCCCTTTCTTTGGTTTCGCGCCCTACACGAATCTGCTCCTATACATAAGAACACGAATGATCCCGAAGGAGCGACGCGGGATCAAGGTTCTCCTGTTCGATATCCTTGAAATAATTCACGGTGCCGACCCGGAGTTCTTCCGTCGCATCTTCGTCACAAACGATCAAGGCTTTGGGATGGAGTTGAAGGGCGGAAACCGTCCACATATGGTTTACTCCTTCTTCGACGACCATTTTTAGGGCCCGTGCTTTGTTATGTCCCGTGATAATAATCAGAACCTCCTTCGCGGCCATCACCGTACCGACGCCCACGGTAAGCGCGCGCTTTGGCACCTTCGAGATATCATTGCCGAAAAAGCGGGAGTTGGCCAGGATCGTGTCGTAGGTGAGAGTCTTAATGCGGGTTCGTGAGGAGAGGGAGGAGCCTGGTTCATTGAAGGCGATGTGACCATCCGGCCCGATCCCCCCCAAGAAGAGGCGAATGCCTCCGTAAGAACGGATCTTTTCCTCATACGCGGTGCATTCTTTCTCCAGGTCCGCGGCGTTTCCATTCAGGATATTGACCTGGTCAGGAGGAATATCAATGTGATCAAAAAGATTTTTTTTCATAAAAGAATGGTAACTTTCCGGATGATCTTCCGGGAGTCCGATATATTCATCCATATTGAACGTTACGATATTACGGAAAGAGATCTTTCCTTCCTTGTAAAGGCGAACAAGTTCGCGGTAAGTGCCCAGGGGTGTTGAACCTGTCGGCAGTCCCAGCACCAGGGGTTTTTCCGGTGTGGGGGCTTCCTCCTTATAGGTCTTGAGGACATAGTGCGCCACCCAACGAGAGACAGAATCATAATCCTTTTGGATAATCAGTCGCATACAAAACCTCCACAAACTTTAGCTTTTTCCATCACACGAGCCGTTCCGGGAATGCGAAAACGGCGCGGAGAAAGAAATGTCGAAAAGGGCGAAGGGCCCCTGATCAGTTCCACAGAAATCTTTTGAATAAACGGAAAAACTTTCGCGCCAGAGTTTGTATTAGAAAGGGGGTCCTTAATCAAGAACCACGTTGAAGAGGGAGGGGGTTTTCCGAGGGGGCGACAACCAAAATGACGGATAGCATTGTTTAACGAAAAGATTTCGGTGAAATGGTTCCGATTTTCGACGAATTATCAGAGGCGGAACAGGGGAACCAATACAGTTCGAAATCGGTCCCCATCGAAAAACGTCCGCTTGACCATCCGATTCTTAGGACCGTTTCCGAATCGAACCGGATTTACCGCCGAAATAGTGTGTATAATCGGAACGAAATCTTCCGGAAAGTAGGGAGGCGAAAACCCCTCCGTTTCACATTTGAAAATTCACCACAGTCGGAAATCTTCCGGTTTCCGGGGAAACGATGACGCGGGGGAGATTTTTCCCATACTATAGAGGAATGAAGCGGATCTCGACGGGAACAGGAAGGGTTGGAGAGAAGGGGGCAGGCGGATGGAGTATCCGGCCGGCGCGCAACGGCCGCCCAGCCCTCGTCTCTCCCGACGGCCGCTGGATGGAGAGCCGGTTTCGGCCGGACGTGGGCGCACAAAGATGCTTGGAGGCCTTTTCCGACGCGTTCTCCCCCATTAAGGACCGCACGGTTGTCGTTGTTATAGGGCCTGGAGGGGGGGAAATTCTCCGAGCCGCCCGCAAATTTTTCGGAAGGAAGGTTCGAATTATCGGGGTCTTTCCTATGTCCGAACATTGGGAAGCGTTCGTAGCAGCGAAGAGCTCTCGCGATTTACTTGAGGATTCCGGGATCCGTTTTCTTTTCTTCGGGAAGGAAGCAAGTTTCGTTCGGACCGGGGCTGCGGTATGGGGAACGGCCGATCCCTCCGAATTTCTTCGTTCTCTAGCCGATGCCGCGCGCGGAGCGATTGTCATTCCGTATATCGTTTCCCCTTGCCCCGAGCCCCTGGAAGATCTGGAAAGACTTCTCGAGGATTTTGATCTTCGAAGACGCACCGCGCTTCGTTTCTCCGCGCTGATGGAGGAGAACCGTGCGGCCAACGAGAAGCGTTTTCTATCCGCTCCTGGCATAGAACGTTGGAAGAATCGTTGGAAAGGGGAAGAGGTGGTTGTTGCCGGCGGCGGGCCGTCGCTCGATGAGATCGACCTCCAGCGTTTCTCGAATCTTCCGTGGATCGCTGTGGGAACCGCGCTCAAACCTCTCCTGGCGCGCCGCGTTCAACCCGAACTCTGTGTGATCACCGATCCGCAGGATGAGGTTCTCGAACAGATCTCCGGAGTTCCCCCGGAGGAAATTCCGCCGACGATCGTGTTTCCAACGACTTGCCGAAATGTGGTGCATTTAATCCCGGAGATTGTGCCAGCGTATCCCGAAGGAGAAGAAGCGTTTTCGGAAAGCGAGGAAGAGTCGAGCAAAGCGACTTCGAATCCGCGGAACGCCGCGGCGAAGGATGCAGCAGCGGTGAGGAAGGGGGAACTTCCGGCGTTCGGGACCGTTGCGGGGACGGCTCTGGGAGCGGCGGTGTTAACGGGGGCGCGTCGTGTCTATCTGGCCGGAATCGATTTTGCCTTTCCCGCTGACGATCCTCTTCGAACTCACTCCCGCGGTACCGCTCGGGAAGAAAGAAGGATTTTTCTTCTCGATCGGTTTTCCTCGATCGAGACGGATCGGTTGAATTCCGCTTTACGGGGAGGAAATGAGGATTCCGGCGAGAGGCTTCTTTCGGTGGCTGGGATATCGGTTGTGGCTCCGGAGAATCTCCGTCTCTACGCCCGCGCTGTGGAACGTTTTGTTGCTCGCCATCCCGAAGTCGAGTTCGTCCAGATCGGACGATTCGCCGTGCCGCTGCGCGGTGTCAAGACGGTTTTATGAACGGAACAAAGTCTGATCGACGCGCGGCCTGATGACCCGTGCTTGATCCCTGCAGGCAAGATGCCTGCGCCGCGTTGGTGTTCGATGCCGGCGCCGAAAATTGCTGCGCCACCTTTTTCCTTCTTCCTTTTTCCTTTTGCCTTTTTCCTTCTGCCTCCACCCTCCCGAGGCCTGGAAACTCCTCGCGGGTGAAGGTATAGTGTTTCCTAGACGATGCAACAGGTTCCCGTCATTACGATCGTGGGGTGTGGAACGAACATCCCATGTCCCGACCGTTACTGCAGCGGTTTTCATCTCGCCGTCGGCGGGGAGGAATGGCTGATTGATTGCGGTTCCGGCGTTTTCGGCCGTTTTCCCCGGTACAACCTGGACCCCTTCTCCCTCGACCGGATCTTTTTGACGCACCACCATCCGGATCATTCGGCCGATCTCGTCGCCGTTCTCTTCGCCTCCACCTATCTCGATCCTCCGCGCGCCCGCCCGATCGAGATTCTCGGTGGGCCGGGAACGAGGGATTTCGTGGAACGCCTGCGGAATCTGTGGCGGGAATGGGTGGCGGTTCCGGCAGGGGTTACGGTGACGGAGTGTGAAACCGGTCGCCTTGAACGAGGCGGACGCACGATCCGAATATTTCCGATGGCGCATCATACTTCGAGTGTGGCATTCCGAATCGATTTGGGATCGGGAGGGGAGATTGTGTTTACGGGGGACACGGGAGGCGGCGCGGAAGTCGTCGCGGCGGCCTCGGGCGCGCGGGTGCTCGTTACCGAGGCCGCCGTTCCATCCGGCGCGGGAATCGAGGGCCATCAGGATCCGGAAACCGCCGCGCGCGCGGCGGCACAGGCCGATGTCGAGACGCTCGTTCTCGTTCATCGCTATCCCGAGGTCTCGGTGGAGGCCGCTTGCGAGGGGGCACGATCCCATTTTCGCGGCCAAATCGTCGTTGCGGCGGAAGGAGATCGATTGTTTCTGGAACCGGAAAAGGTGCGTGTGGAGGGAGAGAACGGGTGACGGAGGTGTTTCCGGAGTTCGAGAAAGAGCGGAGGTTTTCCTCGCGGATGGATGAGATTCAGGGAGCAACGACCTTCCTGGAGGAGACCTTGCGTTCATACGGGCTTGTCTCCGGGAAGAAGGATCCATTGCTTTTCGACCTGCGGCTCTCCTTGACCGAGGCCTTCGCGAATGTGGTCGAACACGGTTACCGGGGACGGATGGAGGAACCGATTCTGGTCCGTCTCAGAGTGAAGAAGAACGAATTCCGATTGGAGATTGAAGATTACGCCTACCGTCCCTCGCCGAAGACCCTCCGTTCGCGGGACCTGGGTGAGTATCGAGAGCGGGGTTTGGGGCTGTTTTTGATCTCGCGATGTATGGACCGGTTGGAATACCGTTTCGAGCGAAACGGCCGAAATCGAACGATTATGCGGCGGCGCCTGGACGAAAGAGAGATCGACGATGAAAACGACGTCGGAGATCCGTTCCACGTGGCGGTGTACGAGATGGAAGACGAATGTTTAATCGTCTTGACCGGAGGATTCACTCACGGAAGGAAGATCTCGACGGAGGAATGGTTGGAGATCGATGCGCGGCAATACGAACTGGACTTGAGGGCCGTGACCGCTCTGGACGACGAGGCTGCCGATCAGGTGGCCGCGTTCATCGAGGCCTTGAAGGAAAGGTCCCGCGAGTGTGTCGTGCGGGTGGAGCGCTCCGCGCTGAGCACGTTGCTTGTCGAGCGCGGTGTGGACTGCTTTGTCAGGGAAGACGGGGGGGATTCCACCACGGGAGGCGTCTTTCATCCGCTGACGGAAAATGTGCTCCATCACCTCGGTGTCGTCGAGGCCGAAGAGGGAGCGGAGATGGAAGGGGGGGAGCGTACCGCCCGGCCCAGTCTGGTGGAAACGCCTCGGTATCGAGCCGAATTGCTGGGGGAAATTCATGGAGGCTTTGCCGGAATTGACGGGTTGGAATTCGAGGGAGGGGCTCTGGCCTTGATGCTTCTCTATGTTCAACCGCGTTCCCGAGCCGGCAGGATTCTTTTCGCGCATTCGGAAGGATTTTTGGGGGAGATGCTCCGGACCTACCGGAGGCGGGAGGGGTATGAATGGGTTGGAGCGTTCCTCAAGTCCTTCGGGGCGGGGCTGCGCAACATTCTTCCGGGGGTTGCGGCGGAGCGCCAAGCCCTGCGGCTCTCGGGCCTCTTGTCTTTTTGGTATCCCGATCGTGTCGTACTGATCCAGGGAACGGATACGAGACGAATTTATTTTCAAAACAAACGTTTCAATCTGGTCCGCCTTCTCGATGCCGTCTCGGCTCCCTTCGAGATTCATACGGTAAAACGCGAAAGGAAAGAGGTGGGGGCCGGCCTCCTCGATGCTCCGGTAAGGAGCCGGCTCGAGATCGAGGAAGTCGGAGGAACCGTTGACGTGATCGGACCCAAGTCGTAACGTATTTCGAATGAAACTGGGAAAGGTCATCGGAAGTGTCGTCGCGACGCGGAAGAGTCCTCGTCTGGAAGGATTCAAACTTCTCGCGATCCAATACATCACTCCGGACGGCGCTGCTCGTCGGGAGTACGACATTGCGGTGGACGCGGTGGGCGCAGGGGCGGGGGAGTGGGTCTTGACGGTGCGTGGCTCGTCGGCTCGCGAGGATGTGAAGACGCGAAAGGCGGCCACGGATACGACGATCATCGCCATCGTGGATCGCCTGGACTGGCGAGGCGAGGTTAGGAACACGGAAGGAGGAGGGTGATGTATCTCGCGCGCGTCGTAGGGCGGGTCTGGGCGACAAGAAAGAATGAAAACTATTCCGGTGTACCGCTTTTCATTGTCGAGAAGATCGACGAGGATTTTCGGAGCCTGGGAAGCCGGGAGGTTGCGATCGACTCGGTCGGTGTCGGCGAGGGTGAGGTCGTCTGGTGCGAGGGAGGGAAGGAAGCCGCCTTCGCCCTCCCCTCGCGTTACGGTCCCAGTGATGCTTCCATCGTCGCCAAGGTGGACCATCTCGACGTGGCATTGAAGCCGCCCGCGGATCGGCCTGTCGAGATCGTGGGAGAGCGGGGGATTCCGATCGGCGAAGTTCGGAAGGGGAGTGAGGCGTGAAACTGGCTCTGGTTATCGGAAAGGCCGTTGCCGAAGAGAAGCACCCGACTTTCGAGAAGCGAACGACGCTTCTCTGTCGCCCTTTGAATCTCGACCTCGAACCGGAAGGACCACCGATCATTGCGATGGACACGGTAGGAGCGGGGGAAGGGGAGGTGGTTTTGATCATCCAGGAGGGGCGTTCCGCCCGCGATTTCACTCAGAATCCTCACGCGGCGACGAGGACAATGATCGTGGGAATCGTGGACCGACTGGACCGATATGAGGAGTGAGGCGAAGCGGTGATTCCGGGAGTCGGGTCGAAGAGGTTCGGAGGTTGGGAACCGAACGACGCCGCTCTGATGCGTGGTGAACGATTCCGCGGGGAAAGCGGCGAATGATCATCGTCATGGCTCCGGGGCACACGCCGGAGGAGCGCGCGCGTGTGGAAGAGACAATTCGTTCTCACGGATACCGTGTCGTTCCGATCGTCGGCGAGTTGAGAACGGTGATCGCCGCAGTGGGCGACGGGGACAAGGACGTGCTTTACCAGTGCGAGTCCTTTCCCGGGGTCGAGAGCGCTATGCGCGTGCTCACACCCTACAAATTCGTCGCCAAGGTTCCCGGCCGGTTGCGGACGGTCATCAATGTCGCGAATACGGTGATCGGTGAGGGAACCCTTCGTGTGATCGCCGGCCCGTGTTCGGTCGAGACGGAAGAGGGGTACCTGCGGATTGCAAAGGCCGTAAAGGAGGCCGGGGCGGATCTTCTACGCGGAGGGGCCTTCAAGCCGCGCACTTCGCCGTATTCTTTTCAAGGTTTGGGCGAGGAGGGCCTGCGGATTCTCGCTCGAGTCGGAAAGGAATTGGGCTTGGGAGTGGTGACGGAGGTGATGAGCCGGGACACGGTGGAGCTGGTGGCGTCCTACGCCGACATTCTTCAGATCGGCGCGAGGAATATGCACAACTTCGCCCTTTTGAAAGAGGTAGGGCGGTGCGAGAAACCGGTCTTTCTCAAGCGGGGGATCGCGGCCACGATCGAGGAATTCCTGATGGCCGCCGAATACATCGTCTCGGCGGGCAATCCCAACGTCATTCTCTGCGAGCGGGGAATACGCACCTTCGAGACAGCCACTCGGTTTACGCTCGACATCAACGCCGTCGCGGTCTTGAAGAAACGGAGTCATCTTCCCGTCTTTGTCGATCCGAGTCACGCGACGGGGCACTGGGAGTTGGTTGCTCCTGCGGCGAAGGCCGCGGTGGCGGCCGGAGCGGACGGATTGATGATCGAGGTGCACGACGATCCCGCTTCCGCCGTCAGCGACGGTATCCAGTCGTTGCTGCCGCATCGTTTTGCTGCCTTGATGCACGAACTGCGGGGAAAAGAGTCGGCGGGGTGATGCCTTTTTTTCTTTCCGTCGGCGTTTCGGCAAGGTAAAGTTTTCTGTGGGACGGGAGGGTTTCTTCCGGTTCATGACGTCCGCTTGGGAGGTGCTGAGTTTGAGATGAAGAGGATCGTTGTTCTGCTTTTGGGATTGTCGTTGATCGCGGAAAGTTCGGAAGCATTGCTCGGGCCTCCGCCGGAACTCGACGCCCGCGATGTCCATTTGGGGCTCGAGGTGGGAACCGGCAAGCGGGACGTGAAATTGACCGGATCGGCCGGACCCTCTCGGATCAATCCGACCGTTCTTACGTTCTCTCAAACCTCTCTCGACCTCCGGCTCGATTATGGAATCAGCAAGACCTTCTCCGTGTACGGACTTCTCGGGTTTGAGAAGGGCGATTTGGGAACGTTGACGTTTCCCGCGGGCCTGGGAAATCTTCCCATGAACGGCGATCTCGGTTTTTTGGCGGGAATCGGCGGGCAGGCCGTCTTTTCGCCGATGTCGACGGCGCCCGATCTCTTGGTGGCGCTTTCCGGAGAGTTCCGCACATTCCGTTCCGACATTTCCGGAGGTCAGATCGACGCGGACGAAATCCGCCTGGCGCTGAAGGGATCGCGGCGTTTCGGGCAGTTGGTCCCCTATGGGGGGGTGATGTGGTCGTCGCTCTCGGCGGATTTCACCGGAACGACCTCCATTTCCCAAGCCGCTCGCGGCGACCTCGATTCCGATGACGAATTCGGTTTGCTGCTCGGGGCACAATACGATTTCAGTCCGCGAATTCAGGGGCGGGTCGAGGCTGAGCTCGTCTCCTCGACGGCCATCAATCTTTCGGTCGTTTACAATCTCGGGGGTTCCTGGACCCATCCTCCGCGCGCGGCGGCGCCGCCCCCGGAACCGGCAGGGTCCAAGCGCACGTCGGCGAAGAAGCGCGGCGGTTCTCCGGCAGCGACGCGACGTCGCGCGGAGCGAAGCGAGCGGGCTTACGAGGCCCGTCGTCGCGCCCAGGAGGTGGCGGCGGAAGGGGGGAGAGAAGAGAGGCGGAAAGAGAGCAGCGGCGGAGAAGGAGAAGTGCGGGCCCCGAGTGGAGCGGTAGGGCCGGAAGAGGCGGCCGCTTCGCCTTCTCCCCGCGACATCGCGCAGGCGCGCGAGTTGGTGCGCGAGGGCAACGAACTCGTGGAATTGGGAAAGACGGCGGACGCGATCGTGAAGTACCGCCGCGCCGTGGCACTCGATCCGTCCAACGTCCGTGCTTGGTACAACCTCGCGACGGCGCAGTACCTCGATCGCGATTACCTCGGCGCCCGCGCTTCGTACGAGGAAACCGTTCATCTCAATCCGGAAGATGTCGATGCCCATCTCTACCTCGGGTTCTGTTATTTCCGTCTGGGGGACCGGGACGGCGCGATTCGAGAGTGGAAGCGTGTCTTGGAACTCGATCCTGAAAACTCTGTGGCGAAGAACAACATTCAGGCTTTGAGCCGGTAACGAATGCGGGGAGAAGAGAAGAGAGAAGAGACGAAAGTATCGGAAGGAGGGAAGGAAAGATGTCCTTAGCGGAGAAGATGGCGCAGTTGCGTACGGGCGGTGAGGTCGAGAAGAAGAAGAAGGTGGACCTACACAACAAGGTGACCGAGGCCGTGCGGCCGCAACTGGATGTCGATCTGCTGCGGAGTCCGGATCACGAGATGCGGGATCGCGTTTTGAAAGAAAAAGTGACGGAAGCGGCCCTGAGAATCACGACGGAGGAGAACATCAATCTGAGCAAGACGGAGTTCGAGCGGCTGGTTTCGGACGTTGTCGCCGGAATTCTCGGCTTCGGCCCGCTTGAACGCCTTCTGCGCGATAAGACCGTAACGGAAATAATGACGAAAGGACCGTATTGTGTCTTCGTGGAGCAGAATGGGAAGGTGATCAAGTCCGACGTAAAATTCCGTGACGAGGAGGAGTTGCGGGAGATCGTGGACAAGATTATGAAACCGTTGGGGCGTGTCTGCGACGAGACGACGCCGTACCAGGACGCCCGCCTTCCCGACGGGTCGCGTGTCAACGTCGTGATTCCTCCACTGGCGCTGGACGGGACGGCCTTGACGATTCGGAAATTCTCGAAGAACCGTCTCACGCACAAGGACTTGATTCGGTTTGGATCGATGACGGAGGAGATGGCCGAGTTCCTGAAGTGTTGCGTCAAGGCGCGGTTGAACATCATCGTCTCGGGCGGAACGGGAAGCGGTAAAACGACGCTGCTCAATGTTCTTTCCTCGTTCATTCCCGAGGAGGAGCGGACCGTGACGATCGAGGATGCGGCGGAGTTGAGTTTCGCTCAGGAGCACGTCATTCGGCTCGAGACGCGTCCGCCGGATTTCGAGGGGAAGGGCGAGATTACGATCCGGGATATGGTTCGTAACGCCTTGCGGATGCGGCCCGACCGGATCGTCGTTGGAGAATGCCGCGGCGGAGAAGCGATGGATATGTTACAGGCGATGAATACGGGGCACGACGGGTCGATGACGACGATCCACGCCAACAGCCCCCAGGACGTGATCTCGCGGCTCGAGACCCTCGTGATGATGGCGGGATACGAACTGCCGATCAAGGCGATCCGAAAGCAGATCTCCAGCGCCATCAACCTCATCATTCAGCAATCCCGCCTTCTGGATGGTTCGCGCAAGATTACGTACATCACCGAGGTGCAGGGGATGGAGGGAGAATCGATACTTCTCCAGGACATCTTCGTCTTCGAGCAGGAAGGAATGGGACCTGACGGAAAGATCATTGGAAAACTGAAACCGACGGGACTGGTTCCGAAATTCATCGATCGATTCAAGGCGGAAGGAATCGAGGTATCGCCGGCGCTCTTTCACGCGCAGAACGAGGAGTAGTCCTCGGTTTCGTTCGAACTCACCCGGGTCGCGGTGGGCCGGATCGAGGAAAACCGCGTCGGGAGACGGGCAAGGAGGTCGTTCGTGGGGTACAGGCGTCCCATCTTCATTCTCGGGCTGATGATTGTAAGCCTGTTGGTGATCTTTTCCGGTTTGCTTGTTCCCCCCCAACAGCGCTGGCCGAACGTCTTGAAACGGACGGCGCAACCGCCTCCGAAGAGAATCACTCACCGACCTCCCCCGCCGGGGCAGAAGTTGGATCCCGAGGAGAAGAAGGCCTTGGAGGAGGCCGCGGATGCGCAGTATCGCCTGGCGGAGTACTATTATCAAAAGGGCGATCTCGAGCGAGCGCGGGAGGAGTACGTCAAACTCATCGACAATTTTCCTTATCTGGAATTGGATTACGGGTTTCGACGGGACGAGGCGTGGGCGCGGTTGAAGGAGATAAACAAGATGTTGGCGGCCGAGAAAGAGGCCGCGACGCGGGGCGTTCCGAAATAAAATGGCGTTGAAGGGGCTCGGCGCCGGTGCCATCTCTGTTCGAGTTCAAGCCTGGACGGACCAAGTCCGGGCGCAGGGATTTGAGGCCTTGTGGCACAGATTATCGGATGAGGAGCGGGAGGAGTTCGTGCGTTTCGCCTCTCGCTTCGACGAGATTCTGGCTTTGGAAGCGGAGAAGCGATGGCAGGCGGCCGTCGATGCATACCAGGGGTTGGCCGAGAGTTTCCCACCGTATTCGGATGTCGCCATCGAGCGAGCCGGGTATCTCGTGAACGAAAAGATTAACCGCGCGATCCGCTATTACAACAACGGAGTTCGGGCGCTCGAGGCGAAGATGTACAACAAGGCCATGCAGTACTTCGATTTGGCGCTGGGTATCGATCCGTATATGGAGCGGGCGCTGTACAATCTCGGAATGGCACACAAACTCAATTACCTCGCGAATCCCGAGGCAAATCATTTATCGAAGGTTTCGGCGATCGAGGCCTTCAAGAAACTTCTGAAGATCAATCCGGGTCATCTTCGCGCCGCGGCGCAGGTTGAGCAGATGTCCCGATTATGAAGCGGAAAAAACAAGCGAATTCGTCCGAGAGGAAACGAAGACCCGGGTGCGCTTTGTTGAGACGGAGAACCGGCGGTGTTTCGTAGGGGCCTGCCGGGAGACGCCCCGGATCGAAAAAATCCCGTGGTCGTTTTCACCGGTGCCGGAATGTCGGCGGAAAGTGGCGTGCGGACGTTCCGTGGATCCGGCGGCTTGTGGGAAGGGTATCGTGTCGAGGATGTCGCAACGCCCGACGCCTTTGCGCGCAATCCGGAACTCGTCTGGAAATTCTATCTGGAACGCCGTCGTCAGTTGCAAAAGGTTCAGCCGAATGCGGGACATCGCGCCGTGGCGGCGTGGCGGGAGTGGTTCGGCGAGGTGCCCGTTGTGACGCAGAACGTGGACGGGCTTCACCAACGCGCCGGTTCGGTCGAGGTGATCGAACTCCACGGGTCGTTAATCAAGGTGCGCTGTTTTGACTGCGGTGGAATGGTCGAGAAAGAACCGTTTTCGACGATGACGGAGTTGCCGGAGGAGGGGATACCGCGGTGTGTCTGCGGCGGGTTGCTTCGACCGGCCGTGGTCTGGTTCGGCGAGGCGCTGCCGGACGAGGCGTACCGGCGGGCTGTGGAACTTGTGACGAGTTGTGAACTGCTGGTCGTCATCGGCACATCGAACGTCGTCTATCCCGCAGCGGCCTTACCGGTTATGGCCTTGGAGCACGGGGCGAAGGTGGTCGAAGTGAATATCGAACGGACGGCGCTGACACCGTCGGTGCACCGGTTCTACGAGGGACCGGCCGGGGAAATTCTTCCTCGGTGGCGGCGGGACGAGGAGCCGCTGTCCTGGGCGGCGGCGGCGAAAGGGTAAAAAAAGGGGTTTCGGAATCCTCTGGCTTGCTTATAATCCATTTCTTGTCCGGATTGGGGAAGCGCCGAGATCTAGATTGGGAAAGCGCGGCAAGAACGCCGGAGTGGCGGAACTGGCAGACGCGCCGGACTCAAAATCCGGTTGGAGCAATCCAGTGTGGGTTCGAATCCCACCTCCGGCAAAAAAAGGTGTCATTCTTACAATTTGTCAATTTCAGAGAAGGGTCCTGAAATGGGGTCATTCTTACAATTTGTCAATTTCGTTTTTCGGAACGGCCGGAAACGAACCACGGAAGGCACGGAATAAAGAAAAAGTCAAAAGGCAAAAGGCAA
>RFFU01000134.1 GCA_003697085.1 Candidatus Hydrogenedentota bacterium
CGGATCCCGATTCCTCTCGAAGGGCGTCAACGCCGTCCTTCCGTTCGATGGGATGATTCCGAAGAATTCCATCGGTTACGATCTCCTTCACAAGCCCGGCTTCGACAAGGATTCCTGGATCGAGCAAGTGAAAGCGCGTTTTCAAGAGTGGGGTTTCAACACCGTTGGCGCCTGGTCGGATGAATCCCTCTACGAAAAAAGTGGTCTCCCCTTCACGCCGATCCTCCACCTGACCGGTAACGATGCGATTCTTCGTCTCTTCGAGGATGATTTCGAGACGTTCGTTCGGAGAAGAGCGGAGCCGCAGATCGGAAAGTGGCGGAACAACTCCAAACTCATCGGCTACTTCACGGACAACGAGCTTCCTTGGTACGGCCGGTATGGCTGGCCCTCGGGACCACCGTCACTTCTCGAACGTTTTCTGGGCCTTACCTCCGACAAGAACGGCAAACGCGCCGCGGTGGAGTTCATTCGGAATCGTTACGGAAACGACTTTTCCGCCTTCCGGAAGGCATGGCGGACCGAGGCCGCCTCCTTCGAGGAACTGCTCAAAGCGCCGGCGCCGTCTCCTCGCGCCGCCGGTGCTCGAAGAGACATCGAGGAATTCCTCGCCGTCGTCGCCGATCATTACGGACAGATCGTTTCGCGCGTCCTCGATGAACTCGATCCTAACCACCTCAATCTCGGCGTCCGCTACGCCGGAAACGCTCCGGACAGCGTTCTCGCGGCCTTGGGCCCTTATCTTGATGTCGTCAGTCTCAATCTCTATCGGAAGGACGGTCACATTCCGAGACGTCATCTCCGCAGGATTCATACACTCTCCGGAGGAAAACCGATTCTGATCACGGAGTTCAGTTACCGCGCGATGGAGAACCGGAGCGGAGACCGCAACGAACGAGGAGCCGACGTGACGGTCGCAACACAACAGGAACGAGCCGAGCGGCTGACATCCTATCTCACCGAACTTCTCGATCTTCCCTTCGTCGTCGGCTATCACTGGTTTCTCTATTTCGATCAATCTCCCGGCGGCCGAACGCTCGACGGAGAGAACAGCAACTACGGTCTCGTCGACATCTACGACAGCCCCTATCTCGAGGTCACCCGTGCGCTGGCGCGGATAGGCGAACGCGCCGAGGTACTTCACGGCGAGGCGGAGCCGGTCCCCCCATGGACCCCCGCAGCCCGTATCCCGCGTTATGACACACCGGTGATAACGGAACCAACCGTCGTGATCGACCGCGTTCATCCCCCCCCCTCGTCCGTCGAATGGTGGGGAGATGAAGCCGGGGGCGCTTCGGGAGAAACGGTTATTCCGGCGGGGAGGAATTTGTTTCGAGCGCGGATGAAGACCGGCGGAGGTTGGGGATGCGGGTGGACCTTCCCTCTGGAATCGAGCCGTCGGCGGGGGCGCAATCTGGCCGGAACGAAGAGCCTCGAAATCGACGCTGAACTGGAAGCCGGAACGATCTTCTTCGTCTTCCTCAACGAAGCCGGCGTCGGTCCCGTTGGGGCTGACACCTACGCAGGAGACCGGGGGGCCGACGGAGAGAGTTACACCTCCGAGGAGTTGATCGCGCGTGACGGTTGGACGACCTACGGGGTTCCCCTCGCGTCCTTTCAGCTCCGCGACGTCTGGGGGAACCAATCCGGCAACGACCGGCTTGATCTTCAGGCCATCACGACGATCGACCTCTACTTTCCCGGCAATCAGGGAGATTTCTCCATGGGGCTTTCGCGCATTCGGGCTCTGTCGCAATAGCACCCGTTCACCGCCGAGGCGAAGAGTCTCCGCGCTCCATCGCCTCGTCCGGAATCTCGCGCGAATCCTCTCTCACACGAAAGAGAAATCGTCCGACCGGTTCCCCCAATCTCCGCGCGGCCCACTGCCGCAAGACCGTCTCCGGTATTCCAAAGTTCTTCCCAAAGCCCTCGAACACCACCGTATCCCCCCGCAGTTCGCGCACGGCGTACACGGGCCGTTCCGCCGCCATTCTCTGAACTTCCCTATCGAAATCCCGCCACCGTTGGAGAGGCGTGGGCGCGGAATCGTGCGCCAGAAATCGTTCGATATAAAAAGGAAATCTCGTGGAGAAGTACGGAACATAAACCTTGTCCCGATGAAATTCCCCGTACGGGGCGATCAAGATGGCGGCATTCGGCTCCGTCACCCGCCCGATCTCGAGCGCGCGAACGAGATACGGGTTGGCCTCGAGCCGCTCGGCACGCCGCCCGACCGACACGTAACCCCAGGCGGCGTTGGCGAGCAGAACGGCAATCAAGAGATACCCAACGCCGCGTCGTTTTCTCGCCCAACCCGCGAGACCGACGGCGACGGGAAAGAGCAGGAAAACCCAGGACTGGTTTCCGAAGGGGTGCCAGATGAGACAAAAGACCGATTCGAGCACCAAAAAGGTCAGGAGCGTTTTTCGAAGGGGCGGTTGCGGCGGGACGAAGAGGCCGGTCAAGCCGAGAAGAAACAGAAGATTCCCGGCCACCGGCAAGACCGAGAGTTCCTTGGCGGGCTCGACAACGAGCGCCGCGAAGCGACCGGCCGCCCGACCGGCCGCGGCGGATCCAAGCGGTGGAATCCCCCCCGCCGCATGTCCGAAGAGCCACGCGCGAAAATTCGGAATCGCGTTCCGACTCACCGTCCACGAAACAAAAGCAATCGCGATGAAGAGCAAGCCGGCGAGAACGAGGATCACCAAATCACGGAGGTGACGGCGTGAATCCGCAAGGCAGGCGATCGAAAAGGTCGCCAGCGACTGGTGTCCCAGGGGAGGCAGCGTCATACCCCCGAGTGTTGCTCCCGCTTCTTCCCGCAGGCGCAATACCGCGGCCCCGATGAGAAAGACAAACCCGAGCGGATAGACCTCCATCGTCGAGGCGTAGCGCCAAAAGTGGGGGGCTGTTCCAAGCGCAAGCAAGGCGACGATCCGGGCGCGCCGAACAAACCCGCTCTTGGCCAGGAAGCGATCGAGAAGAACGAGCGCAAAAGCGGCGGAGGAAGCGCAGAAGATCTGAAGGACCGGTACCGCCCGCACGGAAAAGAACGCGCGGAGGAGGAAGTAGACCCCCTGCGTCAAGAAGTAGAAGGGAATGTAGTGTGCGTTCTCGGCGTGAAATCCACCGATGGCGTAACGGTGTTCGAGCAGGATCGCCCAGGCCACTCCATCGTAGGGGTAGTCGTATCGTAACGTCGCGAGATAAAAGAGGACCGCGCCGACGAAGAGAAGACCGGCGGGAAGGGGAGCGATCCCGGCTGAATCCTGCTCAAGGCCGTCACTCACCGGCCGCTCGCGGACTTCCTCGCTGACCGGAGCCCGATATCAGGAAGCCTTCGCCTGGGCCGCGTGTCTGTCGTTCGGAAGACCCAAGGCGTCCTCCTTCCTCCAAATCCCGGGAATTCGCTCGCCGCATTTCGGACAGGCGCCGTTTACGAGGCGATTCTCGACAATGCCGAAACCGACCCTGCGGATCGCCACCTCGCCGCATTTGGGACAATATGTACTTTCCCACTTATGTCCCGGAACATTACCGATATAGACGAAGCGCAATCCCTCCCCGCGCGCAACCTCATGCAATCGCTCCAATGTCTTCACCGGAGTCGGAGGAAGATTGCGCATCCGATACATCGGGGTGAAGCGCGAGAAGTGAAGCGGCACATCAGGCCCGAGATACGTGCGGACCCAGCGAGCCAGCGCCCGATTCTCCTTTTCCGAATCGTTCTTCCCCGGGAGAATCAGCGTAACGATCTCGAGCCATTTCCCCGCGGCCTTGACGAGCCGCATCCCATCCAGGACGGGTTTGAGTTCTCCGTCGCACATCTCGCGGTAGTACGTCTCGGTGAAGCCCTTGAGATCGACCTTGACGGCGCCCAGATGCGGCAGAAGATCCTTCCACGCCTTTTTTGTCATATATCCGTTCGAGACGATGACCGGAAGAATCCCTGTCGGAAATGCCGCGCGCGCGACATCGTACATATACTCGTAAAAGATGACCGGTTCCGAATAGGTAAACGCGATGGAAGCGGAGCCGTGGCGGCGCGCCAGTTCCACAACCTCCTCCGGAGGCAGATGGGCATGGGGCACGTTCTCCGGCCGCTCCTGTGAAATCTGCCAGTTCTGGCAGAAACGGCATTCGACGTTGCATCCCGCCGTGGCGATGGAGAGCGAAAAGGTCCCCGGAAGGACGTGAGCAAACGGTTTCTTCTCGATGGGATCGTTGTGCACGGCGCAAGGGGAGGAGTGAACGAGCGTGTAATACGTTCCTCCTCGGTTCTCTCTCACCCCGCAATACCCTCGTTCCACGTCCCCGACCTCGCACCCGCGCGGACAGAGATGGCACTTGACGCGATTCCCCTCGATCTTCTCGTAATGACGGGCCTCGACCGGCTGAAGGCTGGGATGAACCGCCAAATCCAGCGAACCGACGCGATCGACGACATCCTCCGCAGCATCGGCGGCCTCGTCGATCCAGAGTCCTCCGCCGCCCGCCAGAAGGCACCCTCGTCCCAAAAGCCCCCACCCCTCTCCCGCTCC
>RFFU01000135.1 GCA_003697085.1 Candidatus Hydrogenedentota bacterium
CAAGGAGAAGGGGCTTTTTTCCTCGGGCCCGGTGAATCCAAATCGCTCACCCATGAATTCTGATTCCCGAAGTATCGGTTCCCTCAGCGTAGATATGGATTCATTTCGTTCTCTCTTCGGCGTGCGGACCAGATGTCCCGACCCGGGATGGACGGTCGGCTTGGAACGGATTCTTGACCTCTTTTCCTCCTTCTCCATTCACGCGACATTCTTTGTCGTCGGTTGGGACTTCGAAGAAGCGAGTGCGCGGGAAGGAATGAGCAGAATCGTCGAAGAGGGGCATGAAGTCGCCGTTCACTCCTGGTCCCATCCTCAGGGGTGGAGTCGTCTCAATCATTCGTCAAAGCAACGGGAAATCGAGAAAACATCGGATCTGATCGAGGAGTTGACCGGCCGTCGTCCTCGCGGTTTCCGCGCTCCCGGGTGGAACATCGACGAGGAGACACTGGAAATCCTCGAACAGGAGGGGTTTCTCTACGATTCGTCTCTTTTTCCGACCTCGCTGTCTCCCCTCCTGAAATTGCTGTACGGAGCCCGCACCCGTTTTTCGGCACCAACCCTGGGACGCCTCTCCTTCGTCCTGGCCCCTTCTTCCCCCTATTCACCCGGAAAGAGATGTTGGAGAGCCGGGCGGCGCAATCTGCTTGAAATCCCTCTCTCCGTTACTCCGCGATTCCGCCTTCCCCTCCATGCAACCTTTCTACTCGCGAGGATTGTTCACCACATTCCCATCTGTCCCGCAAAACCGGAACGCTTTCCTGGCCTGAATTTCGCGTTTCACGCCGCGGATTTTTACGATTTGAGTGATCTGAATTCCGTTTGTCTCGCAGCGGCGAATCGCACGGGTTATTGTCCACTCTCATTGAGAATTCCCTGGGCGACAAAAAAAAGGGTTTTTTTCTCACTCTTGGAACGAGCCCTTTCACGAATCCGGTGGGTTCCCTTGGAGGAGCGACGGGCGTGATTCCTCGTCTCAAACCGACCTTCTCCTCAAAGGATCTTCTTCGGGCACTCTTACAAATGCACGCGTGTGATCTCGATACTTTTGCGCGCCGTTTTGCCCGTGAGCGCGGTTTTTCCGAAGGTCTTTTCTTCTCCTCGGCGCGAGCCGCTCTTCTCGCATTTCTCGAATCTCGAGGGATCAGAAACAGGGAGGTCATTCTTCCCGCCTACACCTGCGTGGTCGTCGCCAACGCGGTCGTTCAGTCCGGAAACAGGCCGGTCTTCGTCGATTGCGGTGAGGGAGATTTCTTGGTTCGCGGCGAAGATCTGTTGCGAAAGGTAAGTGGAAAAACGGCGGCCGTCATTCCGACGGCACTCTTCGGATTTCCCGTCGCTCCTCCTTCCTTCTCCTCACTGCCGAAATCAATTCTTCGAATCCTCGATTTTGCTCATTTCGTTCCTCCCGCTGGGAAAGGTCCCCCCCACGGAAAA
Organism: Candidatus Hydrogenedentota bacterium; assembly: GCA_003697085.1. Lineage (GTDB taxonomy): Bacteria > UBA8481 > UBA8481 > UBA8481 > J006 > J006. The sequence continues at coordinate 1,435 of RFFU01000135.1, forward strand.
AGCACGGCCTTTTGGAGTTTCAATCACGGCAAGCCTCTCTCGACCGTCTTTGGAGGAATCTTGGGTTGTTCCAATCCGGAATTCGCCGAACGGGTTCGTCACATTCGGAATAGATTTCCGGCCCGCCCGTTGCGGCACTTTCTTAACCGTCTGTCCTACGCAGCCTGTTCCCTCCCGGCTTTTACACGAAGCCTCTTTCCTCTAACTCGCAGTTTGACATCAGCCGATGGTCTTCTCGCCTCCTTGACGCATTATTTCGATCCAAACACGATCAATATCCCGGAGAAATCCCTGGAACAACCCGGCCGTTTCGAAGCGGCTCTGGGCGTTTCTCAGCTAAACCGAATCACAGGGATCGTAAAGCGCAGGAAAGTTCTCTACGAAAAATACTACACCGCCCTATCGGACCTTCGAAACGTAACTGTCTGGCACCTCCCTCCGGACGCATGGCCTTCCCATTTTCCGATGCTCGTCCCAAATCGAAATCGGTTTATCCGACAAATGATCCGAAGAGGCATCGATGTCGGAACTCTCTTCCCGTACGTGGTCCCCCTCCTGCCTGCGTATCGGGACCGTTCCCAGGAGGATTATCCCCATGCTCGGCGGCTCGCTGCCGAAATCGTTAATCTTCCCCTTTTACACGATTTGACTGATGAGGAGGTTTCGAGGATTCTCGAGGCCGTGAGGCGGGCGGTGAGAGATTGAATGGCGTTACTCGTTAACGCCCGGAACCGAGCAAATTGTCCATTAACCCCGAGGACACGGAGGGGCTGAAGAAGAAGTTTTTCCCGAGAGTGTCCCCGCGCTGCAGCGCGGGGGGCGGCCCGAAAAATGGGCGCCTCTTGCCGAATCGTGTCAATCCACACCTGGGCGCATTTGATCCGGACGATCGAAAGGTGATCCTCTACAAATCCGTTTTTGCAGGCGGGATGCCTGCGCTCCCAGGAATGCCTGTTTACCTAAATTTGACCTATCCCACAATTTGCCATGCACCCCGGCGGCGCTGTTGACACTTCCAAACCGCGTTCCTATCTTTTTAATCTGGACTCGTGCAAGTCGCGTACAGGGAAACCACAGAGAACACCGAGGACACGGAGAAGTCAGAGAGAAAGAAGGAAAGAAAAGACCGGCGAATGTCGTTCTCTGAAGGCGCAAAACCTGAAGGGAGGGCCTTCCCTGGGCGAAAGAAAGGAAAGGAAGAAGCAAATGCGTAAAATCCTCCGGTTTGTTCTAATCTCTTCATTATTTTATTTCATCCTCTGTGATCTCTGTGTCTCTGTGGCTAATCCTTTTTTCGGGAACCTGCAGAACTCCGGTTAATGAAGAACGGGATTACACGATGATGTTGGACCTTCATTCCTTTCAGGGGGCGTTGGAGAGTCTACGGCGTGGGATCGAACGCGCCCGGCGAGTTCCGGAGGATGAAGAAGTCCGAGACGCCGTAATCCAAAGGTTCGAATACTCCTTTGAATTGGCCTGGAAAATGCTGAAGAGGCGGCTG
>RFFU01000015.1 GCA_003697085.1 Candidatus Hydrogenedentota bacterium
CCCTTGCGATCAGCGCAATCCCGGCCGTAAGCCAACTCGGTCTCTGCGCCGGACTCGGCCTTACCCTCGCCGGCGCAACCGTGCTCACGCTCCTCCCCCTCCTCCTCGATCTCTTCCACGCGCGGCGCTCCTCCCTCGAAACGCTCACGAAAAGACACGCCGCCACCGAAAGCCACATCCGCGCCGCCATTCCCGGGTGGACGACGCTGGCCGTCCTGATCATCGCTTTCGCTTTCCTCTTCTTCACGAAGTTACCGACGGAGATACGCGCCGAGCACTACTTTCCGGAACACCATCCCGTGCGCGTCGCCGGGCGCGTTCTCGAACGTGACTTCCTTCCGATGCGCTCCTTCGAGATTCTGCTGACGGATGCGAATCTCCGTTCCGAATGGAACGATCTCACTCGGGCCCTGGAAGGACTTCCCGGAGTGGTACGCGTGCTTTCCCGCCCCTTGCCGGGTCTTCCCGTCTTCTCGGCCGACGGAAAATCCGGTCGCCTCTCCGTCTTTGTCACCGACACGGCGCTCGCGCGCCCCAAGGTCCTTCTCGATGGAATCCGCGAGACGATCTCCGCTCATCTCGGGCCGCAAGGAAGAAGTACGTTCGTTGGGAGCGCCTCCCGCATCGTTGCGGCACAATTCGCTCTCCGCACTACGCTTGTGAAAAGCCTTTTGATCACCGGAATCGCGATGGCGTTGCTCTTCGCCCTTCTGTCCCGTTCCTTCGTCGTCACCTCCGCCGCGGTAATCGCCAACGCCTTTCCCATCGTCACCGTCTTCTATTTTCAGTACGCCGTCGGCTTTCCCCTCGATATCGGAACGATACTGGCCTACAGCGTCTGCCTCGGCCTGGCCGTGGACGACACCATCCACCTCGTGATGGCCATGCCGCCGGACGCGCGCAGCCTCAGTGAAGCGGTTCGAGAGGCGATTCATCATTGCCACGGTGCCGTCAAGGACACCTCCTGGATCCTGGCCGTCGGGTTCCTTCTCCTCTCCTTCTCACACTTTCTCCCTGTTCGCTGTTTCGGGATTCTCGTTTTCCTCGGAGTGCTCGCCGCTCTGATGGGTGACCTTGCCATCTTTCCCTCCGTCTTCGCCTTCGCCGAATTGGCCGAAAGGCGGAATATCGAGGAGAACGAATAAGGCGGTGGTTCTCACCAAGGGAACGACCGATCCCCCCTACTTTTCTCGGATTCATTCTGCCTTGACGGTTCGGAATGGGTGAAACAGGCTACTCTTCGCTATGAGAATACGACTCGTCCCGCTCAACTCCACCATCGGCTCGATCAGTGGAAACGCGCGCGCGATCCTTGCAGCCGCGAACGCCGCCGCTGAGGATAAGTGCGAACTCGTCGTCTTCCCGGAACTCGCGCTCGTGGGTTATCCTCCGAAGGATCTGCTCGATCGGCGCGATCTGATCCGCCACAACATCGAGACGCTGGAGAAACTCCGGCGTGATCTTCCGATCCCGGCGATCGTCGGGTTCGTCGAGGAGGAAAACGGCCGCCTCTACAACGCCGCGACGGTTCTCATGCCCGAGGTATCCTGCACACGTCCCCCCGATCCTCTTCCGCCGATCAGAAAGACCCATCTCCCCACGTACGATGTCTTCGATGAAGATCGATGGTTCTCGCGGGGAACGCCGGCGGCTCCCGTGCTTGTCGGGGGAAAATTGCGCCTCGGCGTTTCGATTTGTGAAGACCTTTGGAAGGAAGAAGAACCGGACGTCTTGGAAACGCAAGCCGAGGCCGGAGCGGATCTCTTCGTCAATCTCTCCGCGTCCCCGTTTCATCGCGAGAAACCCGCGGAACGCCGGGAACTCCTTCGGAAAAAGGCGCAACGCCACCGCCGGCCGGTCCTCTATTGCAATGCCTATGGCGCCAACGACGAAATCATCTTCGACGGCGAGATCCTTGTCTTCGATGACGAGGGGCGGCTGCACGTCGCTCAGATCTTCCAAAAAGAACCCGTGACGATCGAGACCGAGGACCTTCCTGCTCCCACGCCGGACGAGGATGTTCCCTGGGAGACCTTGACGCGCGAAGCAATCGTGCTGGGAATTCGGGATTTCTTCCGTAAATGCGGACTCCGAACGGCCGTCGTCGGCCTTTCGGGAGGGATGGACTCGGCGCTCATCACGGCCTTGACTGCACGGGCTTTGGGGCCGGAAAACGTGAGGCCGTATTTTCTTCCATCCCGTTTCACCTCGGACGCCTCGCGACGGGACGCCGAAGCCACTGCGAAAGCACTCGGCCTCTCATTGACCACAATTCCGATTCAATCCGCCGTCGCCGCAATCCGCCGTAATCTCGAACCTTTTCTTTCCCTGGAAGGGATCGCCGGTGAGAACATTCAGTCGCGATTGCGCGGACTTTTCCTGATGGCCGCCGCGAATTCCACCGACGGCGCCGCCGTCCTCGGAACCGGTAATAAATCGGAACTCGCAATCGGATACGCCACGCTCTACGGCGACCTCATCGGTGCCCTCCTGCCGCTGGGCGATGTCACGAAGAGCCGCAGCTACCTCTTGGCTCGGCGTATCCAGGAGGTGTATCCCGATTTTCCTGAGGCGCTCTTTACCAAGGCTCCAACAGCGGAGTTACGGCCGAACCAGACGGATGAGGAGGAACGGCTTCCTTACAACGTAATGGATCCGATCATCGAGGGGTTCGTCGAAGAAGGGCTGACGGCGGAGGAACTCATCGAGCGCGGCCGGAATCCCGAAAATGTTCGACAAGTGAGGCGATGGATAGAGACGGCCGAGTTCAAACGAAAACAGGCGCCGCCGATTCTGAAAGTGACACGACGCGCCTTCGGACCGGGCTGGCAGATTCCCATCGCGGCCTGGCGGTGAACCCTACGCGGAAAGAAAAACGCCCTCTCCCTCTTACCGCGGATGTCCCCCTGTAAAAACGGTTTTCCGCCCCCTGCTATTCTTTTCCTTTTCCCGCGGGGCGGCCTTATTCCTCGATCCGCGAGTGGGCCCCGTCGCAAAAAGGAGGAGTGGCGGTTCGCTTGCAGTTACACAGAGCCACTTTCTTTTTCTCCTCGATCTCGAAAACGAGCGGGCGGAATCCCTTTTCCCGATGCGCGCCGTCGCAATACGGTTGGTTGGCGGAATAACCGCAAGCGCACCAGTAATATGTCCCGGGGTCCAGATCAACAACTTCCGGCTTCAACGAAGCGATCTTCGGTTCTGACATTATTGCACCTCCACACTCTTTGAACTGAATTCTACATGAAACCGCGTCCCCTTGTCAAAAAATCAAACCCGCAAAGTCCGAAATACACAGGTCCATCGTGAGCGACCACGGCACGCGGGAATAAGCGGGCGGTGGGAAGCACCATAGGGGCGAGTGTGGACAAGCCGACATGGGCACCGATCGGGGAGGTGCGGATTGGAAAGAGCCCGCTCCATAATACGGCGAAAATGGAACGCAGGTTCTCAAACCTGCGGAACGAATCGTGCACCGCCTTCTGTCATTCCGAGGCGCCTTGGCGCCGAGGAATCCCCTTCACGTGGTATCCCGCCCCGTGGCGCCAATACGCACCCCTCACCCCGACCCTCTCCCCCGAGGGGCGAGGGAGAAAGAGGCGGTTGTCAGCAATCTTGGGGGATTCCTCGTCGGGCTCCGCCCTCCTCGGAATGACAAGGAAAGAGCGGATCGCCGATTCGCAGACTGGAGAGTCTGCGCTCCACTGCAGTCCGCAGACTGAAGAGTCCACGCTCCATTGCAGGCAAGATGGCTGCGCTCCCAGGAATGCGCGCTCCTTGCCGGCTCCGCCCTCCGCAGGTTGGAGAACCTACGCTCCATGCCGTGGCTACATCCCGCTCCCATTCCTGCACCCAAGATGCCTGCGCTCTCAGGAAGGCGTTCCTTTTGGAATTCACATCTGCAAAGGATTTGCCACTCCCCCGAACCGTCTCGGCACTCAGTGTGCGACGCAGACGCGGTTCTTTCCCGCGCGTTTGGCGTCGTACAAGGCCTGATCGGCGCGGGTCACCAGTTCGTGAAAGGCTCCCGCCGCCACCCCGATCGAAACCGTGACGCGAGGATATTCTTCTCCCAAATCGATCTTCTCCACAGCCGCTCGGACCCGCTCCGCGATCATCCGCGCTTCCGAAAGGTCCGTCTCGGGCAGGATCACGGCGAATTCCTCGCCGCCGTACCGCGCCAGAATATCCACGGCCCGAACGGCCCTTTTGACGGCCGCGGCGACTTTCTTCAGGACCTCATCCCCGACGGGATGACCGTACCGATCATTGATCGATTTGAAGTTGTCGATGTCCATCATCATGCAGGAGATGTCGAACCCGTATCGGTACGCTCGGGCGATCTCCTCCTCGATCCTCTTCTCGAAATACCTTCGGTTGAAGACATCCGTCAGCGGATCCCTGATCGCCATTTTCTCCATTCGTTCCGCCCGAGCCTTCTCCTGCTCGGCGCGCACCTTCTCCTTCTTCCGCGCTCCCGCTTCCCTCAGGGCCGCCCTGACACGCGCCAAGAGTTCTCCGGGATCGAAGGGCTTGGGAATATAATCGCTGGCTCCCAATTCCAACCCGCGGATTCGATCCTCGACATCGCCCCGCGCCGTAAGAAAAAGAATCGGAACGTCTGGAAACCGCTCCTTCATTATCCGACACGCTTCCATTCCATCGACCCCCGGCATATTGACGTCGAGAAGCACGAGATCCGGATTTTCCCGCTCGAAAGCCTCGAGCGCCGACGCGGCATCGGAAAATTCGCACGTCTGATAACCCCCGTGCCTTTGAAGACGCTTCCGGGCAAGGATTCTCACATCACTCTGGTCATCGACGATCATTATCTTTTCTACGGGTTTTTCCTCGAAAGAATTCTCCCTCCCGCCGTCTTCCGCTCCCCCTCGCGATTCCTCCCCCCACCGCCGTTCATTCATTCAACAACCTCCCGATCAGTCCGAGGAGTTCCTGCCGCCGAAAAGGCTTCGTCAGAAAATCGTTCGCGCCGCTTTCCCGCGCCCGCTCCCGATATTCGGGAAGAACGTGCGCCGAAAGCATCACGACCGGCGTGGCGTCTCCACGACCCCGCAAGTCCTCCAGAACCTCCCAACCGTCCTTCTCCGGCAACGAGATGTCCAGTAGAACCAGGCCGAATTCCGTCTGGCGCACGGCCGCAAGCGCCGCGTCGGCCGTTTCGGCAAGTATAACCTCATACCCCGCATGCCGCAAAATCTTCGTCGCCAATCGGCTGTTCTCCTCGTTGTCCTCCACAAGAAGAATTCTCTTTCCGCTCACTTCTTCCTCTCCCCCTTCATCTTGACCATCTCTCCGAGCACTCTGAGGAAGTCCTCGCGGGAGACCGGCTTCGTCAGAATCGCCTCGACCTCCCATTCCCGCGCCGCGTCAGGTTCCCCCTCGACGGACACGACAGCGCACGGAACGTCCTTCCACATCGGGTTCCGCCTCATTTCCCGCAGAAATTCAGTTCCATCTCCGTCTGGGAGCCGGATGTCGAGAATGACAGCCGCGGGAATCTCCTCCTCTTCGCCTTCTCTTTCTTCGAGCAGACGCCGCGCCGCCTCGAGGCTCCGAGCCTCCCGCTTCCGAATCTTCTGGCCTGCCAGATAACGATCATACAACGCCTGCATCTCCGGATCATCCTCGACAACGAGAACCACCGGTCCCGTCTTCGGCTCGAGACGCTTCCGCGGCCAGGCCAGCGGAAGCCGGACGCGGAACCGGCTTCCCTTCCCGACTTCACTTTCGACGGAAATGTCCCCCTCCATCATCTCAACCAACTTCTTCACGATCGCCAATCCCAAACCCGTTCCGGCATGCTTCCGGTTCGTTCGATCGTCCACCTGATGAAAATCCTCGAAGATCCTTTGAAGATGCTCCTTAGGAATTCCGATTCCGGTATCCTCCACCTCCAAAATTCCCCAGGTTTCATCCTTCGAGAGGATCGTCTTGATCCGGCCGGTCTCGGTGAATTTGACCGCGTTCGAGAGCAGGTTCATTACAATCTGTTTCAAGCGGTCCCGATCGGCAATCACGACGATATCGTCCTCTCGGAACTCCCGCGTATGCTCCAGATTCTTCTGCTCCACCAAGGGTTCGATCGTTACGGCGACGTCCTGCACGATGTCCCTCAACCTCACCTCGGTCGGATTCATCCTCATATGCCCGGCCTCGATCTTCGACAAATCGAGAATTTCATTGATCATCGTCAGGAGGTGTTGCGCGGCGCGCGAGATCGCCTCGAGGTCCTCCCGCTGCTCCGCATTCAATTCTCCGTCGAGGCCGTCGAGGAGCACATCCGTGTAGCCGATGATCGAATTCATCGGCGTGCGCAGCTCATGGCTCATCATCGCAAGGAACTTCGATTTCATATGCGCCGCTTCCATCAATTTCCGGTTCATTACCTGAATCCGCTCCTCGCGTTCGACGACACGATCCGCCATCTCGTTGAAAATGCGCGCCAACTCTCCCAATTCGTCCTCCGAAAGATTCCCGCGCACGCGCGCCCCTCGTTCCCCCTCGCTGAATCTCTGCGTTACGTTGCGAAGTTCCATCAACGGATTCAGAACGACCTTCTGAAGAGCCAAGAAGAGGACGAGAAACGTCCCAAGACCTCCGATGAGAACACAAAAGTTGACGAACCTCAGGCGCATAACCTTGGCATGGTTGAGATCACGGAGAACGTCTTCGAGCATCGAGATGCGATCGAGGATCTCGTTCGTCGCCTCGATCAATTCCTCGGCCGCCACCGGCGCGCCTCCCTCGGAAGCGGCGCTCTCGAAGAGCGGCTTGGCGGCCTCCCAGGCAAGGCGCACGTCGTCCACGGCCGAACGGATCCGTTCCGTCTCGACCAGACGCCGGAAGAGCTGCCTCTGGAGGGCTTCCTTGGGTGAGAGTTGAGCCAAAAGGCTCGGCGGCGGTTCCGGTTCCATCACCGCCAGGGTGTTCCCAAATCCGACCACACTGGCCCGCAATCCCTCGCGGTAAAATTCCGGTTCCTCCGCATGCCGAAGGCTCAAGGCATTGAAGAAGAGGTTCTGCGCCATCACGCGCAAGAGCCTTACTTGAGTCAAAAGCGCCTCGTCCGACTCCGTCGTCGCCGCCAACTGGGCCATAATCCCGTTGGTCAGGTGTCCCAAAAACATCAGGACGGCCAAGATGCCCACGAGAGTCATGATCTTGGCGCGCAGCGATCGCCTGAGGAAACGTGGAAAGGCGGGAAACGAGCCGCCGGAGGAAACGGACTTCTTCGCCGGCGAAGTACCGATATCCGGGGAGGAGTTCGTTGGAACCGCCTCCTCGGAATTCATAACCTGCGTCTCACCCGAGGGCTGCAGGAAATGCCGAACACAACTCCGCCACCTTCTCGCGAACAGTCGCAATAACGTCCTCGGCCCCGCCGCTCTCGATCACATCCGCAATCCAGTTTCCGATCAGTTCCAATTGATCCGGACCCATACCGCGCGAGGTCAACGCGGGTGTCCCGATCCGAATTCCGCTGGTCACCGCGGGTTTCCTCGGGTCCCCCGGAACCGCATTCTTGTTCACCGTGATGCCGGCCGCTTCGAGAAAGGCTTCCGCGTCCCGGCCCGTGACCTTGCGATCTCGAAGATCGAGGAGGACGAGATGAGAGTCGGTTCCACCGGAAACGAGCCGAAAACCGCGATTCAAGAGAACCTTTGCCAGGGTCCGAGCATTCAGCAAAACGGTTTCTTGATATTTTCGGAATGATTCCGTCAGAGCCTGGCCGAAACAGACCGCCTTCGCCGCCACAACGTGCATCAGCGGCCCCCCCTGCGTACCGGGAAAGACCGCCTTATCGATGGAGCCCGCAAGTTCGTTGCGACAAAGGATGAATCCGGATCGCGGGCCGCGAAGCGTCTTGTGGGTCGTGGAGGTCACGACACCGGCGTGTGGCACCGGATTCGGATAGAGCCCGGCCGCGATCAGCCCCGCGTAATGCGCCATATCCGCGACGTGCACCGCGCCGATCTCTTCCGCGATCTTCCCGATCCGCTCAAAATCGAACCGGCGTGGATAGGCCGAGGCCCCGCTGACGATGATCCGCGGGCGGGCTTCCTTGGCCGAACGTTCGAGCGCCTCGTAATCAATCAGGCCCGTCTCGGGATCCACTCCGTACGAGACAACCGAGTACGTCTTTCCGGAAAAGTTGACCTTGTGACCGTGAGTGAGATGCCCGCCTTGGTCGAGCCGCATTCCCATAATGACATCGCCCGGCGAGGCCAGCGCAAAGTAGGCGGCGAGGTTGGCGGAAGATCCGGAATGGGGCTGGACATTGGCGTGCTCCGCTCCAAAAAGCCGCTTCGCCCGCTCGATCGCCACACGCTCGATCTCGTCCACGAATTCGCACCCGCCGTAATATCTCCGACCCGGATACCCCTCCGCATACTTGTTCGTCAAGATCGTTCCCATCGCTTCGAGCACGGCACGGCTCGTGAAGTTCTCCGACGCGATCATCTCCAACTGTCCGTTCTGGCGCGAGGCTTCCCTCCGTATCCAGTCCGATACTTCCGGGTCCGCTTCGACCAAGGGAGCGGTCAAGATGTCGTTTCTCTGCGTCTTCGTCATCGGCTCACTCCATCCTTTCCTTTCTCCGGCGACCTGCGCCGCTTCTTTTCGTTCTTTCATCTCTCGAACCGATCCGGCAACCTCCGCCTCGGCGCGGTCGGTTTCCGTCATTCTATCCGCTGAAATCGAAAAGTGATTCAAAAACGTTCCCAGAGTTCTTGAGCGTGTTCCCGGGCGCGCGCCGCCAATCCCTCCTCGTCGATGTCCAACTTCAACCGCCCCGATTCCAGCAAGATCTTTCCATCGCAGACGACATGGTAGGCGGTGGAATGGGAAAGGCCGAAGAGGAGATGGCCTCCCAACGAATCCTTCGACAACGGCGTCGGAGGAAAATAATCCATGACGGCCACATCGGCAAACGCTCCCTCTCGCAATACCCCAACCGGCTTCTCGAAGTACCGGCTCGCCAAAGCCGGATTTCCCTCGACCAAGAGCGCGACGGATTCTCCCCATCCCTGCCGCGGATCGGCGGCGCGGTGACGCATCAACCATGACGCGGTTCGAAAATCGTTCCAGACCACGGGACTCATTCCGTCCGTGCCGACTCCGAGCAGAATCCCTTCGGCCGCCAGGTCCACGATCGCGGCGGCGCCGACGGCGTTGTTCATATTGGACGTCGGCTGGTGCACGACCGCCGTTCCGCTCGACGCGATCATCTCGACCTCCGCGTCCGTGATGTGAATGCAATGCGCCAGAATCGACTTTTCACCGAGAATCCCGAACTCACGAAGCCGATCGACGGCCCCCTGAAAACCGCGGGAACGGGCGTTCTCGGCATCCGCCACGTCTTCGGCGCAATGAATGTGACAGCCCGCGCGGAGATAATCGTTCAACTGCCGCGCCCGTTCCAGGGTATCGTCTTCGCAGGTGAACTGCGCGTGCAATCCGATCATTCCGGAAAGTCGCCCCCCGCCGTGGCCGGTCCGACACATCTCGATAAATCGCTCGTTCTCCGACATCCCCACCTCGGCAACCGTCTGTCCATCCCGATCCGATACCTCGTAACAAAGACAGGCCCGCACGCCCGTATCGAGAACCGCTTGGCCGACTTCCTCCAGGCACCCCAACGGGGTCCCTTCGCGATAGAACGGCGAGGCGTGGTGATCGAGGTACGTCGTGATCCCGTAGCGGAGCCCCTGCAGAATCGGTATCGCCGCGGAAAGGTAGCAGTCCTCGGGTCCGAGGGCTTTGTCCAACCGCCACCAGAGCCGTTCGAGAATCTGAACGAAATTTTCCGGAGGGGCATCCTTCAACGCCATCCCGCGGGCGAAGGTCGAGTAGAAATGCATATGGGCGTTAACGATCCCCGGAAGGATCACGCGCCCGCCGGCATCAAGTGTTTCGAACTCTTCCTTTCTCTCCCCCAACGCTCGATGAAGATCGTCGTACTTCCCGACACTCTCGATTACGTTGCCATCGATCAGAACTCCCCCCTCCTCGATGACCTCACCGTCCTTCCCAAACGTCACCACACTTCCCGGACCAACCAATAAACGCGCCATTCTTCCCATCCCTCGCAAAAAAGGTGAAAAAAGGTGTCATTCTTCCAATTTGTCAATTTCGGGAAACCACGTTGTCGAGCAGCGACACTCCTCACGGAAAACCCGAAAGGTAAAGATACCACAGAAAGAAGAGGGTGTCATTCTTCCATTTTGTCAAGGATACGAGGCGAAAAACGGGCACATTCGGCCAAATCGTGTCAGTCCACTCCTGGACAAGCCCGCGCATAGGATCGGGGCGGCCGAAAGGTAAAAACCCCCACGAATTCGTGCGTGCCTGTCGGCAGACAGGCACGCACTCCCAAGGATGGCTTCATTGTGGGCGGGTCTTCCGGCAGGCAAGATGCCTGCGCTCCCGGGGGGCCATTGTCATTCCGAAGCGCGTAAGCACCGAGGAATCCCCTCCACTTGGTATCCCGCGTTGTGGGCCAATACTCCCCCCTCACCCCAACCCTCTCCCCCGAAGGGCGAGGGAGAACGCGGCGGTTGACAGCAGTTTTGGCGGATTCCTCGTCGGGCTCCGCCCTCCTCAGAATGACAATGGGGAGGCGACGTGCTCCTTCGGTTCCTTGTTATACAAAAAGACATTCTCGGGTATGGTAACCGGCGGAGAGATGCAGACCGTTCAAGGAAAACCGGAAGCCGAGATGAAAGCCGTGGAGAAGAAGAGGGAAGACTTCTCGTGACGGAAAGGCCGTCTTCCCCCGGAACTTTTGCCGAAGTCCTCGGACTTCTCACTTCAGAGATTCGTCCCGCGCGCAACGGAGAGGCGACGCTCTTTCATCGAGGGCAGGCGCTTCAAAGCACATACGATCCGCTTCGAGAAGCACGACGGAAGGTCGCCGCGATCCCGGAGGGCCGCATCGTCGTCGTCGGCCTCGGTCTTGGTTATCTTGCCGAGGCCGCCGCTGATCGGCTCGAAATCGTCCTTGCCTTCGAGGGCGAAGAGGGACGCTTCGCCACCGCTCGCCCGAAGGCCCACAAACATCTTCACGGCAAGATTCGCTTTTTCTCCGACTGGCCTCTCCTCGAACGAGAATTGGTTCGCCTCGCCTCCTTACACACTGTTCTCTTCGATCCCTCCCTGGATGCGGTTCCTACCGTGAAGAATCGTCTCGAAGGGCTTGTCAATGCAACAACCTCTCCCCTCGTACTCGTCATTCATCTCAAAACCGCCGGTGACGTTCTGCGTTCCTTGGCTGCCGTTCAGCAATACAAGCAGCACCATCCTTATACCCGCATTCTCTTTGTTACGGAACCTCTCTACGTTCCAATCGTCCGCTGGGCTCCAGGAATCGATGGGATCCTTTCCGTCGGGGAGACGCCGCCCCGCGTGGCCCAACGTCCGCTTGTCGCCTTCAATTTCAGCGGCGAACCGGCGGGAACCTCGCTTTTAGAGCATTTCAATCCCGTCTTCCGGGTCGGCTACGCCTCCACCGGCTCGGGAATCCGCCTCATCGATGACCGAACACCTCGGCACGCCGAAGACCTCAATAAAATCCGGAATCATATGAATCGATATCATCTCTACTTTACCATTTTGGGCCTTGAACCTCGATATGACCCGCCCCGACTTCAGATTCCCCCGCCCACGGAAACGTCGGTCCCCATACCCCCGTCACCATACAACGTGGTTCAACTGGGAGCCGGAAGCGGAGCCGATGTCTGGACGCCGAAACGAATCGCTCCTGAAACGATCGGCGTTGCGCTGGAACGGCTCGGAGGCACGTGGTACGCCATCGGCGGGAAGGACGAATCCGAAACGGCGTCGCGAGCCGGGATTCCCGAAGAACGAAATCTGTGTGGTAAAACTGACTGGGATGATCTCGCACGCATTCTTTCCGGAGCGGATTTCGTGATCGGCCACGACAGCGGGCCCGTTCATCTGGCCGCCGCTCTGGGGCGGCCCACTCTGGCGCTTTTCGGTTTTACATCACCTATCCTCAATGCGCCGATCGGACCCCGTGTCGGCGTGATCCAACCCGATATGCCCTGTGCCTTCGGCGGATGTCGCGTGCCCTGTCCCGAAATCACCTGTACCGCTTCTTACGATCCGGAGGTCATCGTCGAAGCCGCCCGGCATATTCGCGCCGAGACACTCGGTCACTTTCTCGACACGGCCTGTACCATCGCGGCGAAAGGATTCCGTTTCTTTTATCCGCGGGAACATGTGGAGAACCGCGATCCGCTCCTTCGGTTCGCCGCAGAGATGCCTTCGACGGCGCCGCCGTGGGACCTTCCGCTGGCTTTGGCCGCGGAATGGGCCGGAACACGAGAGCGATGAAGACCCTCTTCATACTCCCGAACGCGATCGGAGACGTGATCGCCGGGCTACCGTCCGCCGAGTCCCTTTCCCGGAACGAACAATTCGTCTGGCTCGTCAATCGAAACAGCGTTCCCATCGTGCGCGCGGCCGGATACGAAACGCTCGTTCCCCCGGGAGCCGAAATCCGCCGCCGGGGAGAATTCGGCGCGTCCCTCGTCCAGAGTCGCGCCCTTGTAATCGACTTTCTCCGGAGACTTTCCCAAAGGGGCCCCTTCCACCGAGTTGTTAATCCCCACCTCTCCCGGAGCGCGTGCCTGCTGGCCGGTGCCGTAGAGGCCGACGAACGGGCCGGCCCCGCCATTCGTCCTCTTCCCGATCCCGCCCTCGAATTCGGCCCGCTCGATACCATTATCTCGAGCATAGCCAAATCGCCGTATACTCCGGACTTGATGCTTTCCGATCCCTGGTCCGACTTCTTTCTCGGCTCGATCGTAGGAGCAACCTCCCCGGAGTTGAGCGCTTATCGCCGGTTCGCCGCGATTTCCCGAGTACGCAATCCCTCACCGCCGAGGCTGCCCCTGCCGGGCTCGCCCTCGAGGGAAAAGATCGTTCTTCAATCAGGAGCCGGGTGGCCTTCCAAGGCATTACCGCCCGAGGAAGCGGCTCGAATCGCCGACGCACTCTCTTCTCTCGGTCCCGTAGTACCGATCGGAAGTCCGGAGGAGGAGCCTGATCTGCGTCGCATTCGTGACCTGGCGGAAAAATCTCTCCTTCCCTTTCGCCCCGGACCTCTCGAACGCGCGCTCGAAGAGATCGCCGAAGCGGCGCTGGTCGTCACGACCGACTCCTGGGCGCTTCACGCCGCCGCGGCGCTCCAAAGGCCCGTTCTCGTTCTCCTGGGCTCCACGCGTGTCTTCCCCGCCTGTGAGCCCTCATTCGGCCTTGCTCTCTCGCCACCAGGTTGGGGCAGTTGGAATCCGGAAGCGACCGCGGAATGTCCTCGATTTCGCGGCGAAGATATCACGGCCGCCGCGCGAGCCCTGCTTGAGAATGAAACTCCACCTTCCTTCAGCAATCCCGACGGGCCGATACTCTGGCGCGCCCGTACCGACGGCTTCGCCGAACCATCCCGGCCGCCGTTTTCAAACACCGCCTCCGCCGCGGAACACCTCTATCGCTGGGCCCGCGCCCGCGCCTTCGATTCGCTCTGTCGTAAACTCGCCCCCGACCGCACTGTTCCGATCGCCTTCCGTTCGAAAGAAAGCCTGAAAGCATTTCTAAAGCCTTTTCCAAAAGAGAAGATCCGCGCGGCCGCCCGAACGCGGATCAGGGAGACCGATTTTCCTCTCTTTCCGACAACCTTTCCCGGGCAGGACGCCGGCGAGATCGCTCGGGAATGGCTTCGCCGAACGATGCGGGAAATTGAAATCTGAAATCGAAGTCCGTACGGGAAAGGAGGCGCACATTTAAAAAGCCACAGAGCCACAGAGCACACAGAGAGAACACGGAGAAAAGATGTAAGAAAGGAAAAAGCGGGTTTCCCTTTTTGGCAACGAAAGATCAGCGGGAAAATCTGCTTCTCGCGGCGAAGCGAAGAGAAATGGAGTTTTTGTTCCGGATCTTCTTCGTTTTTCTTCATTTCTTCCCTCTTTCTATTCCCTCTGTCTCCGTGCGAAGCAAATCGTAACCGGAAAGAGGCACGTCGCATTCGAAGGGCCACCGAGCCACGGAGCACACTGAGAGAACAGGGGGAAAAGATGCCCCCGCCTTCTTCGCCACCGGGAAAAAAACGCGCTTCACTCTCCCGGATGAAATACGGCCAGTTTTTCCTCGATCTCCGTCAAGACGACGTCGCCGCGAATCCGCCATTCCCGCTCGGCCCGATAATCACTGCTGCCGGGGAGAAATTTCTGGTACAACCATCGCTGCTCCGGCTGCAGCCTTTTCCATTCTTCCGGGCTCCGATGCTGGACCTTTCGAGCCCCCAGGCTCTTCGCCAGCGCGATCGGGATTCCGATCGCAAACGGCTCGAAATCCCAACGAAGCAACGCCGGGCGATAACGGTGAAGTTCGGAAATTTCCTCGGGGGAGGCTTCGCTGAAACAGACCACAGGGACGCCGCCTCGGATCAAGCCACCCCCGGCCCGCAACCGCCCCTCGTTCCATATCCGCGCAAGGGTATCTCCCGCCGTATGGCCCGAAAGCGGATGGTTCTCGACAAGCGAACGGAAATATTCCTCCGTTCTCTGCCCCGGCCACGGTCCCGGGCACGAGCGGGTATAGTGCCAGAGGAATTCTCCTTCGGGGCGGCGGAGAGGAGGAAGCGGAGGCGGACTGATTCGCGGAATCTCGATCCTCAAATCCATAATTTCGCAACGCCCGGGAAACCGTTCTTCCAAGAACGAGGCCGCCGCCGAATTCTCCCTCGGGCAGACGATGCGTTTCCCGAGTGACACGGCCTCTTCGAGGCACCGTTCCATGTTTCCGCCGGGCCTGATGTCGAGAACGACGAGAAGGTCGGCCTCGCGGCAACGAAGATGATCCCATTCGAAGAGCTCCCTCTTCGACGGACGACGCTCGATATCGGCGCCGATCCAGAGACACTTGCCTCCCGCTTCTTCATACATCCATCCGGCGAAACGATTTCTTCCGGGATGCGCCTGCACCAGAAGAATCGCACCCGACGGAGCGAAACGCCGCGCCGCTGCCACCGCGGAGCGGAGCCACAAATCCGAAGGACTCCAGAGGCGCGGGCCACGGGAGAGAAGAAAGGTGATCTTCATCCCAACGCTCCTCGGCCGAGTTCAGCAAACATTTTACGCAAGTCCGATCTCCAAGAAAACCTCGCCGGGAGGGAGCATAGCGAAATAGGGACACTCATTTCCGAAGCATGTCAGCCCCCGCCGAGCGAAGCCCCTCACAGAATCGAGGCGTCCGAAGGGCGAACATTCCCGAACCTGTTTTTGCAGGCATCCTGTCTACAAGAAATGGGGCGCAGGTTCTGTTCTCCAACCTGCGGAGGGCGAATCGGCGTCCGCGTTGTCATTCCGAGCCCCTCGCATTCGCTCGGGACAGGCTCCGCGAGGAATCCCCTTCACGCGGTATCCCGCCGTGGTGCCAATACGCCTCCCCTCACTCCAACCCTCCCTGCCTGCGCCGCGATGCGTCGCGGCAGGCAGGTCCCCCGAGGGGCGAGGGAGAACGAGGCGGTTGTCAGCAATCTTGGGGGGGGCCTCGTCGGGCTGCGCCCGCCTGCCGGCAGGCAGGCCCGTCTCGGAATGACACCACGGGCGAATCGCCGGTCGCCGCTACGAGCGCCGGTCGTGCCAGGAGGGCGACCAGCCGGTCGCTCCTACAGTCCGCGATCGAATCCATCCGCCTCTCTTTTTCCACCGTTTTTCGCAGACGAGAGAGGCTGTGCTCTACTCTCCCTTTTTCCTTTTCCCTTTTGCCTTTTGCTTTTTGCCTTTCTCATTTTCCGTGTATTCCGTGTGTTCCGTGGTTTCCCCGTTCCGTGTCTTCAGTGGTTTCCCTCCCTTCCGTGGCCCTCCGTGTTCTGCGGATCAATCTCGTTCAGTGGACCAAGGAAATCACAAGAAAACCGCCGACGAGAAGAATGACGAAGAGGAGACTGAGGAGATCGAAATAGCGTTCAATGAGGGCGCGAATACGCTCCCCGAAGATCCGCAACAACCCGGCAACAAGAAAGAATCTTCCGCCGCGACTCACGATCGATGCTCCGAGAAACGCCGGGAAGTTCATCCCCGCCACTCCGCTGGCGATGGTAAAGACCTTGTAGGGAATCGGTGAAAATCCGGCGACGAAGACCACCGTCACGCCCCACACTTCATACCAATGCTGGAATTTCGCAAAGGACTCCGGTGTGAACCCCGGAACGTACCGAAAGAAGAAGTGGGAAACCCCCGCCCAAAGGAAACGGCCGATCGTGTATCCCAACATACCTCCGAGAACAGAGCCGGCGGTGCAGAGAGCCCCGGTTTTGAGCCAGAGGCGGGGCGAGGCGGCCACGATGGCGATCAAGAGAACATCGGGAGGAATCGGAAAGAAACTCGCCTCTGCAACGGCAAGGAGAAAAAGCGCCGTCAACCCATATGGGGTCACGGCCCAATGAAGGGTCCAATCGTAGAGGCGCCGCAAGAGCGACCGTTGCGAACTCTGTCTTCCTTCTCCCGATTCGCAGGCTCTCTCTTTCTCCGCTTCCCTCACGCCAGGGGACGAACCGTTGTTTTCCTTCATCCTTTTCTTTGTCTTCTCCGTTCTCTCGTCTCTGTCTCTCCCGCGTCTCCCCGTTGAAGATTCTTAAGGAAATGCGCCTCGTTAGAAAGCAAAATATCCCAACCGATCGAAACGCCCCTCGTCGAGGAAATAACTCTCGAGCGCCACGGGACGCCAGCGCCCCCGATCCAAAGGATCCGGAGTCGGAATGGCCGCAAGGATCCGATAACGCCCTGAAACGGAACGCGAGAGGCCTGCCACGAAATCCGTCGGAGACCGATCGCTGTAGAGGCGGTAATAATCCCCGTGCGTCTGACGCGCCAATTTCTCGAGTTCCCGGGAGGAATTGTCGCCCACGTGCAGAACAAAGATTCGAACCTGGTTCGCCAAAGCCATCCGGCGGGTTCTCCGGAGCGTCTCTTCCCTCAAACCGTTTCCGCTTGTAATCCAGATCACGACCCGTGCCTCCGAAAATGGTGCCAATCGGAGAATCGCTCGTTCAAGCGCTGGAAGGCGACGAAGATCGATCTCAGCAACGTGGGGGACATCTTCCGCAAGTGTTTTCCGAACGAGTGGAGTGGAGCGGACAAAATCGCGGCGGAAAATGAAGGTATCGGCCATATCGAGAAGAGCAAAGGCATCCACTTCTCGTGCTTGGTCGAGAATCATTCCGAGGATCCTGTTGATACCGTTCCGATGGCGAGCAACCACATCGCTCGCTTCTCTCAAGAAAATCACCCGTCTTCCCACTTCCGGAGCGGAAAAGTTTTCCACCTCGACGGGAAAGATCTCTTCCTCTTCGCCCTTTTTTCCCGTCCGAATCACGCGAAATGATCGCCGATCAAGAGATTCAATCGGAGCGCCGTCCGGGAGTTCCACCGTCGCATCCATCACGACAGCGGAACGTGTTCCGTCGATTCTTTCCATATTCATACTCTCCACCTCGACAATGTGAAACGGACGATTTGTAGGAAGCCGCCGTGCCATGTTGACGGACTGCCCGTCCGCCCACCAGAGGTTTCCATAACGATCGAACTGGAACCCTAATCTTCCGGTCGTAATGGGTTTTTTCTTTCCCCCCAGTGGTCCCGAAAAATCATCCTCTAACGAGGTCGCGAAATAAAGCAGCCCGTTGTCGGCCTGAACCACGATTCCCTCTTTCCAGACGGCGATTCCCGTCACCTTCGAGACACCGGTTATCTCGTAGCCTCTTACGAGATAACCGGTCTTCGTCACGAGGCGCACCGGAACCTCTCCCGCGCCCGCCACCAGAAGAAACCGCTCGTTCGGCACCGCCACAGCCTCCGGCTCCAAGCCCTTCGGCACGGGAATTCGCGCGATCGGACGGCCATCCTTGGACAAACGCACGAGCATCCGATTGCCGTAATCAAGCACCCAGAGTGTTCCATCCGGATCGACGGCGATGTCACGAACGCCGGGCAGAGGAATCTTCGCCAATTCGATGACCTGGACCGTTCTGACTTCCGGGTCGATCCGCGCCAATCTGCCCGAAGACATATCCGCGACCCAAACGGTTCTTCCGTCCGGTCTTATCCGCACGGGACGCCCGAGATCGCTCACGCGGAAGGCGACTCTCCCGGAAGCGGACCAGAATCGGACTTCCCCTTCCGCGGTGTGAGCCGTGACCACAGTGCCGTCGTCGAGGAGTTTGACGTCGCCGACTCCCTGGTTTTGACCAAAGGTCACCTCGAGCGGCAGCCAACGAGCGCCGGCCAACTCCTCCGAAGGATCTCGTCTCGAAAGCGCTCGGATTCGCCGGAGGGCATTCACGGCCGAGAGATGGAGTTCCGTATCTGCGGAGGCACGGATGAACTGCTTCTCCGCCTCCTCCCAGAGGCCGAGGTGAAAGAGCGCGCGGCCGTAAAGATAATGATGAAACGCGCTGAAATCGATCGTCGGGAGGGTCGAGCGGTAGATGTTGCGGGCTTGCTCGTAATCCATCCGCAGGACGAATTGCGCCGCACGATTGCTGCTTTCTTCCGCCAAAATAACGTCCGCCGAGGGAACGTTGACGGCGGGAGGGCGCGCACCCGAAAGCGTCATCGCCGCCAGAAATGTAATGCTCACAACTGGAAAGCCCGGACTCTTCACGTTTCTTCTATCGGTTCAAAAATTCCCGCGCTTTATCTCCAAGCCTTTCAA